>CAZVIK010000005.1:0-41953 GCA_964627045.1 uncultured Solibacteraceae bacterium | reverse complement strand
GGGATTAGGTCCCGGGGGTTTGGGCGGGGCATTTGGGCCAGGGGCACCGGGTAATGGGTCAAATTTTTAAGTTTATAAAGGGTTTCTGGGACTTCGGGGAACTGGTCGCCGCGCCGCTTCTCGGCGGCAATTTCGAGATCCGCCCCATGGGCCGCGGTTTCGTCGCCCTCGCTCCCGAACCGGTCTCCCCCGAGGATGTGCGCGCCGCCGAGGCCGCCTGGGACGCCGCGGTCCAGGCCATTCGGTCCCGCAAGTACGATATCCTGATCCTTGACGAGATCGTCAACGTCATCGACTACGGCATGCTGGCCCTGGAGCCGGTGCTGGCCGGGTTGAAGGCGCGTCCCGGAGAGTTGCACGTCATCTGCACCGGGCGCAACGCGCCCCAGGCTCTGGTGGACGCCGCCGACCTGGTGACCGAGATGAAAGAGATCAAGCACCCGTTCTACAGCGGCGTTCCGGCGCAGCGGGGCATCGAGTACTGAACGACACATGGCCTGGTTTACCAGAGAGAAAACGGCTCGCGAAGTCCCAAACGCCGGCCAGGAGAAAAGCGTCCGCACCGAGGGCCTCTGGCTCAAGTGCGACAGTTGCCGCCAGATCATCTGGCGCAAGGCGCTGGAAGAGACGCTGCAGGTCTGCCCCAAGTGCGGCTTCCATTTCAAGATCAACGCCGTCGCCCGCCTGCGCATGCTTTTGGACGGGGCCGAGTGGACCGAACACGATCGCAACCTGGTTTCCACCGACCCGCTCGGGTTCGTCGATCAACGTTCCTATAAAGACCGCCTGGCCGCCATGAAGAAGGCCACCGCGCTCAACGACGCGATCCTCTCGGCTTCCGGCCGGCTCAACGGACGCCCTGTCAACGTATGCGTGCTGGAACTGAAGTTCATCGGCGGCAGCGTCGGCACGGTCGTGGGCGAGGTGCTGACGCGCGCCGTGGAACGCTCCGCCGAGCATCGGCATCCGCTCATCGTGGTCTCGGCCTCCGGCGGCATGCGCATGCAGGAAGGCATGGTCAGCCTTGTGCAAATGGCCAAGGTCTCAGCCGCTCTCACCCGCCTGGACGCCGTCAAGGTCCCCTACATCAGCGTTTGTTCCGACCCCACCACCGGCGGCACCACGGCCAGCTTCGCCATGCTCGGCGACCTGAACATCGGCGAACCCGGCGCGCTGATCGGTTTCGCCGGCCCGCGCGTCATCGAGCAGACCATCCGCCAGAAGCTCCCCGAGGGCTTCCAGCGATCCGAGTTCCTTCTGAAAACCGGTTTTCTCGACGCCGTCGTGCCCCGTTCCGAGTTGAAAGGCTACATCGCACAGGCGCTCGAGTTCTTCTGCGGCCCGGTCCAGTGATCCAGCTCACCTCCGCCGGAAAACGCTTCGGCGAGAAACTCCTTTTCCAGGACGCCTCCTGGCAGATCAACCCCGGCGACGGCATCGGCCTGGTCGGGGCCAACGGCACCGGCAAGAGTACTCTGCTCAAAGTCCTCGCCGGCCTGGAGTCGCTCGATTACGGCTCCCTCTCTTCCACCAAGGGAACCAGCGCCGGCTACCTTCCGCAATACGGTCTGGAGTTGTCCGGCCGCAGCGTCTTCGCCGAATGCCTGTCGGTCTTCGACCACCTGCGCGCCGCGGAGACCGAACTGGAGAGCCTCACCCGGGAAATGTCCCGCCTGGACCCCGCCGGCGTCGAGTACGCCGAGGTCGCCGAGCGCTTCCACCGCCTGGAGCACGAGTTCCGCACCCTGGACGGCTACGCGTTGGATGCGCAGGTCGGCACCGTGCTCAGCGGCCTCAGCTTTCCCAAGGACGACTGGCGCCGCCGCACCGAGGAGTTTTCCGGCGGCTGGCAGATGCGCATCGCGCTCGCCAAACTTCTGCTCGAAAAGCCGAACCTGCTGTTGCTGGACGAGCCTACCAACCACCTCGACTTGGAAGCGCGCAACTGGCTGGAGTCCTACCTGAGCTCCTACCCTTACGCCTTCGTCCTGGTGAGCCACGACCGCTATTTCCTGGATGTCACCGTGCGCAAGGTGGTCGAGATCTGGAACCGGCGGCTGCATTTCTACGCCGGCAATTACTCGCGCTACCAGGAACTGAAGACCGAGCGCCGCGCGCAACTGGAAGCCGCCTACAACAACCAGCAGGACCGCGTGCGCCAGTTGGAAGCCTTCATCAACCGCTTCCGCTACCAGGCCACCAAGGCCAAGCAGGTGCAGAGCCGCATCAAGGAACTGGAACGCATGGAGCGCGTGGAAATGCCGCCCGCCGAAGAGAAGTCCATCCACTTCTCCTTCCCCCAGCCCAAGCCAAGCGGCCGCATCGTCTCCGAGTTCCGTAACGTCAGCAAGTTCTACGGCTCCAAGCGCGTGCTCGAAAACGTCAGCTTCGTCATCGAGCGCGGCGACCGCGTGGCGCTGGTCGGCGTCAACGGCGCGGGCAAGTCCACGCTCATCCGCATGCTGGCCGGCACCGAGCCGCTCACCGCGGGCGAGTTCACCGTGGGCCACAACGTCGAAACCGAATACTTCGCGCAGGACCAGTACAAGGAACTCGATCCCGCCGTCCGGCTGCTCGACGATCTGGGCAACCTCTCGCCGCGCTCCACGCTCACCGAACTCCGCACGCTGCTCGGCTGCTTTCTGTTTTCTGAAGAGGACGTCTTCAGGCCCGTCGGCGTACTGAGCGGCGGCGAGCGTAACCGCTACGCCCTTGCTCGCCTGCTCTTGCATCCTTCGAACTTCCTGCTTCTCGATGAACCCACTAACCACCTGGACCTGCGCGCCAAGGACGTGCTGCTCGATTCCCTACAGGAGTTCACCGGCACGCTGGTCTTCGTCAGTCACGACCGCTACTTCATCGACAAGCTCGCCACGCGCATCTTCGACGTCGCCGGCGGGGAAGTCCGCGTCTACCCCGGAAATTACGAGGACTACCTTTGGCGCAAGTCCGCGCAGGCCGCCGCCACGGAGCCATCCATCGCCGCCGCAGAAGCCCCGGCCGGCGCTTCCGGCGCCGCTCCGGAATCCAAGGCGAAGCGCCTCAATCCCATCCGCTTACGCCAGATGCGGGAGCGCTGCCAGGCGCTCGAAGAGGACGTCGCGCGGCGAGAAGCGGAGATCGCCGAATTGGAGCGCGCCCTGGCCGACTTCAAGAGCGTCGAGGAGACGGTGCGCCTGAACAACGCCTTGGAGGCCGCGCGGAAGGACCTGGCCGCGCTGCTGGCCGAGTGGGAGGATCTCTCCCAGGCCATCGAGGACGCCGGCGCCGCTTGATCCGGCTGGACACGCAGTTTATAGTGGGCAAAGAAAAGGCGAATTCGGCGTGGAGGACATCCAGCAACAGCTCGCCGTCTTAAGGCGCAGGATCCGGCGCATCGACCAAAAGTGGGCTGCGCCGCGCCCGGAGCCCGCTCCCGCTCCCGAGCCCGATCCTGAAGCCTTCGCCCCGCTGCACCACTTCGTCGACGAGTTCATGAGCGGCGATGTCGTGGAGACCCCGCACGGCGCGCACTTCGAGACCGAAAAGCTGTACGCGCGCCACCGCCGCCACGGCAGCATGGACATTTCCGTCCTCGAAGACCTCCCCGCAGACCTTCTGGGCGCGCTTTCCGAAGGCGCCGTGCCCGCGACCCCCCCGTCGCGCTGGGCGTTTCTGGACACCGAGACCACGGGCCTGGCCACGGGCTCCGGCACCTACGCGTTCCTGGTGGGCGTGGGGCGCATCGCGGCCGACGGCTTCCGCGTGCGCCAGTTCTTCATGCGCGACTTCGCCGAGGAAGCCAGCCTCATGCACGCGCTGGACGAACACTTGGCGCCGTTCGACGTCCTGGTCACCTATAACGGCAAGGCCTACGACCAGCCGCTGCTGGAAACCCGCTTCCGCATGATGCGCCGCCGTCCGCCCTTCGACCGGCTCGCTCACCTGGACCTGCTGGCCGGCGCACGCCGCCTGTGGAAGCTGCGCCTGGAAAGCTGCCGCCTCGTGGATCTGGAAAACCAAGTCCTGGGCGTGGAGCGGCAGGGCGATCTGCCCGGTGAGATGATCCCCTACGTCTACTTCGAGTACCTGCGCACCAAGCAGGCCGTGCGGCTGGTGCCCATCTTCCACCACAACGCCATCGACATCCTGAGCCTGGCCTGCCTGACGGGCATCGTGCCGCTGGCCTTCCGCTCGCCCCAGGACGCACCGCTCGCCCATGGCGCCGATTGGGTGGGCCTGGCGCGCTGGCTCGCCCGCGCCGAGCGCTACGATGAGTCGCTCGCGCTGCTGCGTCGCGCCGTCGATCTGGGCCTGCCCGACGACCTGTTATTCCGCACGCTTTGGGACGTCGCCCTGATCGAAAAGCGCCTGGGCCGCCAGGACGCGGCGTTGCAGGCATTCACCGAGCTATCCACAACGCGCAACCCGCACCGCGTCGCGGCCCTGGTGGAATTGGCGAAGCACTACGAGCACCACGACCGCAACCACGCCATGGCCCTGGAGTTCACCCGAGCGGCGCTCGATCTGGAAGACTCGCCCGAACTCCGACACCGCGAAGAACGCCTGAAGCAGCGCCTCAGCCGCCCGCGAACGAAGCGATTGCTTTGACCGCCGACGCCCCCCCCGTTCGTGACCCCGATCACAGCATTTTTCGGCTCCCGGGTGCATCCTATTGTCAGGAGACGATCATGGCCGAAAAATACACCCTCATCCCAGACGTGCGCGCGCACACCCAGGTCCCCGAGAATGGCATCCTGAGTCAGACGATTCAAAGCGACGACCGCTCCAAGGTGGTCCTCTTCGGCTTCGCCGCGGGCCAGGAGCTTTCCGCCCACACCGCGCCCTTCCCTGCCACCCTTACCTTCCTCAAGGGCGAAGCCGCCCTGCGTCTGGGCACGGACGAACAGGACACCCGCGAAGGCGCCTTCGTCTATATGACGCCCTACCTGGAGCACGGCATCAAGGCGAAAACGGACTTGATCGTGCTGCTGACGATGATCAAAAAGTAGCCGCGGGCCGGGGCGCTCCCCCGCAAAATAGGTGGTTCCCGCGCGGCCGAACGGGACTATACTGACCTTGCAGGAGGGAGCTTCCGATGAAGGCACCGGCGAAGCTTCTGGCTCTTTCCGTTCTCGCGCTCTTTCCCGAGTTGTGCCTCGCGCAAGCGGCCGACCTTTCGGGCGTCTGGAAACTCAACGTGGAACAGTCTCGCTGGGGCAAGCGGCCGAAGGTCGTAAGCTGCATGGTGACCATCGAGCACCGCGAACCCTCGGTCCGGTACTATGGCACGGTTGTCGACGCGTCGCAGGAGCTGAGGCACTTCGATTTCAGCGGCACGGTCGATGGCAAGGAGTACGCGGCCAATACCGACTTCGGGCCGGGCAAGGTCAAACTCACCCGCCAGGACGCCCGCACCATTCGCGCGGAATTGAGGTCCGACGACGGGAGAGCGGCCCAGTCGATCACCACATCGATTTCGCGGGACGGCAAGGTCATCACCCGCCGTCTCCGCCTGAAAGACGCCAACGGGTCCGCGCGGTGGACGGAGATCTACTGGCGAAACTAGCTCGCGGCGCCGGCCGCCGCGCCGAAAGGAGGACGCAATGAATCCAACCGGAGAACTGGCGCTCAGCCTGAGCGAGGACGAACACGTCATTCTGCGCGAGTTGCTGTCGGCCGAGCGCGACCGGCTCCAGGTCGAAATCCGCCACACCGATCACCGGCGCTACCGCGACCAACTTCGGCAGCGCCTGGATACGATCCAGCGCCTCCTGGATCGCGGTCCGGCGTAGACCGGAGCAGCGCCCTGGGAGCGCCCGGCCGGGAGGGGGCACCCCGCCGGACGAAGATGATCGCTTTGCCTCGGCCTCCCCGCCACCCGATGCGGCGGAACCGCGCCGCCGGCCAATCCCCGCCGATGCCCTAATGGCTGCGCCCGCAGCGGCCGATGGACCTGCGAGGAGAAATCGCGTGGCAGCTTTCCAGTGGAGCGCAAACTTCAGCGTCGGCGTGGGTGCGATGGACGCCGAGCACAAGCGGCTGATTGAGCTGATCAACGGCCTGTACGAGGCGATGGCCGCCGGCAAAGCCGGCGAGATCATGGGAGCGGTGATCGACGACCTGGTCGAGTACACCCGTATCCACTTCAAAAACGAAGAGGACCTGATGCAACGCCACGGCTACCCCAAGTTGGCCGAACAGCAGCAAGCCCACCGGGAGTTCGTCGCCAAGGTCCAGAGCATGGCCGCCGAGGCCCGCGAAAAGAAGATCGGCCTGGCCCTGCGCGCCGCCGACTTCCTCAAGAAGTGGCTCATTGGCCACATTCAGGGCATGGACAAACAGTACTCGGCCTACTTTGCCGGCCGCGGCGTGAACTGACGCCGCTTCGCTCCAGGCGGGAACGGGCGCGCGGCGCACACACCGTCCGCCCCTCCCCGCCACCACGCCGCCCGGCTCCCGCCGCGCGTTCTCATCCCGCCTCTCCGGCTCGCGCACCCTGCTCCGCGCCACGGATCTGCGCGGTTGTGACGGCTAACCCTATCCTCTAAAATTGTTCTTATCGGGTTTGGGGGACTGGGAACGTACTTCGTAAACCCGCGGTACAACTAAGGAGCGCCATGCCAGAATCCGGTTCCGTGTCGAATCCGACCACCCAGCAGGGCCGCCCGGCGAGTTCCAAGCCGCGCCGCAACCCGAAGTTACCACGGCAACAGTTGCCGCTGCTGGCCCCGGAGACCCGCGCCACCACGCCGGAGGAAGTCGCTCTCGGTTTCACGCAGGAACAGGCGCTGCTGGAGGCCTTGCGCTGCCTGGATTGCCGCGACCCGAAGTGCATAGACGCCTGCCCGCTGCACATCGACATCAAGTCGTTCATCGGCAAGCTGGTCGAAGGCGACCCGGCCGGCGCTTTCGACAAGATCAACGAGCAGAGCCCGTTTCCCGGCATTTGCGGCCGCGTCTGCCAGCACGAACTGTTTTGCGAGAACGCCTGCCTGCTCGGCAAGAAGCTCGACCCGGTGGCCATCGGTTCCCTTGAACGCTTCGCGGCGGATCATTTCCGCAGCTCGGGCGAGCTGCGCCTGCCTCCGGTCGCCGCGCCCAACGGCTTCAAGGTCGCGCTGGTCGGCAGCGGCCCTGCCTCGTTGATCGCCGCCTTCGACCTGGTGCGAAAGGGCTACAAGGTCACCATCTTCGAGGCGTTGCACGAACTGGGCGGTGTGCTCGCCTACGGCATCCCGCCGTTCCGCCTGCCGCGCAACATTCTCAACGACGAAATCGAACGCCTCGGCAAGATGGGCGTCGAGTTCCGCCGCGACTTCATCGTCGGCCGCACCGAGACCGTCGACGAGTTGTTCGCCGAAGGTTATTCGGCCGTCTTCCTGGGAACCGGCGCGGGCCTGCCGCACCTCATGGGAATCCCCGGCGAGAACCTGATTGGCGTTTACACGGCCAACGAATTTCTCACCCGCATCAATCTGATGCGCGCCTATGAGTTTCCGGCCTCCGACACGCCGGTGCTCGTCGGCAAACGCGTCGTCGTGGTGGGCGGCGGCAACTCCGCCATGGACGCCGCACGTTGGGCCAAGCGCATGGGCAGCGACGTCACCGTCCTGTTCCGGCGCGGACGCGCCGAACTGCGCGCCCGCCTGGAGGAGATCGAACACGCCGAGGAAGAAGGCGTGCGCTTCGAGTTTCTGGCCGCGCCCGTCGCCCTCTTCGGCGACGACAAGGGCATCCTCCGTGAAATGGAATGCATCCGCATGGAACTCGGCGAAGTGGACGAGTCCGGCCGCCGGTCTCCCGTCCCGCAGCCCGGTTCGGAATACCGCGAGCCGGTGGACACCGTGGTCATGGCCATCGGCCAGAGCCCCAATCCCACCGTGCAGCGCGCCACCCCGCAACTCATCACCAAGCGCGGCAAGATCGTGGTCAACGAGTACGGAGAAACCAGCATGCGGCGCGTCTTCGCCGGCGGCGACGTCGTGCGCGGCGGCTCCACCGTCATCCTCGCCATGCGCGACGGCCGTCTGGCCGCCGAGGCGATCGACAAGGCCATCATGGGCGAAGCGGCCCCCGCTCCGGCCCCCGAAGCCGAGGCCCATCAGTGCCGCGCCGACGGCCCCAGCCAGCGCGTCGTCGCCAAGCGGCAACTGACGCCGGACATCGCATGGCTCGAAATCGAAGCCCCGGAAATCTCGCGTCACTGGAAGGCCGGGCAGTTTGTCATCATCCGCCCGCATGAGGACAGCGAACGCATTCCGCTCACCATCCTGGGCGGCGACGCCGCGCGCGGCACTGTTCACCTGGTGGTGCAGGGCATCGGTAAGACTTCGCGCCAGGCGCTGGCGCTCGAGCCCGGCGATCGCGTCGCCAGCCTGCTGGGGCCCCTCGGCCTTCCGGCCACCATCGAGAAGGTGGGCCACGTCGTTTGCGTCGCCGGCGGCGTGGGCGCGGCGGAACTGCTTCCCGTGGCGCGCGCCTTCCGTGACGCCGGCAACCGTGTCACCGCGCTGTGCGGCGCGCGTTCGACCTCGCACATGATTCTCGATGCCGAGCTTCGAGCCGCCGTGGACGATCTGCGCTGGGCTACCGACGACGGCAGCGGCGAGTTCAAGGGCAACGTCGTCGAGCTGATGCGCGCTTGGCGCGCCGAAAACGGTAATGCGCCCGACGCCGTGCACGTCATCGGCCCCATCCCCATGATGCGCGCGGCCGCCAACCTCACCCGCGAGTGGGGCACGCGAACCTTCGCCAGCCTCAACCCGGTCATGGTCGACGGCACCGGGATGTGCGGCGGTTGCCGCGTGGCCGTGGACGGCAAGGTGAAGTTCGCCTGCGTGGACGGGCCCGAATTCGACGCCCATCTGGTCGATTTCGACGATCTCGCCCGCCGCAACACGGCCTACATCGCGCAGGAAAAGCTGGCGCTGGCGCGAACCGCGTTGCGCGGCGTCATAGAATAGTCGGGTTGCGCCTCGCTTTCCTGACTGCGACGCCGTTGTCCCCCACCGGGGGCAGCGGCACGTTTGCCGGAGTTTCCGCCCTGGCCGCGGGTCTCCGCCAGCTTGGCGTCGAGGTGGACCTCGTCACTCCCTCCGCGCACCTGCCCACCTTCACGCTCCACCGCCTGTGGTTCAACGAGCAATTGCGCCGCCGCCGCTGGGACGGCTACCATCTCACCGTCGGCTTCGACATGGACGGCTACCGCATCGCCGCGCACACCGGCCGCCCGCACGTCGCCTCCATTAAGGGCGTCATCGCCGACGAGAGGCGCTTCGAGCGCGGCGCCACGCGTCTCAGCATGTCGGTTCAGGCCGCCTGCGAGCGCCGCCACGTCCACCGCGCCGGCCTCGTGGTCACCACCAGTGGCTACGCCGCCGCCCGCTTGCAGGAACTCTACGGCTTGGCCCGTCCGCCCGCCATCGTGCCCGAATTGATCGACCTGGCCGGATGGCGCGTCCTGTTCGCCCGCAACGCGGTCGCGCCCGACCCATCGCATTTCACCGTTCTCACCGTGTGCCGTTTCTATCCGCGCAAGCGCCTGGACGTGCTTCTGGCAGCCGCCGCCATTCTGCGCGACCGTGTCCCGCCGGTCCGTTTCCGCATCGTTGGTAATGGACCCGAGCGCGACCGCCTGCGCGCGATCTGGCGCGAGAAGCAATTGCGGCCGACCGTCCACTGGCTCGGCGATCTCACGCAGGACGCTCTGGCACGCGAGTACAACGCCTGCGACGCCTTCTGTCTGCCGAGCCTTCAGGAAGGATTCGGGATCGTGTTTCTGGAAGCGATGGCCGCCGGCAAACCCATCGTCGCCGCGCGTGCCGCGGCGGTTCCCGAGGTGGTCGAACACGGCCTGCTCGTCGAGCCGGACAACCCGGAAGCCCTTGCCTCCGCCCTCGCGCGCCTCCACGCGAACCCCGAGTTGCGTGCGCAACTCGTCGAGGCCGGCTCGGCCCGCGTCACCCGCTACGACGCGCCCAACGTCTCGCGGCGGTTCCTGGAGTGCGTCGCCCGGCTTGCCGGAGCCGCGTAACGCGACGGCGTTTCCGCCTGTCGCACCGCCGGGCGTCCGCACCCTCTGCATCGCCGCATTTCCTGCGTTTCTTTTTGTTACATCCGCGCGTGCACAAGATCCATCCAAAGGCCTGATTGGAGGAAACCCTTGCATAACAGACGCGTGCTGTGGACGATTCTGATGATGGCGCTCACGGCCCTGGCGGCCTTCGCACAATCACAGTCTCTCCGCGTGACCATCCGTCACGCGTTCACCGCCGGCGAAAAACAGTTCCCCGCCGGCCAATATCAGATCTCTCGCGACCCGGGCTTGCGGTTCATCCGGATCGCCGCCGCCGACGGCAAGAACGCCGCGCAGGTACCCATCCTCACCAGAATTGCCGCCTCCACGCATAACACGCCCAAAGACGCCCACCTTGTTTTTGACAAGATCGGCCAGACTCACGTCCTGTCGGAGTTGTGGATTCCCGGGCAGGATGGGTTCGTCCTGAACGCACCCACCGGACAGCACGAGCACGAGGTGATCGACACCCCGGTTCCGTAACCGAAGCCACTGGAAATTGGAGGATTCGTCTTGCGCCCGGAGGGGCTTGCGGCTTACGCCCGAGTCCCTCCGTTTCTTTTCCGTCAGCGTTCCCGTTCAACTTTGAACCGGGCGCGCACCCATCTCGCCGCCCCAACCGCGCGCCCGCAGATACGCCCGCCGATCCCGTTCGCCATGCCGGCGGCCGCGTTTGACGAGACACTCCAGGTTTCCGTTGCGCTCCAGTTCAGAGGACCGCGATCCGGCCCCTCTACCAGATCGGCGAATAGGCCGTGGCCCGGTAGAGCGTAAGGCGGCGGTAACTGGGAATCTGTCCCCAGCGCTCCAGCGACTGCTTGCGCAACGCCACCCAGTCGGGATCCGCGTTGAACGCCGCGCTGAACTTCTCCCGCGCTTCCATCGTGTCGAACGCGAGCACCCAGGTGAGGTTCGGGTTCTCCGGCCCGACCGCCGTCGTCCCAAACAGCACGAGTTGTGCGCCGGCCCGCGCCAGTAGCATGGCCTCGCCCTCGGCGAAACGTCCCACCAGGCCCCGCAGTTCCCTTTCGGTGTGCGTCTGGTAGATGCGCGATTCGAAGATGCGCGGCGCCTTCGGCTGCGGATTCGGCGCCGCAAACGCCGGGGTGAACGCCGTGGCCTCCAACAGTTCGGTCGTGAGGCTCTGATACGGCGGCTCCGGACCGGCCTGCCAGGCGTCGGTCGCCGCTTCAAACGCTTTGTCGGCACGCAGTCGCGTCTGTACGCTCCACGCCTGCTCGATGGAGGCGTGCGCCGTAATGACGGTCACCTGAGGCAGGTGTTCGGAAAGTTGCGCGTCCAGAATCAGCGCCGCCCCCGCATTCACCTTGGCGAGCGCGGGCACATAGGTCTTCGCCAGGTAGTCCGACAGCCGCGTGGCCTGAGACCCCAGTTGAAGTTTGTAGTGTTGCACAAGGTAGAACCCCGGCCCCTTCCCGGCCCCACTTTGCGCGAACGCGTTTGGAAGCGTGACGGCTGCCGCACCGCCAAGAAAAGCGCGTCGATCCATAGTCACCTCGCGGAATTGGGCCTGCCCTGCCAGGCCCGAGCGATTCAATATAGCACGCGTCCCGGAACCGGGCTGCGTGGGGGGATGGCGCGGCCGCACCGCCGCCTCTGGGGCCCGAGCGCGAACCGGCCTCATTCTCAACTACCCGCGACGGCTCGGCGGCCGAAGTCGTCCTCCGGCCGCCGTCGCTCGGAACCTACGAAACGATCTGCGGATCTACGGCAATTCCTTGATGCCGATGTTGCGCCAGCGCCAGAACCCGCCCTGCACCCAGCGGTTGCCGCCGTGCATCTGGATCGCGATCGGTCCGGTGACCATGCCGCCTTCGGCGCGATTGGTCTTCTCCTGCGTGTCGGTGATCACCTGGTCGTTGATCCACACCTGCACGTGCGGCACGTCGCCTTCCACCCGCAGCCGGACGGTATTCCACGCTTCGCGCTTCCAGGCCTTCATCCACGCAGCTTCGCCCACCGGTGTGGTTTGTCCGAGCGGAATGCCTCCTACCACCGGCGTCTGCGGAGCGCGGCGCGGCGGAGCGGCCTGGCCGGCCGGAGCGGCGGCCCTGGCGGGCGGCGCGGCTGGCGGTTTCCCCCTTGCGGCCAGCAGCGCGTTGCGGTCGGCGGCGGTGGTTCCGTTGATGTTCTCGGTGATCAGGCTGCCCATGCTGCCGCCCGGCAGATAGTCCATGGTGATCTGGTAGCAGTGGCCGGCCTCGGTGCAGCGGAAGAAGATACCGCTATCGCAGCCGTAATCCGGCTTCACTTCCATATACAGGTCGAAGTTCTTATAGCTCTTGTCGGTCAGCAGGATTCCGCCGTCGGCGAACGGGCTCTGCGTGCCCACGATGATGCCGTGAATCACGCGGAAGTCCGGCGTCACGCCGTGGTGGTTCGTCGGACTGGCGTGCCAGCCCGTCAGGTTCTGTCCGTTGAAGATCGGCGTGTAGCCTTCCGGCACGTTCATCTTCGGGGTGTCGTGAAACCACATGAACGGCGGCTGCACGCCGACGACGAAGTTCTTCTCCCCGGCCAACACGCTCGGGTCGTAAACGGGTTGCGACGGCTGCTGTGCCACAAGCAGGCCGATCATGCTCACAAACAAGACTGCCAATCCGATTCCGAAATACCAACGAGCACGCATCGTTATCCTCCAATGATCTTTGGTCCGGCGCCCCCACCCCACGGCCGCACGCACCGGTTTCGCCGCCCGCAGCTAGCGCCCGGTTCCGCCTCCATTCCCGATGGGGACCCTCGCCATGGCTTTGATGCCATCCTCGATTCTACGCCGAATCGTCTCCGGTCAGAGCGGTCTTCGCACGTTAACGTCTGGTAGGATTCCGCGGCACGCCCGGCCGCTTGCGGCAGCAAGCGGCATCCCGGGCTCGCCCGCATCCGCGATCACCGCCGCCCTACGCCTTCCCGGCCACCGCCGCGAACACCTCCGACTTGGCGTTGTACGGGCCTCCGGCAACATCCGCATACAGTTCCCCAGCCGAGAAGTTACTCCCGGCAAGCTCCCCGGCCAGCTCTTCCGGCGTGAAGTGTTGCATCCAGTTGTACACCGTCCGGGTGCGTCCCCGTTCCACTATCGTGTACTTGTCCAGCACGACTCTCTCCGCGGCGTACTTGAATGTGTTTTGGAAACAGAAATACCGGCTGGGCGACCAGAAACCGCCGTACGCGTTTACCTCATAGGATGAAGCCTCTTCCCTTTGGTCAAATGCCACGGGTGAATACACGTCCAGAAGCAGCGATCCACCCGGCTTCAGCAACTTATGAAACTTCTCCGCCATCGCCTTCCGTTGTGCCGGGCTGAGGGCGCAGAAGTCGCACATGATCATCAGGATCAGGTCGAACCGGTCTCGGGTCTCAAATTCAAGATAGTTTTGGATCACATAGTCGACGCTCAGCTTCTCGTCGGCGGCGGCTCTTCTTGCGTATTCAATGGACCGGCGCGAGAAATCGATACCCGTTACCTCGGCGTGGCGTTTAGCGAGCCGATTGGCGTATAGCCCCGGTCCGCACCCGAAATCCGCAATCCTGGTTCCCTTGCCGATGCGGAATCTGGATGCGATCCATTCCACCGACCGGTCGATAAACGGCGCGTTTCGCGAGGAAATGTCCTTCGTCCCGTCCAAGTGAAACGCGAGCATCTGGGACGAGGTGTGCTCATCCGTCCACAGTTCGCTGGCCGTATACGACTCGAACAACTCGGGCCGTTCGTGAATTTCCTCCAACTTCTCAAACACTCCTTCTCTCCTTTCGCAGACCCTCCTGCCATTGCTCTCAGCGCCCAATGGTGATCGCTGATCTCCCACTACGCCCAGTTCCAGGCATCGCGAAAAACGGGGACACAACGCTTTTCGCAGACGGGCAGACCGCCACGCGGCCCCCGTCGCGAAAGCCCCCGGCATATACCCCCGTCAATCCATGCGCTCAAGTGCATGGATGCTACGATGGAGGGGTCGTCCCCTAATCCAATGAATCGCTATTATCTCGCGCTGGTTCTTACTGTGTGTATTCCGCTGGCCGCCGTCGCGGCGGACCAGCAACCGAGGCCCTCCAACGGCTCCGGCGTTGCCGAGGCCGCCACCGTAGCACCCGCTGCCCAGCCCGATTCACCGGCGCCGGACGAGGCCGCGGCGCCCGCGCCGGCCGCCGATGGCGCGCTGCCGGCCGAGGGATCGGCCGCCCCCAGCGCCGAGAATCGCCGCAACGAGAACGTCCAACTCACGCCGCTGGACACCAACGTGCAGCGGGACTCCAACCAGCGCCTCGGCGTCACCGCTACCATCGTCAACGAGTTTGCCTCCGATCGGAGCCACTTCGGCACCGAGTACGGCAACGATGCCTCCGAAGCATTGCACGTCTCACCGTCGATCGCTTCTCAGGTTCACGGTCGGGTCTATGAGTCGCATCTGAACAGCATCTTCAGCGCGCGTTCGTTCTTCCAGGTGGGCGGCGTGAAACCCGCGCGTGAGAACGAGTATGGCGTCGAATTGCTCGCGCCCCTGTGGCGCAAGGCGAGCCTCACGGTTCAGGGCAGCCAATCCAAGATCCGCGGCATGGTGAACGGCAACGTCCTGATTCCGCTGCCAGGAGAGCGCACGCCGCTCACCACCGATCCGGAGATCCGGCCGCTGGTGGAGAGGATCTTCAGCGCCTTTCCGGCCGAGGCGCCGAATCGCACCGACATCGACCCCCGCATGCTGAACCGCAACTCGCCTCAGCGCATCAACGGCAACACCCTCGGCGGCCAGTTTGACCAGGCCATCGGCGAGCGGGACACGATCACCCTGAGACACGAGTACAGCTACCGTACGGTGGACGCCTTCCAGTTTGTCGCCGGGCAGAACCCCGACACCACGACGCGCTCCCATGAGTCGCGCCTGAGTTGGACCCGGCAATGGAGTCCGGAGACGGTACTGCAGGCATCGTTCGGCTTCGATCGCGTCGGCGCCCTCGTGGTCCCGGAACCGAACAACATCGGCCCGTCTTTCAACATCGGAGCCCTGGACAGCCTGGGGCCGGGTGCCGACGTTCCCACCGACCGCGCCGACAGCAGCTTCCGGCAAGCCGTTGGCATGACGCACTCCCGTGGCAGGCATTCCCTGGTCTTCGGAAACGACCTCACACGCCGGCGCTTCAACGGCCTTCAGTCCGACTCGCATCGCGGCACTGTGCGTTTCTCCAGCGATTTTGGAAGGGATGCCATCGAGAACCTCCGCTGGGGAACCGCCAACCGGTTCAACTTCGCCGTTGGCAATGCACATCGCGGCTACCGTAGCTGGAGCCTCGCCTTTTACGCGGGCGACCGTTGGCGCGTGCGGCCCAACCTGACTCTGAGCATGGGCCTCCGCTATCAGCCCAGTCCCGTGCCCACTGAGGCCAACCAGCGCGAGATGTTGCCCTACGGCTGCGACTGCAACAACCTGGCGCCGCAGTTCGGCTTGGCCTGGTCGTTGCCGGGCCGCCTGGGCGTGCTGCGTTCCGCCTATGCCCTGCAATACGGGGCCGTCATGCCGGTCACCTACGGGCTGATCCGCTTTTCCACCTCGGAGATCTCCAAGCTGCTCATCATGCAGCCCGACCTGCGCACCATCTTCGATTTCAGCCGTGCGCTTTCCAGCGGCACCCTCACTCGGCAGTCCGTCTACGACATCGATCCGAACATCTCTCAGCCCTACGCCCACCAGTACAACTTCAGTTGGGAGCCGGCGCTCTCTCGGACCTGGAAGCTGCAACTAGGCTACGTCGGCAGCCGCACGTTGAAGCTTCCGCAGGTTTGGTATCGCAACCGCGGCCGCGTGGAGGCCACCGGCACCACCGCCAACGTGGACG
Source organism: uncultured Solibacteraceae bacterium (assembly GCA_964627045.1). Lineage (GTDB taxonomy): Bacteria > Acidobacteriota > Terriglobia > Bryobacterales > Bryobacteraceae > CAZVIK01. The sequence goes on along the minus strand of CAZVIK010000005.1, from coordinate 26,046 downwards.
ACCGCCGGCCGGACGACCGCTATTCCGAGGTCCGTCAGGTCATCAGCGCATCCCATGCCTGGTACGACGCCGGGAAGGTCACCTGGTCGGTCCCGCGCTGGCGCGGGCTGAGCCTGGAGACGTCCTATTGGTTCAGCAAGGCCATGGACCTTGGCGCCAATTTCAGCGACACCGGCAACATCCGCCGGCAGGCCCGCAGCCAGTGGGAGTTCGATTCCAACCGCGACCTGCGCGCACTCACCGATTTCGACCAGCCGCATTCGTTCGTGTTCTGGATGTCCTATGACACGCCGCGTTTCGCCAGCCACGGCCTCTGGGGGCGGCTGCTGGGGAATTGGAACTTCTCGCTGGCGGCGATGGTGAAATCCGGCACGCCGTTTTTGGTCGAGACCGGGTCGGACGCTCCCGGTTACGGCAACGTCGACGGAGCCTTCGGCGACCGGCCGAATCTGCTGGACCCCTCGATCCTCGGCCGTACCATCGGCGATCCCGACACCTCGCGCAATCTGCTGCCGCGTTCGGCCTTCGCCTACATCCGGCCCGGAGAGCGCGCCGGGAACCTGGGGCGCAACGTCTTTCGGAAGGGCCCCATCCGCAACGTCAACGCCACCGCCGGCCGCCGGTTTCCTCTGTTCGGGGACAAGTCGCTGTTCGTCCTGGCCGAATCCGTCAACGCGTTCAACACGCCGCAGTTCGCCGAGCCCGGCGCGCGGCTTTCGGAAACCAGTTTCGGCGTCATCACCAATACGCTGAACGAAGGCCGGACCCTGCGTTTCGTCGCCAGTTTCGAATTCTGACGGCTCGGGCCGTCGCGCCGCCGGGTCGCGCCGAGACCGTCACCGTGGGCCGTCGTCGGACCCAGTGGCGTGTGGGTCCCCGCCGTCCGGGGGAACCGCGTTGGATGCCGCCCCGTGCGCGCCCTCCAGCAGCACGGCGCGCGCCCGTAGCCACGCCCCGCCCAGGACCGCCTTGGCGAGCTTCTTGACGTTCCAGAAGAGGAATTCCCTGGTCCGGAGCCCCCGGCTTCCGGCGAGAATCGCCGCCGACCACCGGCCCGGGTAGCCGCGCTTGGCTGTGTATCGCCCCAGAATCAGGCACCCTTGCACGGTCTGCGGGCGCCTTACCGGCTCGGAGTTGAACAACAGCCTGATTCCCGCGCCGGCCGCGGCCAAGGCAACTTTGCGGGAATAAAACCCGCCCGGAACGGAAGCCACATCAACCGGCTCTCCCAGGATTTCGGCGAGCGCACCGGTGCTGCGCCGCCACTCGTCGTCCATTTCCTTCGGCGAGCAGTGGGACATCCGCGCCGGGTGGGTGTGCGAATGACTCCCGATAACGTGCCCGCGCCGGCGGAGGTCCCGGATCTGGGCCTTGTCCAGAAATCCCGCCGTGCCGACCCGCCCGGTGGTGACCAGAAAGTGCGCCTTCCACCCGTTTTCGTCGAGCATGTCCGCCACGTGAAGGTGCGCGCTTGCTCCGCCGTCGTCGAACGTCAGCAGGACGGGGTCGTCGCCACGATCAGCAAAGGAACCGGCGAGCACCTCCGGCCCCGTTGCCATCTCGCCTCGGAGCGTCTGCCGCACCGCCTCCAGGTGCCGCCGGAACTCTTCGAGGTCCAGCTTGTACACGTCGGCGCCGGCTCCAAGAAAGCCGCTCGACTCCGGGCGGCCGGCCGGCACGACGTCGTGAAACAGCAGTGTCGTGACACGCATCTTCAGAGGGAACTCCGGCGCGCCGCCAGCTTCCACCGCGCGTAGCTCGTAAGCCACGGCTGGCCCCACGCCCGTGATCGCCGCCCGGCGGTATCGATGGTCTGCGCCGTGCCGTTCAGGATTTCTTCGAACTTCGCGCGCAGGGCGTCCAGGTTGTCAAACACGACTCGACTCTGGATTACGATGTGCGACTCCCTCCGCTCGTCGAAGCGGCACCCGTAATAGCCGTAAACCGGCCCGGTGTCCACGCCCGCATCGATCCGCAACAACGTCATCCCCACATTCTGAAGGTCCCTGTGTGCGAGCGCCCAGAAGCACCCGTGCGCGTTCCGGTACTCCGGACACACGCCCGGATGCATTACGAAGGTGCCCGCCCGCGCGGTTTCGAAGACCTGCCTCCGCAGGATATTCTTGCATCTGGCTAGCACCAGATCGGGCCGGACCTCTTGCAGAAGCTCCAGCGCCTCGCCGCTGTTTGGGCTCGGCGTTTCCAAAACGACACAGGACGCCGGGACCTCGGCGTATCGCCGCACAAGCCCGTCCAGCGTTGCCTGGGTCCACTCGGCGTCTTTCGCCGCGAGGCGAAGCCGGTAGTAGGCCCGGAAGGCGAGCACATCCAGGAAGCGCAGAACGCCGACTCGCTCGATCTCTCGCCGGATGCGCCGCCGCAGGCGGGCGCCCGGCTCACGGATAACGACGATAGCGGACAACTCGGTAAAAGACGCCAGCCACCGCGCCAGCCCGAACCGGTTCAACGGTTCGTCATGGTGACAGATCAGTGCGCTTCTCGCCCGCCCGGAACTCTGCATCGCCGTTTTCGCGTCGCCCGACCGGGCGACCTTCGCACAAGCGTAGCATCCGCCCCAACCCGCTGAAAAGCTGTGATCCCCTCGGGCCGCCGCCCGGCCTGGAGGCACAGGCCCGCATGGTCTGTGGTCTGCGCAACGCCTCTCTGCCCTCGTGGCCCGGCCTTTTCAGCCCTACGCCGCAAGCTTTCGTGGGACAGCGTTTCCCGGGCTGCGGCAGGGCTTCCCAGCACTGCCTTCCTGGGTGAGGCAAGCCATCGCCGCTTGTGGCCTGCGAAAAGAAGGCCATGTCGGACGCGGCGAAGCGTACCCCGGTTGAAAATCTCCACACACCCGCCATGCGCCGCGTCTCCCGTTCCCTCGCCTCGCGCTGACGCGCTTCACATTGGACCAGGCGTCCACTCCTGCCATGGCGGCCGTTCTCGCTTGTGGAGCCGATCGCCAGATCGGCAACGCGGGCAGTCCTGCCCACGCCTTTTGCGAGAGATCTCCCCGTCCTCTTGCGGCCCTCGGCCGGCTGCCCTATGCTCGGGATATCCATGTCCAACATGCTCAGCGAAATCCGGGAGCAGCCCGCAGCGCTGGAACGTACGCTGCGTTCGGTCTCGCGCGCGGCGCATGCGCTGCGGAAACATCTCGCGGGCCGGACGCCGCGCCTGGTGGTTCTGGTCGCGCGCGGCACCTCGGACAACGCCGCTCAATTCGGCCGCTATCTTTTTGAAGTCGCGCTGGGGACGCCCGTTTCGCTCGCCGCGCCTTCGGTCTTCACGGTCTACGACGCCGCACTGAACCTGAGGGACACGTTGGTTGTGGGCATCTCGCAATCGGGTGAATCCACCGATACCAACAGCTATCTGGAACACGCCCGGAGTCTCGGCGCGCTCACCGTGGGCATCACCAACGAGAGCCGCAGCGCGATGGCGCGGCTGGTGGACTTCCCGATGGTGGTCAGCGCGGGCCGCGAGCGCAGCATCGCCGCCACCAAGACTTACACCGGCCAGATTCTCGCGTTGTATCTCCTGGTCCACGCGCTGGGCGGGCGCGTTCGCATGGACGCACTGCGGCGGCTTCCCACCCTGGCCGCCTCCGCACTCGACCTGGAAGCGCGGGTGGCGGAACTCGCCGAACGCTACCGCTACATGGAGCGCGCCGTGGTGGTGGGCCGCGGTTTCCAATACGGCAACACGCTGGAGTTCGGCCTGAAGCTGATGGAAACCTGCCAGGTGGTGGCCGACCGCTTCTCCGGCGCGGACCTGCTGCACGGCCCGATCGCCATGCTGGCGCCGTCGTTTCCGGTCTTTCTGTTCGCGCCCTCGGGACCCACCGCCGCATCCACCAGGATCATCATCGAGGGCTGCCGCCAGCGCAAGGCCGAAACCGTTGCGTTCACCGAAAGCCGCGCCGGCACGCTCGCCGCCGACTTCGCCGTCACGGTTCCGATGGAGAGGATCGCCACCCGAGGCGAGCCTGTGGATCTATACACTCCGATCCCGTTCATCGTGCCGGCGCAGCTTTTCGCGGCGACGCTGGCGGCGCACAAACGGCTCGATCCGGATGCGCCTCCGGGACTCAAAAAGGTCACCAAAACGATGTAGCCCGCGGCGCGCTTTTCGAACGCCGAAGTTGGCCGGGACCAGCGAAATCACCTCTTGACTGGCCACTTACATCCGGGTATTATTGGTTTTATCCGGGCACAATTCGGTTTTATTCATTCGGTGTGGAGGTTGGGAAATGAACAGGCCTCATCCGGCAGGGGTGACGGTGTTTGGCGGGCCCATGCTGCTCGCCACAGGCGATCTGAAGGACGTTGTGATCCGGGCCAAACAGGCCCACGACCGCTTCCCCTCGGCCGTGGTGCTGATCTTCGACAACGAGACCAGCGAGATCGTCGAGGTCGATTACCGGGGAACGCCCGAGGAAGTGGTGAAACGCGTGGCCGCGGCGCAGGCCAAGCCGGAGCGGGACACGCCGGAAGAGGGCGTCGAACCGGGCGGCCGGGGGAGGCCGAAACTGGGCGTGGTGGCGCGCGAGGTGACGCTGTTGCCACGTCACTGGGATTGGCTGAACCGGCAACCGGGCGGGGCGTCGGCGGCGTTGCGGCGCCTGGTGGAACAGGCGCGGCGCACCTCGACCGGCGAGGAGCGCGTGCGGCGGGCGCGCGAGTCGGCCTACCGGTTCATGACATTGATGGCAGGCAACGAATCCGGTTACGAAGAGGCCTGCCGGGCGCTGTTTGCGGGCAACCGCAAGATGCTGCATCGCTACACGTCGCGCTGGCCGGCCGACGTAGCGGACCACGCGCGGTGGCTGGCCGAACCGGGTGTCACGGACCCGGATTCTGCTAAAATGCCCGCATGAACATCCTCACCTGGAATGACGTAAAGGAAGACATCATGAACCCGCTGGCGGGCCGCAAGGCGCTGCACGCGGAGAACATGACGGTAGCCCGGTTCCGCTTCGACAAGGGAAACCAGGTGGCCATGCACCATCACATCAACGACCAGGTCACCATGGTCGAAAAGGGGAAGGTGAAGATGACCTGCGGGGAAGAGACGTTCGAGCTTTCCGCCGGTCAGTTCGTTCACGTTCCGCCGGACGTTCCGCACGGGAACGTGGCGCTGGAAGACACAGTCATCATCGAAATCTTTTCGCCGAGGCGGCAGGACTGGATCACCGGCGACGATTCCTACCTGAGGCAGAAGTAACCGTCATCCGCAGCAACAGATTCCGCGCCGTGGGGCCGGGCGTGCCCGGCCCCTACCTGAACTGAACCCCAGACAACGAGAGCACAGATATCGCCACGCGCGCGCACGCCAAAAGGCGCACCGCGCGCGAAGGCGCACGAGCACAAAGATAGCTGTGCTCAAGGCCGTGGGCAGGACTGCCCACGTGGCAGATCTGGCGATCCGCTCCACAACCGGGAAACGGCGGTGGCTCATTAGGCCGGGCTGGAAAGCCCTGCCGCAGCCAGGAATGGCCGCCCCACAAGGACTGGCCCGGTGAAGCTGAAAGGCTCCCCACAAAGGCGAGCCCGGCGCACCGGAAGAAGGGCGCCCCCACGCAGGGAAGGTGCGGTCAGGCGGTGGCGACGGCGGCGGCGATGTCGCGGGCCACGCCGGCCAGGTCGCGCTGCTCGATGAGTTCCTTGAAGATCGCCTCCAGCGAAGTGACGTTCATCAGTCCACGCAATCGCTCCACCGAATCGTCGGCCACGATCCGGCCGCGATGAATCACGATGACCCGCGCGCAGACGGCTTCCACCACCTCCAGCACGTGCGAGATGTAAAGGATCGTCTTTCCGCGCGCGGCCAGTTCACCGAGCAGGTGCCGGAACAGGAGCGCGGAAGTCACGTCCATGCCGGAGAGAGGCTCGTCGAGGATCAGAACGTCGGGGTCGTCGAGCAGCGCCGAAGAGATCAACAGGCGTTGCCGCATTCCCTTTGAGTAGGTCGCGATCGACGCGTGGCGGTGCGGGTGCAGGGAGAAAAGTCCGAGCAGGTCGTTGGCGCGGCGGTTCACGACGGCCTTGGAAAGCCCGCGCAGCCCGCCGATGAGCTGGAGATACTCGAGTCCGGTCTGGAAGGAGTAAAGGACGGCCTCTTCCGGGACATAACCCAGGCGGCGGCGGAAGGCCGGCAAGTCGCGGCGGATGTCGGTTCCATCGAAAAGAACCTTCCCGAAGTCCGGTTCGATGAGGCCCACGATCATCTTCACGGTGGTCGACTTGCCGGAACCGTTGGGGCCGAGGTAACCGGCGACCTCGCCGGACCGGAGGGCGAAGTGGATTCCGTCCACCACGCGGGCCTGCCGGTAGCTCTTCACGAGTCCTTTGATCTCAAGCACGGGCGAATCTCCTCTTCTATTCGGAAGCCAGCCCCTGGGTACGCACCACGGGGTCGCCGCGATCGATGTAGTCGAGCGCGGGCGCTCTCCGCACGGTGCGCGCCGAGAGAAACTGCAACATAGAAGTCGCGGCCAACACGGCAGCGAAGAACGTGAGCGCAGCCGACGGCCGCACCGTCAACCAAGCTTCCAGGCCGGCCATCACACGGCTGTAGGCCATGAAGCCAAGGACGTAGACCACGCTGAGCCACACCAGGTTGATCTTGCCCGGGAAGTAGCCGCAGGCGAAGGGGACCTTGCGGAATCCGAAGAACAGGATCTCGATGAGAAGCGCGGAAAGCACGATGCCGTAGGCGGCGTGAAATAGCGCGGCCGGCCAGGGGAACCGCGCGAATTCCAGGGGCGCCAGTAGCGCGAACAGCGGAATGACGCTGCAGATCAAGATCCACTTTCGCGTCGCCGAGACATGTGGCGCCGGGTCTCCGGTTTCGGCAACCTGGAAGGCCCAGTTGGCGGACAACTCGGCGGGGAAGTTGAAGGCCGCCCGCAGTGCGGAGACAAGCACGAAGGAGAGCGTAAGGGGAAGGCGCAAGAGCGCGGATTCGCCCGGCGTGTAGCTCAACACGGCGAGCGCCGCGCCAAATCCCGCGTAAGTGGCCAGAAACAGGCGGTGTTTGGGGCTGCGCGTGATGGTCTGCGTGATGAAGTGAAAGACGGCGCGTTGCTGGGGTACGCGCAGAACGGTGCGGTCCAAGGCCGCCGAGACCCAGCGCCGCAGGGGTCCCGGCCCCGAGGAGCGGGGCGCGGGCGCTTCCAGCGTCCTCCGGGCGTGGCGGCGATACAGCGGGAGGTAGGTCACGAGGAACAGCAGTGCCGTCGCCGCCAGCGCCCAGAGAGCGAGGCCGCCGAGCCGGAGGAGCACGGGATCCCCGGTGGCGGGCCGAAGACGTTCATAGAGTCCCAGGAACCAGAACCCGGGATAGACGTAGAGTAATGGGCTTTCGGTGAACACGAAGCCGCGCACCAAAGGGCCGATCCAGGGGCCCACTACCAGAAGCATGACCAGCACGGCCATCAACAGCGTCTGGAGGGTCACCGAGATCCGGCGCAGCCAGACCCCGCTGAACAAGGTGACCAGAATCCCGCGCAGCGATGCCACGGCAAGCGCCGCCCAAAGGCCGGCGGCCATCACCATGATGAGGTGCTCGACGGGCGACGCGAAGACGCCCGCGGCGGGCCAGAGCAAGACGCCGAAAAGGTTGGCGTCCAGCAGGAAGATGCCCACAAACACGCCGAGCGCCAGGACCTTGGCCAGAAAGAAGGTCCACAGCGGGAGCGGAAGAGGAGTGAGGATCTGGTAGTCGCGGCGGTCGGGAAACAAGGCGTCCCACTCGATGACGAGGACTAAGCCGATGACGATCATCGAAAAAGAGACAAAGAAGTTGCGAACCGCCACCAGGGTCCAACCGGTCAGGACCATCGGCAGACAAAGGATGGTGAAGAAGCCGCTGGGCACGGCGAGAAAGCCGAGGATCTGAACGACATTGGTCTGCGGCTCGGCGCCGGGCGAAAGCGATTCGGTGTCGAAGAAACGGTCGAAGAAATGGCGGACCAGCAACTCCAGCGGCCCCCGCCGGTGGTTTCGCAGAAGCAAGTTCACGAACGGTTGGACAACGGGGGCGGCGGATTTGTTCCCGGAGTGAACCAAATACGGGAACAATCGTTGAGTGGGCGGTGTCTGTTCGATGTGCTGCGAGGAGGGAGGCGGGCATGAGACGCATCGCATTGGTGGCGGCGCTGACGGCGCTGGGGCTGAGCGGGGCAGACCTGTCCGGGAATTGGCCGGGGATGCTGCAAACCGGCATGGGCGTAGACGATCATAACCTGACGCTGCGGCAGAGCGGCCCAACATTGACGGGAACGGTGACGTTCAGCAACGGCAAGTGGGAGATCCGGAACGCGAAGCTGGAGGGAGAAAAGCTGACTTTCGAGGTGACACTCACCGGTTCGACGCCCTGGGTGCTGATGTACGAATTGAAGGTAGCGGGAGAAGAGATGACGGGGACCGTGAAGGCGCTGGACGGGCCGTTCCCCGGCGGCAAGGTGAAGTTCAAACGGACGAAGTAGGACACGGTGCAAACGGAGGGCGAGGCGATGAGGACGGCGGCATGCCTGCTCGCGTGTGCGCTCTCTGCGGGCGCCGAGGAGTTGGTGTTCACTGGGGTGACGGTGATCGACGTCGAGGCCGGGCGGGCGCTCGCAGAGCGGACCGTGGTGGTGTCCGGCCACCGGATCGCGGCGGTGGGCGCAGCCGGCGAGATCCGGCCGGTAGCGGGGGCGCGGGTGATCGACGGACGCGGCGAGTACCTGATCCCCGGCCTGTGGGACATGCACGTACACATGTTCTCCAAGCTCCCGCCGGCGGCGGACGATACGGCCGCGCGCGACTACTTCCTGCCGCAGTTCGTGGCGCACGGCGTCACAGGCGTGCGGAGCATGTTCGACAACCTGGAGACGATACGGCGGCTGCGGGATCAGATCTCGTCAGGTGCATTGGCGGGGCCGCGCATCGTGGCGTCCGGGCCGATACTGGACGGTGCGAAGCCGGCCGTCGTGGGGTCGATTGCGTGCGCGAGCGCCGAGGAAGGGCGTGAAGCGGTGCGGAGGGTGGCGCGCGACGGGGCGGACTTCGTCAAGATCTACTCCTGGCTGGGGCGCGAGGCGTACTTCGCGATCGCCGAGGAGAGCGCGCGGGCCGGGCTGGCGTTCGCCGGGCACCTGCCGAACAGCGTGAGCGCGGCCGAGGCCGCCCGGAGCGGTCAGAAGAGTATGGAGCACCTCATGGGGGTGGTTCCGGCTGGCGCGACGGAAGCGGACAAAGCGGCGTTGTTTGCAGAGTTCCGGCGTCACGGCACGTGGCAGACACCGACACTGGTGGCGTTGCGGTCGGTGGCGATGTTCGGCGATCCGGATTTGGAGCGCGACGGGCGTCTGCGGGCGGTGCCCGCGCCGATATTGGAGTTCTGGAAGGCGGGCGGGCCGGGCATGACAAAGTGGGACCCGGCGGGGCGGAGGCGGCGGTTCGAAAGTGAACTGGCGCTGGTGGGCGAGATGCACCGGGCGGGGGTCAAGATCCTGGCGGGAAGCGATACGCCGAATCCGTATGTGTTCCCGGGATCGGGGCTGCACGACGAGTTGGAACTGCTGGTACGGGCGGGGCTGACACCGCTAGAGGCGCTGCGGTCGGCGACGCTGCGGGCGGCGGAGTATCTCGGTGAGCAGGGGCACGCGGGCAACGTGGCGGCGGGGATGCGGGCGGACCTGGTACTACTGGGGGGCGATCCGCTGGAGTCGATTTCCAACACGCGGCGGACGGAGGCGGTGGTGCTCAACGGAAGGCTGGTTGAGAGGCGGGATCTGGAGCGGACGGTAGAACGCGCGAAGGCCCGGCGGGAGACATTGAAGTAACATCTCGGCCCGGCGAAACCGGGGCGGCGCGGCGGTACAATGAAGCAAATGGCCGCGCGGGGGATGCTGGCGGCTTTGGCCTTGGGTGTTGTGCTCTGGGGCGCACAGCACGGGAATCGCCACCGCCGCTGGGAGATCTACGAACACGAGATGCAGACACCGGCCGACGACCCGGCCGACGCGTGGGAAAAGACCGAATTCGCGTTCGCCCGCCTGCGTTTCCGCTCCCCGCGCCGGGGTTACTACCGGAGTTGGGGGATCGACGCTAACAAGTCGGACCGCTTGTTCAGCATGGCACTGGGACGTCTGACCCGGCTGCACGTGCGCTCGGTGGAAGAGATCGTCGATATCGACAGCGATGAGATCTACGATTGGCCCTTCCTGTATGCCGTGGCGGCCGGGGATATGGTGCTGGACGACGCACAGGCCGCGCGGCTGCGAGAGTTCTTCAGGCGCGGCGGGTTCCTCATGGTGGACGATTTCCACGGCGCCGGGGAATGGGGCGAGTTCATGGATGTGATCCGGCGCGTGCTGCCCAGCCACCAGGTGGTTGACCTGCCGGACGATTCGCCGATTTTTCACGTCGTTTACGATCTCTCCAAACGGGTACGGGTGCCGGGGGCCAACGTGGTGTACGGGGGACAAGTCGAGCGCGGCGGCGTCGATCCCCACTGGCGCGCCGTGGTGGATGAAGCCGGGCGGGTGCAGGTGGCCATCTGCTTCAACATGGACCTGGGCGACGCCTGGGAATTCGCCGACGATCCCCGCTACCCCGAGATGTACGCGTCCCAGGCGTTCCGGATGGGCGTGAACTACATCCTGTACGCGATGACGCACTAGTTCGAAGGCGAGAAAGCCGGACTGGAAAGACCGCCCCATAACGAACTGGTGAGCGAGAGCCCAAGACGCCGAGCCGCAAACGATACGTGGTTGAAGCCGCGGGCAGGACTGCCCACGTGGCCGGTCTGGCGATCTGCTCCACAAAGACGCGGGCCGGGCGAAAACAAAAGGGGCCGGGAAGGCCCGGCCCCATGTCCAATCAAACCGCCAAGCGGGAGGCGCCGCGGGGGCGCATCCCTCGCCTGCTACAGGCTGGCGAGAATCCGGTCCTTCAGCCCAGCGGGGTTGAAGCCGAAGTCGGTGTAGACGTCCCTCGGTGCGCCGGAGCGGGAGAACTTGTGCATGCCGTGGGCGCGCTTCTTGTAGTCGGCCGGCAGCAGGAACGGATACAGGAAGCCGGGCCAGCCGTTGTGCAGCGTGACGACGTGCTCGCGCTCCGCGTCCGAAAGGATTTCCTGAGCCTTCGCCGGATTGGTCTGCGCCAGCTCTTCGTAAAGCTGCGGCGAGGTCACCGCCACGATCTTCACGTCGGCGGCCTCTTCGATCTGCGGCAGAACTTCGAGCAGGTTCACCATCACCTGGCCGCCGCAGACGGCGATCACCTTCTTCGGCTTGCCGTTGTTGCGGTACTGGCGGAACACGTAGGCCCCGTTAATGGCCTCGATGGCGGGCGGGATGCCGTTGCCGCGTTTGAGGACCGGCGTGCCGGGGCGGGCCACCGAAAGAGCGACCGGCTCACCGCGCTGGGCGGCGTAGAACAGCATCTCGATGGTCTCGTTGGCGTCCATCGGCTTGTAGACCTTGATGCCGGGATAGGCGCTGAACAGCGACATCCAGAACAGGCCGTGGTGGGTGGGACCGTCCTCGCCGGTCTCGGGCCCGTCGTGCGCGGCCAACATGATGAAGAACGCTTTGGCGTGCGGGTTGACGTCGTTATTGATGAGCGTCATGCGCACGGAGTTGGCCATCATGGGGGTGAAAACGCCATAAGTGGCGAAGGCGCTCATGGGCCGGAAGCCGCCGGGCAGGGTGTCCTGCGCCAGAGCCGTGGACATCATCGACATGTTCTGCTCGGCGATGCCGAAGCGCAGGCCGCGGCCGAGCGGATTCTTCTTGCTGGCCACGCCGTAGACGCTCTCGGCCTTCCCGGTGAGGATGGACTTCATGAGGTCGCCCGAGCCGACGTAGAAGAACGCGGTGTTCTTCATGGCCCAGCCGAACCAGGCTTCGGTAGCCTTGCGGGTGGGAACCGAGGAGCCTTCTTCGAAAATGAGTTCGGCGGGCAGGGTGGCGGGCCGCTGGAAGCTGCGGTAATCGGCGAGCGGGCGGCCGGCGAGCGCGACTTCGATGCGCTTCTTCAGTTCGGGTTCGGGCTGGATCTGCGCGGCGGCGGCCTTCAGGCGGGCGGCGAAATAGTCCACCACCCCGGCGTCCAGAGCGTTGGCGACTACGGCGATGTCGGCGGCGGCCTCGCCTTCCTTGCCGGGGATGTCGAAGCCGATCTTCTTCATGGCCTCGACGTATTCGGCGTGGGAAAGGGGCGAACCGTGGGAATCCGAAGTGTTCTCCAGCTTCCCGTAATGCTTCCCCTTGATGCAGTGGGCGACGACGACGGTGGGCTCATTGGCGCCGAAGCCCTGCGCGATGAGGCGGTAGGCGGTGGCGATCTCGCGGATGTTGTGGCCATCGACTTCGATGACGTTCCAGCCGGGCGCGAACCAGTGGTTCAGGTAGGGGCCGGGCATGGCGTCGAAGATGGGGCCGTCGATGCCGAACTGATTGTAGTCCAGGGTGACGACGAGGTTCTTCAGGCCGAGCGTGGAGGCGACGTTGCGGGCCTCATAGGTCATGCCCTCCTCGGTTTCGGCGTCGCCCATCATGACGAACGCGCGGGTGTCGAGGCCGGAACCGGCGTGGAGAAGGGCGAAACCAAGGCCGGCCGAAAGGCCGTGTCCGGAGGAGCCGGTGGAGGTGTCGGCGAGAACCGAGTCGGATTCGATGTGGCCGCTGGGTCCGCCGAACTTACGGAAGGTGGCGAGTTGCTCCGGGTAAATCGTTGCGACCCCCCTGCCCGCATCCCCTCTGCGCCGGAGCGTCTCGTAGACCAGGGCGCCCAGGGAATGGAGCAGGGGCGAACAGTGGCCGGCGGACCAGACGATCCGGTCTCTGCCAGGGTGCTTCGGGTTCCAGGCGTCAAAGCGCAGCGCGCCGCTGGCCAGCAGGGTCACGAAAAGGTCGGCTTTGGAAGAGGAACCGCCGGGATGGCCCGACTTGGAAGCGCCGACCGCAGCGAAAGAGAAGCCGCGTACAACCTGGCCCAGCACGGCGATTTTGGCTTCATCGATATCGGCGAGCGGCGCCAGAGGCACCCCGCGCAAGTTCAGGAAAGCGCCGCCTTCGGCGCGGTATTCGAAACGTTCGGGATGGCTGGATTTCAAAGCTTCCATGCCATCGCTATCAAGGACGTTAAAAAGCTGGGGCGATGTGGACACAGTATTGTTCCCTTGCCTATGTATGAATTCCCAACAACGAAGGTGGTGCGACCGCTGACCATTCTATCGGCTTGCGCAATCGGTTGTCCACCACCCCGAGGGGGGGGCGGAGGGCACCACGGGTGAACCGCCGGTACGCAGGCCTCGAACGGCGATGGGCTGGGCGGCGTTCCGGCTGATGAGATTAGTTGCTGTGAACAACGAAATGGGTGGCCATTTCGTAGCCCAGCCGGCGGTAGAGGGGTAACCCGTCCCGGGTGGACTGGAGAACGGAGAGCGAAAGCCCAGTCTGGTGCTGCGCGGCGGCCACCGCGTGGCGGGTGATGGCTTCGCCGTAACCTTGACGCTCCTCTCCGGGGAGCGTGGCGACCGAGTAGACCCCGATGGCATCGGCCGCGATCAAGGTGGCGGCGCAGCACACGGCGCGGCCCGCCACATAGCCGAGGTAGCCGGAGAAGCCCGGCTCCCATAGAGCGTCGATGTCGTAAAGGTCCATGCACCATTCGAAGGGTATGTGAAAGGCGTGCGAGTTGATCTGCGCGAACGCGACGCGGGCGGCGCGATCCTCGACGCGGCGGAACTCGACGGCGGGAAGCGGGCGGCTCGGGGGAGCGAGCCGGCCGCAGTACATCGCGGGATGGCGGAAGACCGGCGCCAGGCCGATGAGCCGGAAAGCGTTGGCGGTGAACCGCTGAAAATCGCCGGCCATCTTCGCGGCGCAGGCCCAGAAGGCCCAGCGGCGGGATTCGCCTCCGAGAAACTCCGCCGCCGCACGGAGGCGCCGGCCCAGGTCCTCTTCCACCTCCATGACGGGCGAGGAAAAGAATGCCGCGTTGAACATGTGGAACGGAATCCCGGAGGAGGCGATGGAGACGCCCTCCAGTTCAGCGATGCGGCCCGTGGGGCGCACGCGGGCAAAGCGCCGGAAGAACTCGATTAGGTTGCGTTCGTTGGACTCGGCGGGGCTCATAACGGGGTTCACATGAGACTGAGCGGGTCCACGTCGATTACCAGCGCGGTGGGGCTCCAGCGGGATTCCACGGCGTAGGCGCGAATCCGTTGCAAGACCTGCCCGAGCATGGCGCGGTTGGCGGACTTCAGCAGCGTCTGGTAGCGGAACTCCTTCTGCACGCGCGCGACCGGGGCCTCGGCGGGTCCCAGCACGCGGAGTCCTTCGGGCGGCGGTTGGAGCAGGTGGCCGATCTCTCCGCTCAACCGGAGCGCGCGCGACTGGTCTTCGTCGCGGACCAGGACGTTGGCCAGCGCGGCGAAGGGCGGGTAACGCATGGCTCGGCGAAATTGCATCTCCTTCCGGTAGAAGTTCGCATAGTCCTGCGCCGAGGCGAAGCGCACGGCGTAGTGCTCCGCGGCGCTGGTCTGCACGAGAACGATACCGGGGGTATCGCCGCGGCCGGCGCGTCCGGCCACCTGGGTGAGCAACTGGAAGGTGCGCTCGGCGGAACGGAAGTCCGGGAGGGCCAGGCCGATATCGGCGTTGACCACGCCCACCAGCGTGACGTTGGGGATGTCGTGGCCCTTGGCGATCATCTGCGTTCCGACCAGGATATCGAAGCTGCCCTCGCGGAACCCTTCGAGGATGGTCTGGTAGCTGCGCTTTCCGGTGACGCTATCCCGGTCCATGCGCGCGATGCGCGCCTTGGGGAATTCGCGGTGCAGCTCATCTTCGATCCGTTCGCTGCCGATGCCCTGGAAGTGGATATGCTCGCTGTGGCACTCGGGGCAGAGGCGCGGGACCGGCGCGGCGTAGCTGCAATAGTGGCAGAGCATGCGGCGGTCGCGGCGGTGGAAGGTGAGCGTCACCGAGCAGTTCACGCACTCCAAGCGCTTGCCGCAGGCGCGGCAGACCAGGAAACTGGCGAAACCGCGCCGGTTCAAAAGGAGCATGGTCTGCTCGCCGTTGGCCAGGCGGGCGCGAATCTCCTCGATGAGCCGGCGCGAAAAAGTGGCCTGCTTGCGGGTCTCCAGAAACTCGCCGCGCATGTCAACCAGCTCGACTTTCGGGAGCGGGCGCTGTTCGACGCGCTCGGGGAGCTCGAGCAGCACGTATTTGCCGCGCTCGGCGTTGTAGCGGCTCTCCATGCTGGGGGTGGCCGAACCGAGAACCACGCACGCGCCCTCGGCGCGCGCGCGCACCAGGGCGACATCGCGGCCGTTGTAGCGCGGGGTTTCGTCCTGTTTGTAGCTCTGGTCGTGCTCCTCGTCCACCACGATCAGGCCGAGGTTGGCGACGGGAGCGAAAACGCCGGAGCGGGTGCCGACAACCACGGGCGCCTCGCCGGAGCGGATGCGGCGCCACTCGCCGGCGCGTTCGGAATCCGAGAAGGCCGAATGGAGAATGGCCACGCGGTCGCCGAAGCGCTGGAAGAACTGGCCGGCCATGGCGGGGGTGAGCGCGATCTCCGGGACCATCAATAGCGCGCCGCGGCCCAGGGCGAGGGCCTCCTCGATGGCGCGCAGGTAGACCTCGGTCTTTCCGTAACGTGTTACCCCAAAAAGCAAAAAGGGGTGAAAGGCCCGCGCGCGAAGGCTCGCGACGACGGCGTCGAGCGCCTGTTGTTGATGTGCATTGAGAACGTGACGCCGGTCCGGGACGGGGAAGCGCGGCATCTCGAGGCGCTCGGGCTTAAGCTCCAGAATGCCCTTCCGCGCGAGGGAGCGCGCGGCGGGACTGGCGTTCTTGACCGACTCCTCAACCTCCTTCAAGTTGTGCGAGCCGGGGTGAAGGTCCAGGTAGGCGAGCAATTCGCGCTCGGCCTTGGGCAGCTTCAGGCCATCGGGAGGGCGCACCTGCACGATGCGCAAACGCCCGGAGGCGGAGCGGAGCGGGTCTCTCTGGCCGTGCACCGCCTCGGATTGAACCAAGCCCTTCTTCTCAAGCGCGCGCAGGAGCTTCAGGCCCATGGGGACCTGCTTCTGGAGGTGCGCGGCGGACAGCGGGCGCGACTCCAGCAGGCGCAGCAGGCGGATTTCGGGGTCTTCGGCCGAGTCGTCCAGCAGCAACTGGCGCGTGGCGTCCCGGCCCTTGGAGGTAAGCGAATAGACGCGGCCCTCGCGGACCTCCGCGCCAAGCGGCGTCATCGCGCGGAGGACTTCGCCGAGCGGCGCGCAGTAATAACCGGCGATCCAGCGGCCAAGCTCGATCATCTTTTCGTCGAGCACCGGCTCGGAGTCCACCAGACGCCAGGCGGGGCGGGCCTCCATGGGCGGGCGTTCCGAGTGGCAGCGCAGGACAATTCCGGTGAGCTTGCGGGAACCGAACGGAACGATGAGACGGCAGCCGGCGGTCACGCGGTGGCGCAGAGTTTCCGGCAGGGAATAGGTGAAGGCCTGGTCGAGCGGCACCGGGAGGCTGATGTCGCAGTATGAAGGCTCGCGGCCGGGCATCCTTTCCATAGTAGTGGAGGCGCGGCTCGAGATCCCGCGCTCCGGCGCGGCGCAGGCCAAACGCCCCGGGACTCGCTACGGCTTGGCCGGCGCGGGGGCGGGCCCGTGAATCGCCGCGGGGTTGAAGGTCATTTCGGCCGAGCCGACGCGGGCGACCATGATCCCGGGACGCCCGGCGCTTGCATAGGGTTCACCCTTGATGGTGCCGTTCAACACGCCCTCGGCGGCGGCAAGCTGATCGGCGATGTACTGCTTGTCGAGCGGACGGCCATTAATGGGCGGCTTGCCGCGAGCGCCTGAAGAGATCTGGTAGAAATGGCCGGAGAGAATCGCCGGGTTGTTCAGGGGCTTGAGGACCTCCTGCAGGTGCCGCAGAGAGGCGGCGTACTGCGCAATGACGCCGAAGTGCGCCCAAACGCAGCCGGACCCGATGGCGTCGCTGGTCATGATCATGTTGTTCTCGGCGTCGAGGAAACCCACCGATCCGGGCGTATGGCAGGGAATATCGATGATCCGGATGGTGCGACCGCCGAGGGCCAGTTCGCCCAACGCCGCGCCGTGCTGGGTGGGGCCGCCGCCCTCTTTGATGGGGACGTAGTTCGGAGGAGCCTGGGTGCGCGGCCAGTCGCCGTCGGGGAAGTAGATGGTGCGGCCGGTCATCTGGCTGTTCTTGCCGGTGTGATCGCCGTGACCATGAGAGATGGCCACGACAAAATCGACCGGGTTGCTTCTGGCCGAGCCGTCGTTGTTGTGCCCGAGCAGGTGGCGGACGAGCGTCGTCAGATCGTTCTTGCCCATCTCCTCGGGCGTGTTCTGCGCGGTGTCGATGAGCAGCGCGCGCTCGGACCCTTCCAGCAGGTACATGGTGGAGCCCTGGGTCATGTTGGCCTGCTGGAGGTAGTTTTCGATTCGCCAGGTGCGCAGGCCTTTGGCGTTGGTCGCCATGATGTAGGCCGTGTTGGCGCCCCACGGGTTCGGCGTGGCGAAGCCGGTGCCGATGGCCGTGCCGTTCTCATTCTTATGTTCGGGAAGGAAGCCGGGAACCAGCCTGTAGTACTCGACGGCCGGGGCCGGCTGCGCCTGGGCCAGGCGCGCGCCGAGCACTGCCGGAACCGATGCCAACACCAGTGACCTTCGGGTGATCGTCATCCAAACCTCGCTCGCGTCCAGTATATCCGACAACTGCATGCAGGATCGCGCGCGCGGGTGCGTCCGGAAAACCGGACGAGGGCGGCGTTTATACTGGAGTGGTCCCGTGACGATCTTCCGGACAATCCTGGCATGCCTGGCGCTGGCGGCGTCGCTATACGCGCAGCGCGCGACGGTGACGTTGCTGGCGACGACCGATCTGCACGGGAACATTTACCCCTACGATTACTACACGGCGCGTCCGGCCGAACGGGGCCTCGCGAAGATCGCGACGCTGGTGCGGGAGGCGCGGCGGGAAGCGCCCGAGGCGCTGCTGATCGACGTGGGCGACACCATCCAGGGAACGCCGCTCGAAAGCCTGCATCAATCCTGGGTGCGAACGGGCAAGCTGCCGCTCGGATTGAAGTCCGGGCAGGCTGCACCGCCGGCCGATCCGATGATGGTGGCGATGAACGCCATGCGCTACGAGGCCATGGTGCTCGGCAACCACGAGTTCAATTTCGGCCTGAAGAATCTGGAGAAGGCGCGGGGCGGCGCGCGGTTCCCGTGGCTGAGCGCGAATACCGAAGGCGCACCGCCGGGAGGAAAGCCGTTCGCGCCGTACATCGTCAAGACGGTTTCCGGAGTGAAGGTGGCCGTGTTCGGCATCACGACGCCGTCGATTCCCTCCTGGGAGCAGCCGCAGAACTACCGCGGGCTGCGGTTCCGGCCCGGGGTGGAGGCCGCGCGCGAGGTGGTGGAGGAACTGCGGCGGCGGGAACGGCCGGACCTGATCGTGGCGGCGGTCCACGCGGGGCTGGGGCGCGACGGCGAAAACATGGTGACGGCCATCGCCGAGCAGGTGGCGGGGATCGACGCGATCGTGTATGGGCACAGCCACCAGCGGCAGGCGGGCACGCGTATCGGGGAGGTCCTGCTGGTGCAGCCGCAGAACTGGGGCGCGTCGCTCGCGCGGCTGGATTTCGATTTCGAGAAAGAAGGGTCGGGCTGGAGAGTCGCCAGTAAGCGCAGCCAGTTGATTCCGGTAACCTCGGCGACGGCCGCCGACCCGGAGATCCTGAGCCTGGCGAAGCCCTACCACGAGTTGGCCGAACGGTACCTGGAGACGACGGTGGCCGAATCGCCGGCGGACCTGGAAGCCTCGCGAGGGCGCATCGAAGACACGGCGCTGGTGGACGCGGTGCACGAGGTCCAGTTGCACTACGCCAAGGCCGAGGTGAGCTTCACGGCGCTGTTCAACCCGCAGGTGCGCGTGCCGAAAGGACGCGTGACGGTGCGCCAGATTGCCGCGCTTTACGTGTACGACAACGAACTGTACGCTGTGGAAGGCACGGGCCGGATGGTGAAAGACGCGCTGGAGAACGCCGCGCGCTTTTTCCTGACGTGCCGCGAGGCGGCCTGCACGACCGGGCCGCTCATCGACAGGGACGTGCCCGGATACAACTACGACATGGCGCAGGGCGTGTCCTACGAAGTCGATCTCACCCGTCCGGCGGGCGAGCGCATCCGCAACCTGACCTACAAGGGCCGGCCGCTGCGCCCGGAGCAACGCCTGCGGATCGCCATCAACAACTACCGCGCGGGCGGCAGCGGGGGGTACCGAATGTTCCGCGACGCCAAAGTGGTATGGCGCTCCTCGGAAGACCTGCGGAGCCTGGTGGTGGACTACTTCATCGAGCGCGGGCGGCTGCCGGGCGCGCCCGACGGCAACTGGCGCGTGGTGCCCGAGGGCGCCAAGCGGACGCTCGAACGGGAGGTGAGCCGCGCGCGATGAAGGTGAACTCCAGAATCGTACTGAGCCTGAGCGTGCTGGCAGTCCTGTTGGGCGCGGCGGCGATGGTCCTGATGCCGGCGCTCCGGTATCCGGTCTTGTCGGCCGTGGGCCGGAACTACTGTCCCGAAGAGGCGGTGGGATCGATGGCGGCGCAGCGGGCGGCCGCCGAACGGCTGCGGCTGAAGCTGGAGCGCGCCGCGGGGGTGGTGGCGCGCGACGGGGCCTTCGCGCAATGGGACATTAACGGCGAGCGCTTCTGGATGCCCGCCGGAAGCCGCATCCTGCCGGGCATGCTGGCCGAGCAGAAGACGGCGCTCTACGATTCGGCCGGCGAGCGGGTGCGCCCCGGCGACGTGGTGCTGGATTGCGGGGCGAACGTGGGGCTGTTCACGCTGACGGCGCTGTCGCAGGGAGCGTCGCTGGTGGTCGCGGTGGAACCGGCGCTGGACAACGTCGAATGCCTGCGGAGGAACCTGGCGGCGCAGATTGCGGCGGGCCGCGTCATCGTGTACCCCAAGGGCGTCTGGGACAAGGACGATGTCCTCCCGCTGAACGTGCAGCCGTCCAACTCGGCCTCCTACAGCGTGGCGCTGCGGTATCGCGGGGCCAGCCCCGGACCGGCGGTGGAGTTGACGACGATCGACGAACTGGTGGCCGAGCTGCGGCTGGAGCGGGTGGACTACATCAAGATGAATATCGAGGGCTCCGAGCGCGCGGCGCTGGCCGGGGCGGCCGAGACGATCCGGCGGTTCCAGCCGAGGCTCACGGTCTCGGTGGAGCACCGCTACGACGATCCGCTGGCGATTCCCAAGATCGTCCGGTCGATCGACGGCGCCTACCGGGCCAAGCCGGGACGTTGCATCGAGGTGAACGCCGGGCTGCGGCCCGCGGTGATGGGCTTCTCCCGGCCCTAGGGCGGTATCAGGGGCGGCTCAGGATCCAGGCGGCGGCGGCGGAGAAATCCGGCGCTGCAAAATCCGCGCCTTCCCTTCCCTCCGAGCCCGTCAACACGGCGCGGCAACCGGCGGCACGGGCGGCTTCCAGGTCCGCAAGGCTGTCGCCGACGACGAAACAATCCGCCGCGGCGGCGCCGGCTTCGCGCATCGCGCGGGCGATCATTCCGGGGCGGGGTTTGCGGCATTCGCATTCGTCGGCAAGCGAGTGCGGGCAGAAGTAGATCTTCCAGATGGCGATGCCGTGCTCGTGTAAAAGGCCGAGCAGGCGCTGGTTTACGGCGATGAAGTCGCCGATGCCGAAGTAGCCGAGGCCGATGCCCTGCTGGTTGGTGACGATAGCCAGGCGATATCCCGCGCGCTGCAGCGCCGCCAGGCCCTCGGCGACGCCGGAGAGCAGTTCGACCTTCCCGGGGTCGTGCAGAAAAGGGATGTTGCGGATCAGGGTGCCGTCCCGGTCGAGCATCACCAGCCCGCGCGCGGGGCGCGGCGGCGCGGCTTCCGGCTCGGCATGCGCGGCCAAGGCGTGAATGCGCGCGATCATCGAACTGGTGCTGGCGGCGAACGCGGGAGGGATCACGGCCACGCGTCCGCCGTACTCCTCCACCGCTTTGCCGGAACGCAGCGAGCCGGCGGCGTAATCGCCGCCCTTGATGTAGAGGTCCGGCTTCCAACGCAGCAACAGCGACAGGGGCCGGGTCTCATCGAGGACGGTGACCGCATCGACCGGTTCGAGAGACGCCACCAGCCAGGCGCGTTCGCACCACGGGTTGACCGGCCGCAACGGGTTCTTGTAGGCGCGGATGGAATCGTCGCTGTTGACGGCCACCAGAAGGCGGTCGCACAGCTTGCGGGCCTCGGCGAGGTAATGGGCGTGACCGGCATGCATCAGGTCGAAACTGCCGCAGGTGAAGCCGACGCGCAACCCCGCCGCCTTGCACTCCCGCACCCATTCGCCGCACTGCTCCGGCGTAAAGATCTTGGGGTGCGGGGGCGGGTTCATGCGAGGCCGCTCCGCGCAGCGGCTCCACCGAGCGCGCCGCGCAATTCGCCGGTCTTCACGACGTAGGTACCCAACACGCCGATGGTGAGCGCCGCGGCGTGCGAAGCGATGTGCATGGCTTCGGCGTGGGTGGCTCCGGCCACCAGAGAGGCCGCTACGGCTGCCAGCACCGTATCGCCCGCGCCTGTGACATCGAAAACCTCGCGCTTTTGCGCCGGCTCGGCGGCGACGCTCTCCCCGTCCGCATAGAGCGTCATTCCGTCCGCGCCTTCGGTGACCAGGACGTGCGTGCCGGGCATGCTCCGGCTGAGGGCGCGGCCGGCGGCGGCGGACTCCTCGCGTGAGGCGGTGGGCAGGCCGGTGAGCAGGCTCAGCTCCGCTCGATTGGGCTTGAGCAGAGAACAACCCAGGTAGCGGCGGAAGTCCATTCCCTTGGGATCAATGAAGACCGGCCTGGCGGCCCGGCGCGCGGCTTCGATGACGCGTTCCAGCAACTCGGGCGGCGCGGCGCCCTTCAGATAATCGGAAACGACCACGGCGTCGCAGGCGGGCAGGCGTTCGTCGAAGCGGCGGGATACCCGCTCGAGGCTGGCGGCGGCGGGCGGCGCCACCACTTCGTGATCCACGCGGACCAGGTGCTGATGCTGGGCGATGACGCGCGTCTTGGTGGTGGTGGTGCGGCCGGGCTCGCGAACCAGGCCGCCGGCGTCGATGCCGGCCTCGCGGCAGAGAGCGTCGAGTTCCCCGGCCGCCGCGTCGTCACCAACCAGGCCGACGAGCGCGACCGATCCGCCGAGTCCCGCGAGGTTGGCCGCGGCGTTGGCCGCGCCTCCGGGCAGCGCGCTGGCGCGTTGGATGGAGACCACGGGCACGGGCGCTTCCGGCGAGAGTCGGCGCGCGTCACCCCACCAGTAACGGTCGAGCATCACGTCGCCGAGAACCAGAAACCTCCCGGAGGGGAACCGATCCAGAATGGCCGCCATACGTCCCTCGCCCGGTTGGGTCATAGCGAAAACGTCATTGTAGCGGAAACGCGCTCGGTGGGGCCTGTCGCGCGGGCGGCGGGCATGGTGAAGCAGTCAATTCGAAGAATTGAATGCATAAGCCCTTGGGCCGGCGCATTGCCATTTGACGCGCGCCGGGCGGAAGCCCTCGACTTGCAGGATAATGGATGACGCCATGATGAGAACTCTTTTTGCAGTCCTGTTGATGGCCGTGGCTTTCCTGATGGCGGCGCCGCCGGCGCAGGCCCAATCCGACGGCCCGGTCTTTGAGATGAGAACCTACACGACGCTGGAAGGGCGGCTGCCGGCGTTATTGGCCCGTTTCCGCGACCACACCGTCAAGCTGTTCGAGAAGCACGGCATCGAGAACGTCGGCTACTGGGTGCCGGCCGATGCGCCGCGCTCGCAGAACACGCTGGTCTACATTCTCAAGCACAAGAGCCGCGAGGCCGCCACGGCTTCCTGGGCCGCGTTCCGCGCGGACCCGGCCTGGCAAAAGGCGCAAAAAGAGTCCGAGGTGAACGGGAAGATCGTCGACAAGACCGAATCGGTCTTCCTCAGCGCAACGGACTTCTCGAAGCTGAAGTAGCCTCTCAGCGTTTCCCGGAGGTCAGGACCGCGATCGCGGCGCGGCAGAAGGCCGGCAGGTCGTCCGGCATTCGCGACGTGACCAGGTTGCGGTCCACCACGACCTCGGCGTCGGCGTACTCCGCCCCGGCGTTGACGATGTCGTCCATGATGGCGGAAAAGCAGGTCGCTTTGCGCCCGCGCAAGATCCCCGCCGAGCACAACACCCAAGCGCCGTGGCAGATGGAAGCCACCAGCTTGCCCTGGGCATCCAGGTCTTTCACAAAGTGGCAAGCCTTCGGATAGCGGCGGATGATGTCCGGGGCGTAACCGCCCGGAATGACCACCCCGTCGAAGACCGTGGTGTTGAGGTGGTGAAACGAAGTGGCGGCCACCACAGGATAGCCGTATTTGCTGGTGTAGGTGTCGCCCGCGTTGGCGCCGGCGAATACCACCTCGGCGCCGGCTTCGTGGAAGCGGTAGTAGGGGTACCAGACTTCCAGTTCCTGATACAGGTTGTCCACCAGAATGGCAATGCGCTTCCCCGTGAGTTCCATAGTCACTACGGTATCATCAGAGCGATATGGCCGACTTCGAGAAGCTGGGCGTTTTCTACCTGGGGCGCCGATGGGACACGGCGCAGGGCAAAACCACCGAGGACGCGGTCCTTTACGACTCCAAAGATCTGGTGACGCACGTCGGGTGTTTCGGGATGACCGGCAGCGGCAAAACCGGCTTGTGCCTGGCGCTCCTGGAAGAGGCCGCCATCGATGGGATTCCGGCCATCGTCATCGATCCCAAGGGCGACATCGCGAACCTGCTTCTGACGTTTCCGGAACTGCGCGCCGAGGACTTCGCCCCGTGGATCAACGAAGACGACGCACGCACCAAGGGCGTCGCGCCCGCCGAGTACGCGCGCGCGCAGGCCGAGCTCTGGAAGAACGGCCTGGCCAAGTGGGGACAGGACGGCGCGCGCATCCGGCGGCTCCGCGATTCGGCCGATTTCGCGGTGTACACGCCGGGGAGCCGCGCCGGGCTGCCGGTTTCGATCCTGAAGTCTTTTGCCGCGCCGGGGCCGGAAGTGGCGGAGGACCCCGAAGCGCTGGGCGAACGCGTCAACGCGACGGCCACGGCGATGCTGGGGCTGCTCGGAAAAGAGGCCGACCCGATCCAGAGCCGCGAACATATTCTGCTGGCCACAATCCTCGCGCAGGCGTGGAAGAAGGGGCAGGATCTCGACCTGGCAACGCTGATCGCGCAGGTGCAATCGCCGCCGGTGGCGCGCGTTGGCGTGTTGGAGTTGGAGTCGTTCTATCCGGCCAAGGAGCGCTTCGCGCTATCGATGGCGCTGAACAACCTGCTGGCGTCGCCCGCTTTCGAAGCGTGGCTGGAGGGCGAACCGCTGGATATCGCGAGCATGCTGTACACGCCGCAGGGGAAACCGCGCGTTTCCATCTTCTCGATCGCGCACCTGGGCGAAGCCGAGCGCATGTTCTTCGTCTCCCTGCTGCTGAACCAGACGCTCGGCTGGATGCGCGCGCAATCGGGCACCACCAGCCTGCGCGCCGTGGTCTACATGGACGAGATTTTCGGCTACTTCCCGCCGGTGGCCAATCCGCCCTCCAAGCGGCCGCTGCTGACGCTCTTGAAACAGGCCCGGGCGTTCGGCGTGGGCGTGGTGCTGGCGACGCAGAATCCGGTGGACCTGGACTACAAGGGGCTGGCCAACGCGGGCACCTGGTTCATCGGCAAGCTGCAAACCGACCGCGACCGCGACCGCGTGCTGGACGGGCTGGAGGGCGCCATCCCGGGGTTGGACCGGGCGGAGATCGGGAGGACTCTCGGCAGGCTCGGCAACCGCGTGTTCCTGATGAACAACGTGCATGACGCCGCGCCGGTGACGCTGAAGACGCGCTGGGTGATGTCCTACCTGCGCGGACCGCTCACGCGCGCGCAGATCAAGACTCTCATGGACGCGCGGCGAGCGGCGCCTGTGGACGCGGCGCCGTCGAAGCCCTCCGCGAAGGCAATGGATGCCGGGACGCGGCCCGTGGTGGCGCCCGATGTAGCGCAGTACTTCGTTCCGGTCCGGGGGGATGCCCCCGCCGGCGCGTCGCTGATCTATGAACCGATGGTGATGGGCTCGGCGCAGGTGCGGTTCCTGGAGGCAAAGCGCCAGTTGGACGTGGCGCGCGAGGTGAGCTACCTTGCGCCGGTGGAAACGGGCGCGGTGGCGGTGGACTGGCGCAAAGCCGAGGAGGTGCAAATCGATCCGGCGGAGTTGGAGAAGGTCCCGGCCGGAGGAGCCGCATTTGCACCGCTGGCCGCCGAGGCGGGCCAGGCGAAGAGTTACGCCGCCTGGAGCCGCGACCTGGTTGAGTGGCTGTACGGCAGTCTGTCGCTCGACTTAATGAGCTGTCCGGGGCTGGGCGAGGTGTCGAGACCCGGCGAATCCGAGCGCGATTTCCGGGTCCGTCTGCGCGAGGCCGCGCGCGAACGCCGCGACGAGGAGGTCGAAAAGCTCCGGAGGAAGTACGCGCCGAAGATGGCGGCGCTCGAAGAGCGAATCCGGCGGGCCGAGCAGGCCACCGAACGGGAGAAAGAACAGGCCAAGCAACAGAAGATGCAGACCGCCATCTCGTTGGGCGCGACGCTGTTGGGGGCGTTTCTGGGCCGCAAGGCGGTCAGCACCGCCACGATGGGACGCGCGGCGACGGCGGCCAGGGCGGGCAGCCGCGCCTGGAAAGAGAGCCAGGATGTGGAGCGGGCGGCGGAAACCGTCGAGGCCGTCCGGCGGCAACTGGCGGACTTGGAGGCCCAGTTTAACGAGGAGTCCAAGAGCGTAGAAGCGGCCACCGGGGCGGCCGCGGAAGCCTTCGAGACGATTTCCATCAAGCTGAAGAAGACCAATATCGCCGTGCGGTTGGTAGCGCTGGCCTGGACGCCCTATTGGCGCGAGGCGCAGGGCGGCGCACGGCCGGCGTTTTAGCGCGCCGCCGGAATCATAAAGGAGAGATCCGAGTGGAAGTG
>CAZVIK010000004.1:12838-50633 GCA_964627045.1 uncultured Solibacteraceae bacterium | reverse complement strand
CCACAACCATCAGCGACGGCCCACCCAACTCCTGCCAGCCGGTTACCCGGCCCAACTCCGCGCCCGTTCTCCGGTCCACCACCCGCAACCCTACTAAGTCGTCCAGGT
The DNA here is from genome assembly GCA_964627045.1 of uncultured Solibacteraceae bacterium. Lineage (GTDB taxonomy): Bacteria > Acidobacteriota > Terriglobia > Bryobacterales > Bryobacteraceae > CAZVIK01. The sequence continues at coordinate 50,525 of CAZVIK010000004.1, read as the reverse complement.
AGTACTCGCCATCGGGGAGCTTGGCACGCTCCGAAGCCGGGATGCAGACCGCGGCGCCGCGCAAAGCCTCCGCGCCGGCAATCGAGTCAATCCCGCGGAACTTCAGAACCAACCGCTCGCCGTGCCACCACGAAGACTCGACGACATGCGCCTGGCCCTCCCCTTCGGGACGGCCGGCGGGAAAGACCGTAACATTCCCCAGCGCGGCATACCGCTCGCGCCGGTTGCTGAACGGCTCCGCGATCAACTCGCCGCGGTTGCCGCGCGGGCGCACCAGCCGTGCCAGGGTGATACAGTCGTCCATCTCTTACTATACACGGACACCCCGCCCGCGTTTTGCTGGCAGGTCCCTACTCCAGGATCTCCAGCGTGAAACGCCGGTTCAGTTTCATGCCGGCCGCGCCAAGGAGGGTGCGAATCGACCGGGCTGTGCGCCCCTGCTTCCCGATCACCTTGCCCAGGTCACTGGGGGCCACTTTCAGTTCCAGAACGGTCACCTGTTCGCCCTGTACTTCCCGGACACTGACTTGGTCCGGGATGTCCACAAGAGCTTTCGCGATGTCTTCAACCAATTCCCTCATCCCCGCCACCCTGTGCCTCCTTATGCTTCGATGATAACACTCCCCTGGAGGTTAATTATGTTTAATTGTTAAGCTGCGGGAGGCGCCGGCGGGTTGTTTTTCATTAGCCGGGCCACCGTGTCGGACGGCTTCGCCCCGGCCTTGACCCAATGGTCGATGCGCTCGTGCTCCAGGCGCACCGTGGCCGGACGGGACACCGGGTTGTAAAAGCCAACGACTTCCAGGCTCCGTCCGTTCCGGGCCCTTTCCTTTTCGATCACTACCACCCGGTAGGTCGGCTTCTTCTTGGCGCCAAACCGCGCCAGTCGGATCATCAACATTTCGTCTTACTCCATGGCATCACGGCGGGCGCCAGGGTCACATGCCGGGCAACACCATCTTGCCGAGGCGTCTCCCCATCATTCCGCCGGAGAAGCTTTTCATCATCTTGCGCGCTTGCGCGTACTGTCTCAACAACTGGTTGACTTCCTGGACACTGGTCCCGCTTCCACGCGCGATCCGGCGGCGGCGGGAACCGTTCACGATCATGTGGTTGGCGCGTTCGCGCGGCGTCATTGAGTCGATGATCGCCACGACGCGCTTCACCTGTCCCTCATCTATCTTAAGATCTTTCAGGTTCTTGAGTGCACCCACCCCGGGCAGCATCCCAAGCAGCGACTCCAGCGGGCCGAGTTTGCGCAACTTCTGCATCTGGTCGCGAAAGTCCTCTAGCGTGAAGTCGTTCTCCAGGATCTTGCGTTGCGCCTCTTCGGCCTGCTTCTGGTCGACGGCCTCGCCAACCTTTTCGATGAGCGACAACATGTCGCCCATGCCGAGAATCCGCGAAGCCACGCGGTCGGGATGGAAAGGTTCCAGCGCGTCAAATTTCTCGCCGACGCCCACGAACTTGAGAGGCTGTCCGGTGACGTAGCGGATCGAGAGCGCGCCCCCGCCGCGAGCGTCGCCGTCCATCTTGGTGAGTATGACGCCGGTTATGCCGAGGCGCTTGTGGAACTCGTCGGCGCTCTTGACGGCGTCCTGGCCGGTCATGGCGTCGGCCACAAACAGGATTTCCGCCGGTTCGAGCGTCCGTTTCAGTTCCTGAAGCTCGGCCATCAGTTCTTCGTCGATGTGCAGACGGCCGGCGGTGTCCACCAGGATCACGTCGCGGCCGGTTTGCGACGCCTCGCGGCGCGCTCCACGGGAAAGCTCGGCCGGGGTCTTTTCCTCCGGGAGCCCTTCGTAGACGGGAAGGCCGACATCCCTGGCGATGACGCTCAACTGCTGACGGGCGGCAGGCCGGTACACGTCCACCGATACCATCAGCGGCGTGTGCCCGTCGCGGCTGAGCCAGCGGGCGAGCTTGCCTGTGCTGGTGGTCTTGCCCGATCCCTGCAGGCCCACGATCATGATGACGCTGGGCGGCGTGTTGGCGAACCGCAGGCGGCTCTGGTGGCTTCCGAGCACGCGGATCATCTCTTCGTGGACGACTTTGATGACCTGCTGGGCCGGCGAAAGGGCGGTAAGTACTTCTTCGCCCATGGCTTTTTGTTTGACGCCCTCGATGAACTGCTTGACCACCCGGAAGTGCACGTCGGCTTCGAGCAAGGCGACGCGGATCTCCTTGAGCGCCTGCTCCATATTCTCAGGCGTCAGCTTTCCTTCGCCGCGCAGGTTCTTGAAGACGCGCTGCAGCTTTTCCGAAAGGGTGTCGAACATGGTTCGCTACACGCGGCCGTCGGCCGCAATCGGGCGGTCCTTACATTATAAAAGGCTTAGGACACGGTTGTCTTGGGGAGGGCGCCGACGCGGCCGGCCCGCGAAACCACGCCGCCACACGCATGTCCACTCCGCGTCCCCGATGCTAGGATGAGGACGATGGCCTACGACGTTATCGTGATTGGCAGCGGCCCCGGGGGCTACTCGGCCGCGGTTCGGGCCGGGCAATACGGTCTGAAGACGGCTCTTGTCGAGAAGAGCGCGAAGCTCGGTGGGACGTGCCTGCACGTCGGTTGCATCCCCACCAAGGCGTTGCTGCACGCCGCGTCGCTGTGGCAGGACCTCAAGCACGGCCGGGACCAGGGCATTCTCTGCGACAACCCGCGGCTGGACTTTCCGGAGATCATCGAGCGCAAGAACCAGGTCGTATCCAAACACGCCAAGGGCGTCGAGTTTCTGATGAAGAAACACAAGATCGACTGGATTCGCGGAACCGGCTCGCTCACCGGCCCCGCGAGCGTCAAAGTCGAAGCGGCCGAGGGCGCCAGAATTCTGGAATCGAAGAACATCATCATCGCCACCGGCTCGGAGGCGCGAATGCTGCCGGGACTCGATCCGGACCCGGACCGCATCCTGACCAACATCGAGATCCTGAACCTGCAAGCGATCCCGGCGTCCCTGGCCATCATAGGCGCTGGCGCCGTGGGGGTCGAGTTCGCCTCCATCTTCCATCGCTTTGGCGCGAAGGTGACGGTGTTGGAGATGCTGCCGCGTATCGTCCCCATCGAAGACGAGGAGATTTCCAAGGAGTTGCTGCGGCTGTTCAAGAAGTCCGGCATCCGTGTGGAGCCTGGCGCAAAGGTGACCTCCGTCGGCCGGACAGGCACGGGCGTCTCCCTGGACGTCGCCCTGGCGGGCGGCCGCACCGAGACCATTGAGGCTGACAAGCTCCTTGTTGCCGTTGGGCGCAAGCCGAACACCGAGGGCATCGGCCTTGAGAACACCCGCGTCGAATTGGACCGAGGCTTCATCAAGACCAACCAGTGGATGCAGACCGCCGAGCCTGGCGTTTACGCCATCGGGGACGTGGTGGCGGGAAGCCCACAATTGGCGCACGTGGCCACCATGGAGGGCATGGTCGCCGTGGGCCACATCGCCGGCAAGCCGGCGCGGCCGATTCACAAGGATCGCATCCCCGGCTGCACCTATACCGAACCCGAGATCGGCAGCGTGGGGCTCACCGAAGCCGAAGCCCGCGCTCGCGGCCTCAAGTTGAAGACCGGCAAGTTCCCCTTCCAAGCGAACGCCAAGGCCTCCATCCTGGGCCGCCACGACGGATTCGTGAAGGTGGTGGCCGACGAACGCTACGGCGAAATCCTCGGAGTGCACATCATCGGTCCCTCGGCCACCGACCTGATTGGCGAAGCCGTGGCCGCGATCGAATCGGAAGCCACGGTGGACACGCTAGTGAGCGCCATCCATGCCCATCCGACGGTGGCCGAGGCGATCGGCGAAGCCTTCAACGCGGTATACGGGCTGGCGATCAATGCATAACTGCGTCATCCGCGATTTGGGGCGCATGGGGTACGTAGAGACCTTCGAGTTGCAGCGCGAATTGGTCGAGCAGCGAAAGAGGGGGCTGGTTCCAGACCATCTCCTCTTCGTCGAACATCCCCATGTCATTACCCTGGGGCGCAACGGTCACATGGAAAACCTCTTGGCCGGCGAAGATGCGCTGCGCCGTGCGGGGGTGACCTTTTGCCAGTCCGACCGCGGTGGCGATATCACCTATCACGGACCCGGCCAGATCGTCGGCTACCCCATCCTCGATTTGAAGGAATGGCGGCGCGACGTTGCCGCCTACGTGCGCGGGATCGAGCAGGTTCTCATCGACACACTAGCCGGATACGGCATCGCCTCGGGCAGAATCGAGGGGATGACAGGCGTCTGGGTGGATGGACGGAAGGTTGCGGCCATCGGCGTGCATATCAGCCGGTGGGTCACCAGCCACGGCTTCGCGCTGAACTTGGACACGGATTTGAGCTACTTTCAGTACATAGTGCCTTGCGGGCTGGCCAAACCGGTGACCTCCTTGAGGGAACTCGGTTGCCGGGCGGAACGGCCCGAGGTGGTGCAGGCGCTAACGCGGAACTTCAGCCGGGTTTTTGACCGCGAAATGGAGATGGCAGCATGACCGACGTCGTAATGCCCCAGATGGGCGAGAGTATCGTCGAAGGGACGTTGACCAAGTGGTTGAAAAAGGCCGGGGACCGCGTCGAGCGCGACGAGCCGCTGTTCGAGATCTCCACCGATAAGGTGGACACGGAAATCCCCTCGCCGGCCGCCGGTGTGCTGGCCGAAATCCTGGTCGACGAGGGCAAGACCGTCGCCATCAACACCGTGGTGGCTCGCGTCGACGAAACGAGTGAAGCCAAAGCCCCGCCGTCCGCCAAGCCCGCCGCCGAAGCGCCGCCGGAGCCGGTGGCTCCCGCGGTTACGCAGCCGCCCACGGTTGTTGCCGCCGCCCCCGAGGCGCCCGCCGCCGAGGACTTCGGGCCGCTCTCTCCGTTGGTCCGGAAGATGGTTCGTGAGAACAACGTCGATTTGCGTTGGGTGAAGGGGACCGGCGCCGGCGGCCGGATCACGAAGCAGGACTTGGAGGCGTATCTAGCCGCGCAGGCTGCACAGGTGGCGCAGCCGATGCCCGTGCCGTCGCCGGCCGCTCCGGCTCAAACCCCGTCCGTGCCGCCTCCGCCGCCGCGCGCCGAGGGAGCGCGCACGCGCGTGGAGCCGATGAGCGTGATGCGCTCCAAGATCGCCGAGCATATGATCCTCAGCCAGCGCACCTCGGCGCACGTCACCACGGTCCATCGCATCGACATGACGAAGGTGGCGCGCGTTCGGGATCGCTACAAGGCAGAGGTCAAGGAGCGCTACGGGTATTCACTGACTTTCCTGCCTTTCATCGCGCGCGCCGCGGTCGAGGCCCTGCGGGCGTTCCCCATCGTCAACGCCTCGATCGACGGGAGCAATGTCGTCTACCACAATGACATCAACATCGGAATCGCGGTGTCGCTCGATGGCGGCCTGATCGTTCCGGTGATCCGCCGCGCGGATGAGCTGAATGTCCTCGGTTTGCAGCGGGCAATCGTGGACTTGGCCGGGCGCGCACGCTCGCGCCAGCTTAAGCCCGAAGAGGTCCAGGGCGGCACGTTCTCCATTACCAATTTCGGCAGCAACGGCAGCCTGTTTGGAACGCCGGTCATCAACCAGCCGCAGGTGGCGATTCTCGGGGTGGGCGTAGTCGAAAAGACGCCGTTGGTGATCGATGACGCCATCGCGATTCGCAGCGTTTCTCTGATCGGCCTGACTTTCGATCATCGGCTTCTGGACGGCGCGCTGGCCGATCAGTTTCTACAGAAACTAAAGGGCGTGCTCGAGGGGTGGTCCGAGCAGATACTCTAGGAGGCATCATGACTCGCCGAGAAATGCTGGCGGCAGCATCGGTGGCCGGCTTCTTCCGGCCCGCCGTGAGGGGCGCGGAGGCGCCCGGGGACATCCGTCTGGCGGTGTGCACCTATTCGCTGCGGAATTTTCCGCGCACCCAGGCCATCGCCATGATCAAGCAGTTGGGGATTACCGAGGTCAGCATCAAGGAATTCCACCTGCTTTACAAGAGCACTCCGGCCGAGTTGGCCGCGGGCCGCAAGGAGTTCGAAGATGCCGGCCTGACCATCTCCAGCGGCGGCGTCATCTACATGCAGAAAGACGACGAGGCCGACATCCGGTACTATTTCGACTACGCCAAGCGTTGCGGCATGCCGATGATCATCGCCGGGGCCACGGCGGCCACTCTCCCCAAGATCGAAAGGATGGTCAAGGAGTACGGGATTTCGGTCGCCGTGCACAACCACGGGCCGGAGGACAAGGACTTCCCAACGCCCCAGAGCGCACTGAAGCTGATGGGCGGGATGGACCCACGCGTGGGCGTCTGTATTGACGCCGGGCATACTGTGCGCACCGGCGAGGACCTCGTGGAGACGATCCGCGCGGCCGGCTCGCGCCTTCTGGACTTCCACATCAAGGACCTGCGCGACCTCAAGGAAGCCAAGAGCCAGTGCCCGGTGGGCGATGGGGCGATGCCCGTCGTCGCCGCCTTCAAGGAATTGAAGCGGATGAACTACAAAGGGCTGGTCGGCCTCGAATACGAGATCGACGCCAACGATCCATTCCCGGGAATGCAGAAGTCGTTCGCCTACATGCGCGGTGTCATCGCGGGGCTGCGTGGGTGAGCCCCCGCCGGCAAGGACTGCCGGCTGTGGCGATCGATGGAATCCTTGCCGGTCCGATGGGCCGTAGCGTTACGCAGTCGGCTTTCCGGGAACCGCCTGCGGGGGGTGCACCGTTGAGGCGGCTGAAACGCGAAGATGACTCGATTGGAAGGACAACGATGAAACGGATTTCGATGCTCACACTGATTCTGATGGCCACTGCTCTCTCGGCGCCGGCCGCTGCCCAGGACGAAGCCATTCAGGCGGATAAGGCCTGGGCCGCCGCCGTGGTGAAGGGAGATTTTGCTGCACTCGACGGGATGCTCGCCAGCGAGTTAATCTATACACACTCCAGCGCGGTTGTGGAAGACAAGAAGGTGTATTTCGGACGCCTGAAGTCCGGCACCTTGAAGTACAACTTGCTGGAACAGGAGCCCATCACCGCCAAGGTCTACGGCGACACCGCGATCCTGCACTACAAGGTGCATATGAGCGGGGTTTCCGACGGCTCGGCCTTCGACACCCGCGCGGTCGTAACACACGTTTGGGTGAAGCAGGGTGGGATCTGGAAACTGGCGGCCCACCACGCCGCAAAGTTGCCGTAGGCGGGCCCGGGGTCCCGGGCTCGGTTCGAATTGGCTAATTCCGACTAAGTGGAGCGCACGACCGGGCGCCTCGGGTTGCCGGCTTGTCCGGTTTCAGATATAGATAGTCGTATGCTTGGCTATCTGGCGCCGATGGCGCTCCTTTTGTCGATTGCCATCCAACAGGGGACGCCGTCGCCCTCGGACCATTTCCGCTTGGTTCGCTCGCTGTCCGGCCCGTCCGGAACTGTGGTTGGGTCGAACTTCGTTCTCGACGAAACCCGCAACCGGTTTGTTTACCCACAGGACGCCTCCCTTGTCGTCTACCTGGAGTGGGAAGGTCCTGCCGGAAAGCACACGCTGACAGGTCTCTGGAAGGACCCGGCCGGCCGGATCGCCTCGATTTCGCCGGACGTTCAGATGCAGACCGAGACTCCCGTTCTGAAGGCGTACTGGGTGTTCCACATTGCGGCGGGGCTGGACAGCGGGATCTGGACGCTGGAGGTGCGGATTGACGGGCAACCCGCTGGTTCGCACCCGTTCGAGCTCGTGATGCCTCAACCGGCGGCGCCAAAGCGGCCCAGTCTCGACGAGATCTACAAGACGGCCGGAGCTTCGCTGGTATGGGTTCACAGCCTCGATGGGAACGGCCGGCGAATCGACTCGGCATCTGGGTTCGTTGGCGCGCCGCAGCAGATCGTAACCGCATTCCAGGCCATCGAATCCGCGAACCACCTTGAAATCGAGTTCGCCGACGGGCGGAAGGTCAAGTCCGAGGAAATCTGGACTTGCGATCACCTCCAGGATTGGGCGTTGGTCAAGGTGGACACGGGCGGCGCCGCTCCGTTGCGCCGGGCCGTTGGGGACAGCGTCTTCGTGGGAGACAGGCTGATCACCTTCAACGGAGGTCCCGAAAAAGGACGTGTCATTGGAGGCGTGGACATTGTGGGAAGCCGCAGCGTCCCCGGTTTCGGCCAACGTCTTCAGTTTGACCCCAACCTCACGGCGGAGTCCGTCGGGGCGCCACTCCTCAATCTGGAGGGAGATGTAGTTGGCATGATCGGGGGAACCGTGACGCCAGGCTTGCGCGGAAACCGCCGGCACACCCCCGTAACCGGCCCCTACTACGGCGCCTCCGGTTCGTGGAATACGGCCATCCCCATCGCCCTCCTGCCGGGCGATGTGGTTCAACCGCCAAGGACCCTGCGCGCGCTTCTCGATGCGGGGCTTTTAATACCGCCCGTGCAGCCGTTCTCCTCGTTTCTGTACGGCGGGACCGCGCGGGAGATATCGAAGTCGGATGCCATGGTGGCGCCGGCCGAAGCGAACGAGTTCACGCGCTTGGATCGGCAGGTTGCGATTTACTCTTTTTGGCAACGCAACGACGGACCGGCTCGCGGTGTGCTTTCAGCGCAGATCTTCGATTCGGCCAACCGCGTAGTCGCGACCTTGGCTCCAACGAGAATTGACCTGCCTTCCCGAGTGCCTGTGAGGCAACACTTCAGTCTCAACCCGGCGGCTCTTAAGGGCGGTTTCTACCGCGTCGACCTGCTTTTTGACGGTCGTCCGGTGTGGCGCACCTATTTTCGCGTGGTCGACTAGGCTGCCCGTAGGTTCGCTCTAACTGTGCCCCAGCACGCGGTGCGGTTGGTAGGGTTCTTCGAGGGCCTTCTTCTCCGCGTCGTCCAGCTTGAGGGACAGCGCCGCCAGCGCGTCCTCCAGGTGCCCAGGTTTGCTCGCGCCGATGATCGGCGAGGTTATTCCCGGTTGCGCCAGAACCCAGGCCAGCGCTACCTGGACAATCTTGACGCCACGGCGTTGCGCGATTTCGCCGATGCGATCCACCACCGTGTAGTCGGAATCCTGGTAGTAAAGCTTGTGCGCGTACTCGTCGGTCTTGGCGCGTGAGGTATCACCGAGTTCGCCGCGGCGCCGGTTGCCGGCCAGGAATCCCCGCGCCAGCGGGCTCCACGGGATCAGTCCGACACCCTCTTCGCGGCACAGCGGCATCATCTCGCGCTCTTCCTCGCGGTAAATCAGGTTGTAATGCCCCTGCATCGTGACGAAGCGGCGCAGCCCGAGTTCATCGGCCTTGTACAGCATCTTGGCAAACTGCCAGGCGAACATGGAGGACGCGCCCAGGTAGAGCGCCTTGCCCGCCCGTACAATGTCGTCGAGCGCACGCAAGGTCTCTTCGATCGGCGTACGGTAGTCAAACCGGTGAATCTGGTAAAGGTCCACGTAGTCGGTTCGCAGCCGCCGTAGGCTGTCATCGATCGAATGCATGATGTGCTTGCGCGACAGGCCCTGCTGGTTGGGATCGTCGCCCATGGCATTGAAGACCTTCGTGGCGATCACCACTCGTTCGCGCCGCGCGCCGAAGCGCTTGAGGGCGCGGCCCAGGATCTCTTCGCTCACCCCGAGCGAATACATGTCGGCCGTGTCAAAAAAGTTGATTCCCGCTTCGAGCGCCTGTCCAATGAACGGAAAGCTTTCTTCTTCCTCCAGTACCCACTCCCGCCACTGTTTCGACCCGTAGGTCATGCACCCCAGACACAGTCGGGAGACCTTGACGCCCGCGCGTCCAAGATTCACGTAGTCCATACTCCCTGTGTACCCCGTTTTCGCACACGCGATCAATCCCGCGAAGCCGAAGCCGACAGGTCGCCGATCTCCTTTAGCGGCGGAAACCACCGTGCCGATGGCCACGCAGCCAGTACCGTGACGATATTCCGGATGGCTTGCGCACGCATCGTGCTGTGCCGCATGCACAGCACGCAAAGAGCAAGGCTTCCGGAAGTTCTTAGTGGAGCTCCCCGCTGGCCGCGGAAGTGGATTCCAGACGCAAATCACCAACGCGGGCGCGCCGGTACCAATCGACTACGCGGGGCAGGCCGGCGTCCAGCGTGGTGTGCGCGCGGAAGCCGAACTCGCGTTCGGCACGGGAGACGTCCAGGCGCCGGCGAGGTTGGCCGTTGGGCTTCGAGGTGTCCCAAACGAACCTCCCCTTAAAGCCGGTGGCGTCGGCGATCTTTCGCGCCAACTCCGCGATGGAGATCTCTTCGCCGCTGCCGATGTTCACGGGTTCCGGGCGGTCATATCGTTCGGCGGCAGCGACGATGCCCTCGGCGGCATCGGCCACATAGCAGAATTCGCGGGTGGGCGTTCCGTCGCCCCATAGGAGGATCTCCGTTGCGCCCGAATCGACGGCCTCCAGGCACTTGCGGATGATGGCGGGGATTACGTGGGAGGCGGCGGGGTCGAAGTTGTCGCCCGGTCCATACAGATTCACGGGCAGCAAGTAGACGGCGTTCATGCCGTACTGCGCGCGATAGGCTTGGCATTGGACCAGCAGCATCTTCTTGGCCAGTCCGTACGGCGCATTGGTTTCCTCCGGATAGCCGTTCCAGAGATCCTCTTCGCGGAACGGCACGGGGGTGAACTTGGGGTAGGCGCAGATGGTGCCGAGCACGACGGTCTTTTCAACGCCGTAGGCGCGAGCCGCCTCAATGAGTTGGATCCCCATGATGGCGTTGTCATAGAAAAAGCGCCCGGGCTCCGCTAGGTTGGCGCCAATGCCCCCAACGACCGCCGCCAGGTGGACGAGCACCTGCGGGCGCCGCTCGCGGAACAGCCTGTCGATGGCTTCGGAGCGGGTGAGGTCGTAGTCTTCGAGGCGGGGCACAAAAACATCGCGGCAGCCGCGCGCCGCGAGCAGCGATGTCAGGTGCCCGCCCAGGAAACCGGCGCCTCCGGTCACCACAATTCGCTTGGTAGTAAGGTTCAGCATCCAGAACCTGCCGGGGGCGGCACGCCTCACGCGGCCGGCCGGCTTCCCCACAGTATAGCGCCCGGGCCTACGGGCGACACCGGCGCGCGGAGAGACGGTCCCTAACCGCGCGCCGCAAACGATTCCAAAGCTCGCGGAAAATGTGCAGAATAGATACATGATCCGGCCCATGTTCGGAACGGCGCTCTGCCTCGCCCTGGCGTTGGGAGCCGGGTGCGGGAGGCAGGCGCAGACAGGAGCACAGAAGCAGATGACCCAGAGAGCGTTCGGGAAGACCGCGGATGGCCGCCAGGTGGACCTCTATACCCTAACCAACAACAACGGCGTGGAAGTATCGATCATGACCTGGGGGGGCGCGGTGGTTTCGTTGAAGACGCCGGACCGCACCGGCAAACTGGACGACGTTGTCCTCGGTTTTGACAACTTCGACACCTACTTGAAGCCGCCGCCGTATTTCGGGTCGATTATCGGACGATACGGAAACCGCATCGGCGGGGCGCGGTTCAAGATCGGCGCCGCGGAGTACAAGTTGCCCGCCAACGACGGGCCGAACACGCTGCACGGCGGCGCGACCGGCTTCGACAAGGTGCTGTGGACGGCGCGCGACGTTTCCGACGCCCAGGCTCCACGCCTGGAACTCACCTATGTGAGCAAGGACGGAGACGAGGGCTTCCCCGGCAATCTCTCGACCTCAGTGGTCTATTCGCTGACCGCGGACAACGAATTGCGGATCGATTACTCGGCGACGACCGACAAGGAGACGGTGGTCAACCTGACGAATCACTCGTACTTCAACCTCTCCGGCACGGCGGCGGGCGATGTCCTGGGACATGAACTGACGGTGTATGCCGAGAAGTTCACACCGGTCGACAAGACTCTGATTCCGACCGGCGAGTTGCGGAACGTGGAAGGAACGCCGTTCGACTTCAGAAAGCCAACGCCCATCGGTGCGCGAATCAACCAGGACGAGGAGCAGCTCAAGTTGGGCCGCGGCTACGACCACAATTTCGTGCTCACCAGCGGCGGCGGGGCGCTGGCTCCGGCGGCGCGGGTGTACGACCCGAAGTCGGGCCGTGTGATGGAGGTGCTGACGACCGAACCGGGGATCCAGTTCTACACCGGAAACTTCCTGGACGGGACGTTCACCGGAAAGGGCGGCAAGGTGTACTCAGTCCGCACCGGCCTGTGCCTGGAAACGCAACACTTTCCGGATTCGCCGAACAAGCCGCAGTTCCCCTCCACGCTGCTGAAGCCCGGCGCAAAGTACCAGACGACGACGGTCTACAAGTTCAGCGCGGCAGAGTAAGGGGAAGCGCGGCGGGAAACGGTTACGCGCCGGTCGCAGGGCCGGCGCGAGCGCCGTCTATTTCACCCGCTTGGCTGTCAATTCCATCGGGGGCATATCGCCACCGCCGAAGGACATGGTGAGTTTGAGATCTTCGCCGGCCAGTTTGCCCTTGTAGGTGAGCTTAAACTCGCCGCCGCCGGCCATGACGAAAAAAGCAACTTCGTCGCCGTTCACCTTGCCGTCCTGAATCTTGTTGTCACCGCCCATCGGGTCGGAGACCGTCCCGGTGAGTTCAGCGCCCTTGACCTCGAAGTTGAAGGTAATCTCCATGGCCCCCATGGGGCCTTCCAGCTTGGCAAGCCACTTGCCGCTCACGTCCGCCGCAGGGGCGGACACGCAGAATACGGCAAGGAGAACCGTCAGCATGAGAAACACTCGCATCGACATGGGTGATTTTTCTCCTTGGTGAATCACTTTACCACCAGTGTAGGTGCGGGCGCGGCGGAAAAGGTTACGCGGCGAGCGCCGTCATCCCTCGAAGGCGTGCCGGATCTGTCCGGCGGCCCAGGCAAGGTCCTCCTGGGAAATGACGAGGGGAGGAGCGAGGCGGAGCACGTAGTCGTGGGTCTCTTTGCAGAGCAGGCCCATGTCCTTGAGCTTCTCGCAGTAGGGACGCGCGGGTACCATCAACTCGATGCCGATCAGAAGGCCGCGGCCACGCACTTCCTTGATGTGCGGATGGCGGATCTTGCGGAGCTCGTAGAGCATCCAGGCGCCTAGTTCGGCAGACCGGTCGGCTAGACGCTCCTCTTCGATCACGCGCAGTGCGGCGCGTGCGACGGCGCAGGCTAACGGGTTTCCACCATAGGTGGAGCCGTGGCTGCCGGGGCGGAACACACCGAGGACCTCCTCGCTGGAGACGACGGCCGACACTGGGTAGACGCCACCGGACAGGGCCTTGCCGAGGATGAACACATCCGGCTGAACGTCTTCGTGGTCGCAGGCCATCAGGCGCCCGGTGCGGCCGAGGCCGGTCTGGATCTCGTCGGCCACCACCAGCACGCGCTCGCGCCGGCAAATGGCGGCGGCATCGCGAAGGAAGCCATCGGGCGGGATTAGGATGCCGGCTTCGGCTTGAATCGGCTCGAACAGAAACGCGCAGGTATTCGGCGTGATGGCTTCCTCGAGGGCCTCGGCATCACCGAAGGGGATCGGGACGAAGCCGGGCGTGAAGGGGCCGAAGCCGTCTTTGTAGAGAGGTTCGGAAGAGAAGCCGGAGATGGTGGTGGTGCGGCCGTGGAAGTTGTTCTCGCAAACGATGATCTCGGCCCGCCCCTGGGGGATCCCTTTCCTGGCATAGCCCCAGCGGCGGACGGCCTTGATGGCGGTTTCGACTGCTTCAGCGCCGGTGTTCATCGGCAGGACCATCTCCATGCCGAGCATTCGGGCAAGTTCCGACACGAAGCGGGGAAGTTGGTCGTTACGGAAGGCGCGCGAGGTAAGCGTGACGCGCTCGGCTTGTTCGCGTAACGCCTGGATGATGCGCGGATGACAGTGCCCCTGGTTGAGCGCAGAGTAAGCACTCAGGCAGTCCATGTAGCGCCGGCCGTCTACGGCGTAGACCCAGACGCCGGCGGCGCGCTCCACGACGACATCCAGCGGATGGTAGTTGCGGGCGCCCCAGCGGTTTTCGATATCGATCAGTTCGCCCGCCAGATCGCGGGCTGGAGAGTCGGACATGGCGCGGGTTCCTCAATGTCCCGCGCGCTGGCCGGAGGCGGATTCCGAAATTTTGGCCGGCGCGGCCCCCAGGTGGGCGGCGATCCGGGCGGCTTCTTCTACGGCGCGGGCCAACACCGAGCGGATGCGCCCGTCTTCGAGCATCAACAGGCCGCCAATGGTGCAGCCGGCCGGCGTAGTGACATCGTCGCGCAGCGAGGCCGGATGGCGGCCGGTGCCGAGCACCATTCGAGCGGCCCCGAGCGCCGTTTGGGCGACGAGCGTCAGAGCCAGTTGGCGCGGCAGGCCCACGCGCACCCCGGCGTCGGCCAGCGCCTCCATGATGAGGAACTGGTAGGCGGGGCCGCTTCCGCTCAGCGCCGTGATGGCGTTGAAATGAATCTCGTCGATGGGCAGGCAGCGACCGACAGCCTCAAAGACGTGGGCGGCGCGGTCAAGGTCGGTCTTCGCGGCGTTGCGGCCGCGGCAGATTACCGTCATCCCTTCGCCCACGACGGCCGGCGTATTTGGCATGGCGCGGACAACGGGGTTTTCCATGCCGAGAATCGACTCCAGCCGGTCGGTCGAGACGCCCGCCAGGATGGAAATCAGTAGAGTCTCCCGCCGCAGACTGGCGTTGCGCAGAGTCGCCAGGACCACCGGGGCGTCGGCCGGCTTAACAGCCAACAAGATCAGGTCCGCGGTGGGAACGCGCGCTTGGAACTCGGACTCCACCGGGATGCCGAGCTCGCTCGATGCCAACTCGCAGGTGGAAGCATTCTTGTCGCCGGCCCAGATGCGGTCCTTGGGAATCAGACCGCTGGCCAGAATGCCGCGAATCAGCGTCTGGCCCATGACGCCGGCGCCGATGACGCCGAGCGTGGTGCCCTCGGCGATGACGGGCGTCTTTTGGGACGCGGGTTGCTCGTGCTTTTTCGACATGGTTCGACCTCGTTTCAGGCAGGCAGAGGCGGGAGCCAGAGGCGCGGCCGATGCCCGGGCCCGACTTTTGAGGTTAACATACGCGCCAAAACGAGCGAGGCCGAACCGCCGGGGCATTCACGCCAAAGGGAATTGAAGGAAGGCTCCACGCGTCATACCAGGCATGAGGAAACCCCTGCGTTCGGTTCTCTTGCTTGTGTGCCTCCTGACAGTCGCGGCTACGCTGGGCATCCTGGCGTTGGCGCGCACGTTACCCTCGCCGGCCCCACCCCAGGCGGCGACGGCGCCAGAACAGCGAGTGTTGCGCGTATTGGACGAGATGCGAAACTCCCGCCGGACATACTTGAGCGTCAACGAAGTGACAGGCCGCATGCTGCGGTTGCTGACCGAGGCGGCAGGGGCGAAACACGTCGTCGAGATCGGCACATCCACAGGGTATTCCGGCCTATGGTTCTGCCTGGCTTTGCAACGGACCGGAGGCAGGCTGACCACGTTCGAAATCGATCCAAATCGTGCGGCCCAGGCGCGCCAGCACTTTCGTCAGGCCGGCGTCGACGAACTGGCGGTTGTTGTCGAAGGCGACGCTCACCGGAACGTCACCCGGCTGGCCGAGCCCATCGACATCTTGTTCCTCGACGCCGACAAGGACGGCTACGTCGATTACCTGAACAAGTTGCGGCCGTTGGTGCGCCCCGGTGGTCTGATTCTGGCCGACAACATGATTTCGGCACCGGCCTACGTCGAGGCGGTGAACACGGACCCCGCACTCGAGACGCTTTACATAGGTTTCCGCTTCGGCGTCACGCTGAAAAAGCGCTTCGACCGCGAAGGCCCGGGCGGTGGATCCGACTTGACCCCGAAGCGAAATCCAGCGTAAGCCCTGTGCTAGTCCGGGAGCCCGGATGGCAGGTTTTCTGGTGGGCGCGCAGGGACTCGAACCCCGGACTTCTTCCTTGTAAGGGAAGCGCTCTAACCAACTGAGCTACGCGCCCGCAAGACCACGATAACACCGAGCCGAGACGACCGTGAATCGCCGCGAGCGCAGTTAATTGCACAACATCCCCCAGTGCGGGGAGCGTTCAGCCAAATAGTCGCGCCCTTTACGTTGCCTGCGGCGGCAGACGGCGGCGAAGTCTTGCGGTCACAGCGGCGAGTGGCGTCGCCCTAAGACGCCCGCCTGTCGTTTCCGTTGCCGCGACCCATCTTGTCCATCTCGTTGAAGTAAACCCGGCGTCCTTCGTCCATCGCCAGGTTGGACAAAATAACCATGGACGCGTCGGCCAAGCCGACTTCCAGGTCCGCCAGGGGGCGCTTTCCGGTCATGCAGGAGTCGAAGAAGCTCTCCATGGAGACGTCCACCGGGTTGCGGTCTTCCTCGGGAAGCATGATGCCTTTGGAGTAGAGCCAACGGCGGGCGAACTTCAGTTCCTTCTCCAGGAACGACTCGTTGCCGCGCATTTGGTCGCGGTCCAGAAGAATCGGGAAACCACGGCCGCCGCGGCCGGTGCTGGCCATGGTGGCTCCGGCGACGGTTTCTTCCTTCTTTACCGCCGAGGCGGGAGTGGCGGTCGCCGGCTTCGGCTCGTTGTACCACAGGGCGATGGCGGGTTCCGCGTCGGTGCCGACAGTGATTTCAATGGTCCCTTCGGTACCGAGGATCGTCTCTCCGAATTCCGTGCGGACGCCGCCGAACATTGCGAGATGCTTGTTGGTGGTGATGGAAGTGTAGATACACTTCTGGCCCTTCGGGTAACGGAAGATCAATTGGATGTTGTCGAAGATGTTGCGGCCGTCCCTGATGAAGTTCAGCTCGCCGACGCCAGTGACGAATTCGGGGGTGGCGTCGAACATCCAGTCCGCGATGTCGATCTGGTGCGATCCCAGTTCCGCCGTCAGTCCGCCGGACAGATCCCGGTACTTGCGCCAGTTAACCTGACGGTCGGTGCGGCCCTCCGGCACCGGCTTGTTCCAGGGATCCTTGGCGAAGGTGTTGCGGTGCCACTGCGCCGTAACGTGGGTCACATTCCCGATGAGGCCCTTGGCCACCATCTGCTTGGCCGCCTGGTAGAACTTGCTGTAACGGCGCTGCAAGCCGGTCTGTAGGATCTGCTTGGGCCGTTCGTTGGCCAACGCACGCAGGGCGTGGATCTCTTCCGGTTTGAAGACGAGACTCTTCTCGCAGAACACATGCTTGCCTGCCAGCAGGGCGTCTCGCGTGACGGGGAAATGCTCATAGAGCGGGGTCGTGACGATCACGGCCTCCACCTCTTTGTCGGCGAGCAACGCCTCGTGGCTCGAGTAGGTGCGCGGATTGGTGCCGGCATCCTTCACGCCGTTCTTCAGGTTGGCTTCGTATGTATCGGCCAGCGCCACGCAGCGGCCGTTGGCGAGCGGCGCCATGTGACGCAGCAGATAGCACCCGCGAGCGCCAGTCCCGACGAGACCATAACGCACCTGCTGGCCCGCTGCCCGCGCCTTGTGTATGGCGGGTGCACCTATCACCGTGGCGGCGGTGGCGGCTGTCACCGAGCCCGCAGCCTTGACAAAATCGCGACGCGTCTGATCCGGTTGTGTTGCCATAAAGCTCTGCCCTTCCGTTCCTGCCTATAAGAAATCTGGACCCAACTAGAGTCTATCGAACCTCCGGAGCGCCTGCAATCGGGGGTGACTGACGCCCGCTCCGGGCGGACCACTCGGCGCCTCCCAACACCAGCATGGCTGCCAGGAAACTCCAGATGATGATGCTGACCGAGTAGACGAAAGGGCCGTACTCCTTCGACAGCTTGGCTTGGAGCAGCGGCCAGGTCAAAAGGTTGAAGTACTTCAATGCCTCCAGCCCCAATCCCACGAAGACGGCCGCCGGCAGGACCGCTGGGCGCGGGACCTTCCGGTTGGGCAGCAGCCAGTAGATCAGAAACAGCATCAGCATCGACATTGGGATGGCCGCCATCTTAAAAAAAACCAGGCCCAGGACATTGTTCACCCCTGAGACTTCGCCGAGCATTCGCGGCAAAAACGAGACGTGCATCGCGGTGAGCAGCGTGGAAGCCATCGCCAGGATTCCGCAGGCGAATATGAGGCCCAGGCTGACGACCTGGTTGCGCAGGTAGCTGCGGTGCTTGGCGACACCCCAGGCGCGGTTCAGAGCGACCTCCAGCGGTTCGAAAACCCCGTTGGCGACGATGAGAAGCAGCACGAGCGAGGTGACCTGGAGCGGACCGCGCGCCACGGCGACATCGACGTTGCGCTGCACGAAATCGGCCAGCGGGCCCGGAAAGTAATCCGCCAGCGCGAGGTGGACGACGTCCACGGCAGCCCGCCAGCGCAACACGTTCCGGCAGATGGAGAGGATCACGATTAGGAACGGCACGAACGACAGCAGCACGGACGCCGCCACCGCGAAGGCATACACGTGAACCTCAGTTTCCATCCAATAATGAAAGGTGGGCCGTAGGCGGCGCCAGAGCGAGTTGTCTTCCGGGGTCTCGAACATGGGCGAATACTCAGCTTAAGCGATCCGAAACACCCGGTTGACCTGGTCTTTTCGCCTGTTATAGCTTGACCGTTTAGGCCACTGTACTCCTGTTGTTCCGGCAGGCGGTTCCTTTTTTAAGAGGTATGCAATCCTGAACGCCCTGGGCGGGCTTCTGCTACGAGCCTTGCCGACATTTTTCCTGCTGCTGCTTCTGCACTTCTATTTGAAGTACGTCTTTTTCCGTCCGCTAGATCGGGTTCTTGAAGCGCGCCGTGCCGCTAACCAGGGCGCACGCGAACAGGCCGATGCCAGTCTGGCTGCCGCCGCGCGCAAGAGCGCGGAGTACGAAGCGGCCATTCGCGGCGCGCGAAGCGAGATCTACAAGGAACAGGAAGAGACGCGCCGCGGCTGGCGCCAAGCGGCCGGCGCCGCGGTGGAGGAATCCCGCAGGAGCGCATCGGAAATGGTCAAGGAAGCTCGGGGCCAGATTGCCCAGGAGGCGGCCTCGGCTTCCCAGTCACTTGCCGGCGAGAGCGAGCGGCTGGCGGGTGAGATTGCCGAAGCGATTCTTCGCGGGAGGCGGCATTGAGACGCTGCGGATTCTTCGTTTTGGTCTTGGCTTTGCTCTCCGTTTTCCCCGTTGTCGCTCAGCACGGGGAAGAAGGCCACGGGGGGGCCGCAGGGGGACATTCGAACGAGATCCTTTGGAAATGGGCGAACTTTGCCATCCTGGCCGGGGGGCTCGGTTACTTGGTCGCCAAGAAGGGCGGCGCGTTCTTCCGCGCTCGCGGTGAGGCGATCCGCAGCGGCATTGAGGAGGCCGACCGTCTTCGCCGCGAAGCGACGGCGCGTGTCGCCGAGATGGAAGAGCGGCTGAGGAATCTCTCGGCCGAAGTCGAATCGTTGCGCCAGTCTGCGCGCCAGGAGATGGCGGCCGAAAACGAGCGGCTCAACCAGGAAACGCAGAACACCATCCGCAAAACCCGCGAACACGCCGAACAGGAAATCGCGGCCGCGGCCAAGTCGGCGATGCACGAAGTGCAGGTCCGCGCTGCGGAGTTGGCGGTGGGCCTAGCGGCGGCGAAGATTCGCGGCATGCTCAATTCGCAGGCCGACCAAGCGCTGGTAGTGTCCTACCTGGAAGAGTTGGAACGCGCCGCCAGCGGCAAGCCGGCGAAGGAGTTGAACTGACCTATGGCACGGGCGGTGGCATCGCGATACGCGCGGGCGCTGGCGGACTTGGTCTTGGATCCAGCCAAGGGGCTGGCCCCCCAGACGGCCACCGGGGATCTGGCCGCTTTCGAGCAGGTGGTTTCGGCCTCGCCGGAGTTGCGCAGCGTCCTTCTGTCGCCGGCCGTGACCCCGTCCCGCAAACGGGCGGTGGTGACGCGGTTGGCCGGCCAGTTGGGCGTCTCCCGGCTGGTGAAGAATTTCCTGTACGTCCTGATCGACCACCGTCGCACCGGGATGCTCCTTGAGGTGCGGGAGGCGTTTCAAGCGCTGATCGACGAGCGCACCGGCACCGTGGAGGCGGACGTAACCACGGCGCGCCCGCTCGCCGCCGAGCAGCGGGAGGCCGTCTCCGCGCGGCTCGGCCGGGTGACGGGAAAGCAGGTCCGCTGCAAGTTCTCCTTGGATGAGGATCTGATCGGCGGCGTGGTGACGCGGATCGGATCGACGATTTACGACGGCTCGGTGCGCGGGCAACTCGACGCACTACGCCGCAGATTGACGGAATAGCGCTATGGCTCAAATTCGGGCAGACGAGATCGCGCGGGTACTGCGCGAAGAGATCGACAACTACGAAAAGGCCGTCAGCGTCGCCGAGACAGGTTATGTGATCTCGGTCGGCGATGGCATCGCCCGCATCCACGGTTTGGAGCTGGTGATGGCCGGGGAACTCATCGAGTTCCCGCACGGGGTATCGGGACTCGCCCTCAACCTCGAAGAGGATCAGGTGGGCGCCGTGCTGCTCGGCGAAGCCCAGGAGATCAAGGAAGGCGACGAGGTCCGCCGTACCGGCCGCATCATGTCCATCCCGGTGGGCGAGGCCCTGGTCGGGCGTGTGGTGAACGCCCTCGGCCAGCCCATCGACGGCAAGGACCCGATCGATACCGACAAGTTCAACTCGCTCGAACGGCTGGCGCCGGGCGTCGTTGACCGGCAACCCGTGAAGGAGCCGCTGCAGACCGGCATCAAGGCGATCGACGCCATGATCCCCATCGGCCGCGGCCAGCGCGAGTTGATCATCGGCGACCGCCAGACCGGCAAGACGGCCCTCATCCTGGACACCATCATCAACCAGAAGGGCAGCGGCGTAATCTGCGTGTACGTGGCCATCGGCCAGAAGCGCTCCACTGTGGCCCAGGTGGTCAAGACGCTGGAAGACTACGGCGCCATGGACTACACCATCGTGGTGGCCGCCACGGCCAGCGATCCGGCGCCGATGCAGTACATCGCGCCGTATTCCGGCTGCGCCATGGGCGAGTACTTCCGCGACACCGGCCGTCATGCGGTGTGTTTCTACGACGACCTGTCCAAGCACGCGGCGGCCTACCGCGAGATCTCGCTGCTTCTGCGCCGTCCCCCCGGGCGCGAGGCGTTCCCGGGAGACGTGTTCTATCTGCACAGCCGGTTGCTGGAAAGGGCCGCCAAGATGTCGGACGCCCTGGGCGGCGGTTCGCTGACGGCGCTTCCCGTGATTGAGACCCAGGCGGGCGACCTTTCGGCCTACATTCCGACCAATGTCATCTCGATCACCGATGGCCAGATCTTTCTGGAGACCGATATGTTCAACTCGAACGTGCGGCCAGCCATCAACGCCGGCGTCTCGGTGAGCCGCGTCGGCGGCAACGCCCAGGTTCGCGCCATGCGGCAGGTGGCAGGCAGCCTCCGCTTGGACCTGGCCCAGTACCGCGAACTGGCCGCGTTTGCCCAGTTCGGCTCGGATCTGGATAAGGCGTCTTTGGCGCAGTTGAACCGCGGCCGCCGGCTGGTGGAGATTCTGAAGCAGGGCCAGTACAAGCCGCTTCCGGTCGAAAAGCAGATCCTGATTATCTTCGCCGGCACTAACGCGTTTCTGGACGATGTCCCGCAGGAGAGGGTGCGCGAGTTCGAGGAAGGTCTGTTCCGCTTCACTGACAATTCGCGCCCGCAGGTGCTGGAGCAGATCCGCGAGAAGAAGGCGCTGGATGACGCGCTACGCGCCGAAGTAACCGCTCTGATCAAGGAGTTCAAGGAGCGCTTCCTGTCGGAGCAGAAAGCCTAGCGGCCGCCGGGGTTCATTCATGCCCAGCCTCATCGATATTCGACGCCGCATACGCTCAGTCAGGAGCACGCAGCAAATCACGCGGGCCATGAAGCTGGTCTCGTCGGCGAAGCTGCGGCGGGCGCAGGACCGGGTGCTGGCGGCGCGTCCCTATGCCGGGATGCTCGAACGCCTGCTCGCCGACGTGGCCGAATCGGCCAAGGGCGACGAGCGCTTGGCGCACCCGCTTCTGGCTGAACGGCCGGAGGAGCGCATCCAGTTGATTCTGATTACGGCCGACCGCGGGCTGGCCGGGGCGTTCAACTCGAACCTGATCAAAGCCGCGCAGACGTTCCTGCGGGAACACGAGGGGAAAATCGAGCTCGAACTGCTCGGGCGCAAGGGGCGGGATTTTTTCCGCAAGCGCGAGGCGGCGATTTCCGGCGAGCGGGTGGGCTTCACCGAGAAGGTCACCTACGCGGACTCTGTGGCGATTGCCGGAAGGGTGGTCGAGCGGTTTTCGGCGGGGGAAATCGACGCGGTCTACGTGCTGTATAACGAGTTCAAGAGCATCATGGCGCAGCGCCTGGTGGTCAACCGGATTTTACCGGCCACGGTTCCCCCCGAGGCGGTGCCCATCGACTACATCTACGAGAAACCGCCGGCCGAACTACTGGAAAAGCTGTTGCCGCGGTACGTCGAAGTGGAGATCTACCGCGCGCTGTTGGAGTCCGGCGCCGCGCAGCAGGCGGCGCGCATGACGGCCATGGACGCGGCTACCACCAACGCAGCCGACATGATCGACCGGCTGACGCTGTACATGAACCGCGTGCGCCAGGCCAGCATCACCAAGGAGATCATCGAAGTCGTCAGTGGCGCGGCAGGAGTGGAGTAGGGGCGGGGAGCGATTCGCCTTCAGGGACGGTCTTAGACGATGCAGACGCAAACATCCAACAACGTAGTCGGCAAGGTGATCCAGGTTGCGGGTCCGGCCGTGGACATCCAGTTTCCGGAAGGGCAGATCCCGCTGATCAACACGGCGATCCGCATCACGAGTGAGGGCTTCCAGGTTCCGGCGCCCATCAACATCATCGCCGAAGTCGCCCAGCACATCGGGGAGGGCCGCGTGCGTACCATCGCGCTTCAGCCCACCGACGGCTTGGTCCGGGGCATGAAGTGCGAAAGCCTGGGCCGGCCGGTGACCGTTCCGGTCGGCAAAGAGACGCTGGGCCGCGTCCTGAACGTCATCGGCGAGCCGGTGGATCGCATGGGCCCGGTGAACGCCACCAAGTTCTATCCGATCCACCGTCCGGCGCCGGCCTTCGAGGAGCAGTCCACCGAGTTGCAGATGCTCGAGACCGGCATCAAAGTGGTGGACCTGTTGGAGCCATACTTGAAGGGCGGCAAGATCGGGCTGTTTGGCGGCGCTGGCGTCGGCAAGACGGTCGTGATCATGGAGTTGATTCACAACATCGCCCTGCACCATGGCGGCATCTCGGTGTTCGCGGGAGTCGGCGAGCGCACCCGCGAGGGCAACGACCTTTGGCTCGATATGCAGGGTTCGGGCGTCATCGACCCCAAGGACTGGACCAAGTCAAAGTGCGCGCTGATCTACGGTCAGATGACCGAGCCCCCCGGCGCGCGCCTTCGGGTTGGGTTGACCGGCCTCACGGCCGCGGAGTACTTCCGCGACGAAGAGGGCCAGGACGTGCTGCTGTTTATCGACAACATCTTCCGCTTCACACAGGCGGGTTCCGAGGTGTCGGCGCTGCTTGGCCGCATGCCTTCGGCCGTCGGTTACCAACCGAACCTGGCCACAGAGATGGGCGAACTCCAGGAGCGCATCACGTCGACCAAGAAGGGGTCGATCACCTCCGTGCAGGCCATCTACGTGCCCGCCGACGACTATACCGACCCCGCCCCTGCCACGACCTTCGCGCACCTGGATGCGACCACGAACCTTTCACGCGCCATCGTGGAATTGGGTATCTACCCGGCGGTGGACCCGCTGGCATCGACCTCGCGCATCATGGACCCGCTGGTCGTCGGCGAGGAGCACTACAACACCGCGCAGTCTGTCAAGCAGATCCTGCAGAGGTATAAAGACCTCCAGGACATCATCGCCATCCTGGGTATCGACGAGCTATCCGACGAAGACAAGCAGACCGTCGCCCGGGCGCGCAAGATCCAAAAGTTCCTCTCACAACCGTTCAACGTGGCCGAGCCGTTCACCGGCCGGCCCGGCAAGTACGTGAAGGTAGCCGACACCATCCGCGGCTTCAAGGAGATCGTCGAGGGTAAGCACGACGACATTCCCGAGCAGGCCTTCTACATGCAAGGCCCCATCGAGGACGTTCTCCAGACGGCTGAGGAACTGAAGAAGGTTGGCGCATAGGACCGCGTATGGCGGAGACCTTTGATCTGGAAATCGCGACGCCGGACCGCCTGCTGGTGCACGAGCAGGTGAGCGAAGCCGATATCCCATTGGTGAATGGGTACATCGGAGTGCTGCCGGGGCATTCGCCGTTACTCGGCGAGATCGGAACCGGGGACCTGATCTACACGGCCGGTGGTCGAGCGCGACATCTGGCAGTGGACGGCGGATGGGTGGAGGTGCTTGGCGACCACGTTCGCGTTCTGGCGGACCACGCCGAGAAGGCGGACGAGATCGACATGGCGCGCGCCGAAGAGGCCCGCAAGCGGGCGTTGGATCGTCTGAGCCACCCGCCGGGCGATCTGGATGTGGCCCGGGCGTTGGGCGCGCTGAACCGCGCACAGGCGCGGTTGGACGCGGCGGGGAAGAAGTAGTCGGGACCCCGATGCCGCGGATGCGGTAAACTCAAAGAGAATCGGGCCGTGGCGCAGCCTGGCTAGCGCGCTTGCTTGGGGTGCAAGAGGTCCGGGGTTCAAATCCCCGCGGCCCGACCAAACCCCTCAAACACTTACCGCCGTACAACTCCGTCCTCACTCCATAACAGGGTCCGAACAGGGTCCAATTCGGGTCCAAACCCAAACTCACTCGCCACGCTAGGCGTGGTACCGATGGGGTGCATGGTGTCTTGTACTCTGTATCGCGACACGGAGACAACTTGATTTTTCCCTATACATGCAGAACCGATCGCCCCGACGGTGACTTGGTAATCGTGGTAGGGATGGTAGGCTTGCTCGCTTGTACTGCGTATCGCGACACGGAGACAACTTGATTTTTCCCTATACATGCAGAACCGATCGCTACCACGTTCCCGCCGACTTTCAAAACAAATCTTTCTCGCTGCGTTTTTCTCTTGACGAGCGAAGCGTGCCGTGTTAAAGCTTGAGTAGAACGCTGCTGCAGCGTTCCCCCAGAGGCTCGCGGGGCCTCTCGCAAATCCCGCATCCCACCAGCGAGAGACGGGACTCTCGAACAACTCCTTCCCTCGAATCTCCTGAATCCTCGTGTCTTCAAAGTGCGATCGAATCCCGCTCTACGCGCCTGACGGCCGCTGCGTTGGCTGGCGCACACTTGCGAACGCCCAGCGACTGGTCGCCGCTGGCTTCCTCGAGCCTTCCTATGGGCGCAAGGGGCATCTGCGTGCGGTGTGGTTGCGCGAGAGCGATGGCACGAGTCCCGTCACCGCACGAGCGAGAGTGGGAACCAAGTACAGCCACATCGAGCAACTCGACAACGGTGGCCGCTGCTGGCGGCTCCGAAGGGTAGACCAGCGGGGCGAGAACGGGGAACTCGTCGTTACCCGCGGGGTGTTCCTCCAGGTGTTGGTGGATTGTCTGGCCACATGAAACGCAGTCGAGGCAAGAGCGGAGGAAGGTACATCGCGTGGCTGCGAGGTGCGTTTCGACGGCCACAGCAGCAGAAATCCTTGCGAGGAGCCGTAGACCCAGTGAACAAGCCCGTTGCCGCTTGCAATTCTGGGTCCTCA
The DNA here is from genome assembly GCA_964627045.1 of uncultured Solibacteraceae bacterium. GTDB lineage: Bacteria > Acidobacteriota > Terriglobia > Bryobacterales > Bryobacteraceae > CAZVIK01. Next base: position 25,013 of record CAZVIK010000004.1, on the reverse strand, counting down.
CTGGGGCTCTCGGCGGCGGGTTGCTGGATGGCACGATTTCGCTACTGACAAGGCTGAGGAAAGGTTGTCACCCAGGTTGTCACCCGGGAGCCCCGATTGACTGAGACGCGCATCACGCCGGCCATGGCCAAGCGTATTGAGCTGTGGCCCGTGGACCGGCTCGTGCCCTATGCGCGTAACGCCAGGACCCACTTGCCGGAGCAGATAGCCCAGATCGCGGCGTCCATTGTCGAGTTCGGTTTCACCAACCCGATCCTGGTCGACTCGAAGGATGGGATCGTCGCCGGCCATGGGCGCCTGTTGGCGGCGCGCAGGCTCGGCCTGGCCGAGGTCCCGGTGATCGTCCTGGATCATCTCAGCGAACTGCAGCGGCGGGCTTATGTCCTGGCCGACAACCGGCTGGCACTCAGCGCCGGCTGGGATGAGGAGGTGCTCGCCACGGAACTGGCCGCCATCGAGGGCGAGGGCTTCGAGTTGGGCTTGCTCGGTTTCAGCGAGAGTGAGTTGGCCGATCTAATGGCCGAGACGGAGACGGCCTCGGCCGGCCCCGAGGAAGAAGCGGTACCGCCGCCACCGGCCAAGCCCGTGACTCTGCCGGGCGATCTGTGGCAGATCGGCCCGCACCGGGTGATCTGCGGAGACTGCCGGGACGCTTCCGTCGTGGCAAAGCTGTTCCAAGGCCGAGAGGCCAATGTGGTCGTGACCTCTCCCCCCTACGCGACGCAGCGTGAGTATGACCCCGCGAGCGGTTTCCACCCCGTGGCTCCTGAGGATTACGTCGACTGGTACCGCCCCGTCGCCGCGAACATCGAGGCCGCGCTCGCCAGCGACGGGTCGTACTTCCTCAACATCAAGGAGCACGCCGAGGAAGGAGAGCGCAGCCTGTACGTGAAGGACCTGGTCCTGGCCCACGCGCGGAACTGGCAGTGGAGGTTCGTGGACGAGTTCTGCTGGCGCAAGACCGACAACGGGGTGCCTGGCGGCTGGAACAACCGCTTCAAGAACGCCTGGGAGCCGATCTTCCACTTCTGCCGCCAGCCGGAGATCAAGTTCCGGCCCAAGGAAGTGGGTCACGTCTCTGACGGCTGCTTCGACTACTCGCCCGATACCCCGAAGTCGAACTCCGGCAGCGGGTTGCTGGGGGATCATGACGGCCGCTTTACCGGAATCGCCCGGCCGAGCAATGTCGTCGAGGTGAAGACCGAGAGCAGCCAGGGCTCGCATTCGGCGCCGTTTCCGCGGGCGCTGGCCGAGTTCTTCATCAGGGCCTTTTCCGACGCCGGCGATTTGGTCTTTGATCCCTTCCTCGGCAGCGGGACGACGATCGCTGCGGCTCATGTCCTCCAGAGAGCCGGCTACGGCGTGGAGATCAGCCCAGCCTACTGCGATGTGATCCTGCGCCGGATTGCCCAACTTGCGTCTGAGGAACCCGTCCTGGAGGGGACAAACCAATCGATGGCCGAAGTCGCCGCCCAGCGTGGCATCCCCCACGACCAGGTCCTCAACCCCAAGCTTCGTGACACGCGCCGGATCCAGCACCACGGGCCGGCGCCCTACTACGGCAGCCGCAAGGCTTCCTGAACCGCAGTTTCAACTTCACCGAAGAGGAGAAAACAACCATGCCCCGAATAGCAAGCCCGAACAAGGCCGAACGTGAGTTCGAGACCGGGTCGGACGAGTTTTTCAAGAACCAGAGCCAGGTCAACGCCGGTTACGGCAATGTCCTGTTCGCCAACATCAAGCGGACCTACGACGAGTACCAGCAGGAATCGCTGGAATCGATCAAGCGCAACCGCTCTATCGTCGACAAGCTGGTCAGCGATGCCCAGCAGTACGACAACCAGCGCCAGGTGATCGCCAACCAGGCGCTGCAGAACGCGGTCGAGACCGCCAACATGGTCGGCAAGCAGGCCGTGCGCCACGGGGACATCGCCATCGATGGGCAATGGAATCCCGTTCAGCAGGGCGCCGGCGACACCCTGACGGCACGGGCCGTCTCCATCGATGACGTGTCGCTGAAGGCCATCGGTGCGGTGGTGGCGGCCGCTGTGGCCGACGCGCTCACCGCCCGGAAGTAGCGTTTCTCCCCGCGATTAGCCGAGAGGTGGTCCCGGCCAACCCGCCGGAGTCACCTCTCGGCATTCTCTGGATTCCTCATGATTCGCGAGTTACGGATGTGGCTGCGGCTGCGGTCGCTGATCAACCAGTTTCAGGAGCTTACCAAGATGCGATTCTCTGTCAATGTTCTGATTCAGATGCTGGCGCTGGCCGCGCAGGGGCTCAACGCCACGATGGACTTGCTGCCGGCGAAGGGCAAGTTCTGGGCCATGGTGGGGCTATCCGCCGTCCAGGGTGTGACGGCGGTGTTGGCGCACTTCGCCAACCCCGATGGCACGCCCGCTGAGGCGGCCTACGTGAAGAAGTGAACCACGATCTCCACATCGAGCGCTGGCCGGTCGAGAAGCTGATCCCCTACATCCGGAACGCCCGCACGCATAGTGACGAACAGGTAGCCCAGATAGCGGCCTCGATCGTCGAGTTCGGGTTTGTAAACCCTGTTCTTGTTTGGCCGGACCAGGTGATCATCGCCGGCCACGCTCGTCTGCTGGCTGCTCGGAAGCTGGGGATGGCAGAGGTCCCAGTCATCGTTCTGGAGCACCTGAGCGAGGCACAGCGCCGGGCCCTCGTCATTGCCGACAACCGGCTCGCTCAGAACGCAGGCTGGGATGAGGAGATGCTGCGGGTGGAACTTGAGTCGCTGAAGGGAGATGACCTCGACCTCGGCCTGCTCGGCTTCACGGACGAGGAACTCGAGGATCTGTTGCGTGACCCGGAGCAGGTGGCGGCGGGCAACACGGACGAAGACGCTGCACCGGAACTGCCGGAGACCGCGGTCACGGTTCCTGGCGATGTATGGATCCTGGGGAACCACCGGCTGCTGTGCGGCGACGCGACGCAGATGACCGATGTGGAGAGAGTGCTTGCCGGCGGCCTTGCTGACATGACCTGGAGCGACCCACCCTATAACGTGAACTACGGCGCCACGATGAAGGATAAGCTGCGCGGGAAGAAGCGCAAGATCGCCAACGACAACCTGGGGCAGGACTTCGCGCAATTCCTTCGCGACGCTTGCGCCAACATCCTGGCTGTGACCAAGGGCGCCATCTACATCTGCATGTCCTCCTCGGAGCTGCACACGCTGCAGAATGCCTTCCGTGAAGCCGGCGGCCACTGGTCCACGTTCGTGATCTGGGCCAAGAACACCTTCACCATGGGCCGGTCGGATTATCAGAGGCAGTACGAGCCGATCCTGTACGGCTGGAAGGAAGGCACTGATCACTACTGGTGCGGCGCCCGTGATCAAGGGGACGTCTGGTTCGTGAACAAGTCAGCCGTGAATGACCTCCATCCAACCATGAAGCCTGTGGAGTTGATCGTCCGCGCACTCCACAACTCCAGCAAGAGCCGCGACACGATCTTCGATCCATTCGCCGGCTCGGGCTCCACTCTGATCGCCTGTGAGAAGACGGGGCGCCAGGCGCGGCTGATCGAACTGGAGCCGCGGTACTGCGACGTCATCTGCCGACGGTTCCTGGACTTCACGGGTAAAGAGGCGGCGCTCGAAGCCGACGGCCGCAGTTACGGCGACGTCGCTGCGGAGCGCCTGGGGGTAGCGGCATGAATCGAACGCTGCCGCCGGGAGCGAGCCGCGATCGAAGCTGCCATCCGCGCCGGCCATCCGGATCTTCCCGGCCTCTGCCTGGCGCTGGCCGACTGGTCTGCTGAACTGCATATCCTGGAAGGGCTTCCTTGGAAAACTACGTTCTTCAAATCCTGATTCCGGCATCGGGTCTGGCATCCGGCTTGATCGGTGCCTATGTGGGCTTGCAGAACCGGGCTCTGTTGGCAGAGGTGCGCACGGAACTGGCGGAACTCGAGAACCGGATTATCACGAGGATCAACGGGACGTACGTGCGAGCGGGTGAGTGTCATCTTCGTGAAGCCAACCTGGAGGCGCGGCTGGGAATGCTGTCAGAGGAGATCCGGAACAACAAAGCCGCCGGCAGTTGAAGCCGGCGGCGTGGGAGTAGGGGGTGCAGTTACTTCGTGGCGATGCGGTATGCACGGGCGCCTTCGGGGGTCTTGAGGGATTCGACCGTGAGCCCCATCTTCTTGCCGAGTCCTCCGCTGATGAATCCCCTGACACTGTGTGCCAGCCAGCCGGTGGCCTCCATGATCTCGGCGAGCGTGGCGCCCTCGGGCCGGCGGAGCAACTCGAGGACCTGGGCCTTCTTGCTGCCCTCGCGGGCTTCCTTTGCGGTCTTTGGGGGCGCGCCGTCCTGCGGCTTGGCCTGTTTGGTCGCCTTGGCCTTCTTCGGCGCCGCGGGGGCGGCGTGCTGCACGGGGGCAGGCGTCAGGGCCTGGACCGCCTTCCAGATTCGTGCGACCGCCGTCTTGCGGTCCGTGAACTTCTTGACCGGCTTCAGGTCGTCAAAGGGCACCACGCCGGCGAAGGCATTCCAGACCTCGACGAAGCGGCCGATCGGCCACTGGCCAGTCAGCTTGGCCAGTTCCTTCTCGGTGGCGAAGGTCCCTTCGGTGCTACCGATGCGGTGGTTCAGCGCATCTTCGTACTCGGCGAACGCCGTGATGTTGTTGTCGGTGTCGATCGTAAAAGTAGTCATAGTGGTTCTCCTGTCCTATCGGTTCATGCCGGCGAGTTTCCCGTCGGCGGTTAACTGCAAGTCCCTGTAGTAGCCGCTGCGGAGGCGCACCCAGCCATGCGGGGTCTTGGTCTCGTAGCGTGCGGCAATCGTGCTGAGTTTCAAGCGGTAGGTGCCTTGGGGCGAGTGCTTCTGGAGGTGGCCGAACCGGTCCGGCTTCCAGCCCTCGGTGGCGGCCCAGCGAATCAGTTCGTCGCGGGTCATGGTCAGTAGTCCAGTCCCTTCGCGTCGACCGCGCTGCGATCGCCGAGGGCGGCCAGGACGTAGGCCAGTTCCTCGGTGACGTGGCCCAGGTCGCCGGCGTAGCCCCAGTTGGCGGGCTCGGCAGCCTGTGCCTTCTGGTGCTGCGCCAGGCGGCTGCCGATGCGCTTCAAGAGGTCCTGGCACTCGGCGAACCGCTCGGTGTAGCACTCGGCGGCGGTCTGTTTGATCTTGGTGCTGCGTGTCTTGGTGTTCCTCATCGCGAATCCATTCATCACTTCCGTTGCGATTAGAAGCAAGGGAAATCTGCGAGTGAATCGCCAGAAAGTTCGATGCCCGTCCTGAGCCTGCGCGGCTACGCCAGGCACCGCGGCGTGAGCCTGACCGCTGTGCAAAAGGCGCTCCATTCCGGGCGGATCTTGGCCAACGCAGAGGGAATGGTCGACAGTGATCGCGCCGATGCCGAATGGAAGGCGAAGACGCGACCCGGGCAACGCCGGGCGAAACCGGCGGCTCCGGCGACAAGAGAGCCGGCCGAGGCGCCCGTCGCCGCCGGACTCGATTACTTTCGGGCCCGGGCGATCCGCGAGAACTACCTGGCGCGGCTGGCCAAGATCGAGTTCGAAGAGAAGACCGCGAAGCTGATCAGCCGCGACGAGGTGCAGGTGGCGGCGTTCACCAAGGCTCGTACGGTGCGGGACAACCTGCTGAACATCCCGGACCGTTTAGCAGCAACGCTCGCCGCAGAGCCGGACGCGGACAAGGTGCACCAGATCCTGACGGGGGAGATTCGAAAGGCGCTCGATGAGCTCGCTGGCGCAAACAGCGACTGAGGTTTACGACGAGGCGTTCCGCGCGGGGCTGAAGCCGGATCCGCTGCTGACGATCTCGGAGTGGGCCGACCGCTACCGGCGGCTCTCCGGCAAGGCCGCCGCCGAGCCTGGACCCTGGCGCACGGAGCGGACGCCCTACCTACGGGAGATCATGGACTCGCTTTCCCCCTCCGCGCCGATCGAGCGCGTGGTGTTCATGAAAGGCAGTCAGATCGGTGGGACCGAGTGCGGGAACAACTGGGTCGGCTACGTCATCCACAAGTCACCGGGCCCGATGATGGTCGTGCAGCCTACGGTTGAACTGGCCAAGCGGAACTCCAAACAGCGTATCGATCCGCTCATTGAAGAGAGCGACGTGCTGCGGGAACTCGTGAAGAGCCCACGGTCCCGCGATTCGGGCAACACGGTCCTATCGAAAGAGTTCCCCGGCGGCGTACTGGTCATGACCGGGGCGAACAGCGCCGTGGGCCTGCGCTCGATGGCCGTGCGGTACCTGTTCCTGGACGAGATCGACGCTTACCCCGGTGATGTCGACGGCGAGGGTGACCCGATCAACCTAGCCTTCGCGCGCACCCGCACCTTCTCGCGGCGCAAGGTGTTCATGTGCTCGACGCCCCTCGTCACGGGGCTGAGCCGGATCGAAGCAGCGTTTGCGGAGAGTGACCAGCGGCGCTACTGGGTGCCCTGCCCGCACTGCGACGAGTTCCAGGTGCTGAAGTTCGAGCGGCTGCGCTGGCCCAAGGGTGAGCCGCAGAAGGCCGCCTACCACTGCCTCGCCTGCGAGCGGCCCATCTTCAACCACCAGAAGAACGGCATGCTGGCGCTCGGCGAGTGGCGGCCAGAGGCGGAGGGCGACGGGCGCACGCGAGGCTACCACCTGTCGAGCCTGTACAGTCCGGTGGGCTGGTACGCGTGGGAGCGCGCCGCGGATGACTGGGAGAAGGCACAGAAGGACGTCGAGCGGCTGAAGTCGTTCGTCAACCTGGTGCTGGGCGAATCCTGGCAGGAGCGTGGAGACGCCCCGGACTGGCAGCCTCTGTACGACCGGCGCGAGGACTACCCGGTGGGTACGGTACCCAAGGGAGGCCTGTTCCTCACGGCCGGCGCTGACGTGCAGCGGGACCGCATCGAGGTGGAAGTTGTGGCCTGGGGCCGGGGCAAGGAGTCGTGGTCGGTTGACTACCGGGTGCTCGTGGGCGATACAGCCCGGTCGGAGGTCTGGCGGCAGCTCGACGCACTGTTGGACGAGGAGTTCCCTCACGTCAGTGGCGTACGCCTTTCGGTCCGCGTGCTGTGCGTGGACTCTGGGTTCAACCCACGAATCACCTATGACTGGGTGCGCGGCCATCCGCAGGCTTCCTGGGGACCTGCCGGCGCGCGGGCGCCGCTCCCGAAGGCTGCGGTGGCAATCAAGGGCACGGCCCGGACGGACCGGCTCATCTTGGGTGCCTCGCCGGTGGATACCAGCAAACGCCGTGGAACAAGGCTGTGGACACTCGGCACGCCGGTGGCGAAGTCCGAACTCTACAGCCGGCTGCGCCTGGCGCCTCCGACCGAAGAGAGCGGCGAGGCTTTTCCGGCTGGGTACTGTCACTACCCGCGCTACGAGGAAGACTACTTCCGGCAACTGACCTCGGAGAGCTTCATTAAAGGGCAGTGGGTGTTGGGACCGAATCGGAGGAATGAAGCCCTGGACGCGAGGGTTTATGCGCGGGCGGCGGCTTCGATCTATGGCATCGATCGCTTCGTGGAGCGTCACTGGCGGGAACTGGATGCGATGCTGCCGGCTATGCCGGCGCAGCAGGAGACGGCGACCGCGCTCCCAGTGCGTCCCGTGCGCCGCCTGACGGTCGGTTCGAACTGGATGCGGCGATGACACTCCAGGAACTCGAGGCGCAGCGGGAAGCTTTGCTGGCCGCGTTGAGTGCACCAGATTCCATTTCGTTCGGCGACCGGTCCATGCGGCACCGGACACCGGAGCAGATTCGCGCGGCGCTGCAACAACTTGATGCGGAGATCGCCAAGGCTAAAGCGGCCGAGGATTCCACCACGCCGCGCTCGCGTGTGATCCGGGTCTACACGGAGAAGGGCTTCTGATGGGTTACTGGCGGAATCTGATGCGAGCGGCGTTTGTGGCGCCCCTTCGCGCCCTGACGGGCTATGAGGCGGCCGCGAGCACGCGCCGCACGCAGGGTTGGAACCCCTCGACCGAGGGGATCAATGCCCTGGTCACCGGAGGCGGCGATGCGTTGCGGTCCCGTTCCCGCGACATGGTCCGTCGCAACGCCTGGGCCACGAACGCGGTTGAGAGCTTCGTCGGCAACTCGGTCGGCACCGGCATCAAGCCACAGTCCCGGCACCCGGATCCCGCAGTGAAGCGCCGGCTTCAGGAGCTCTGGCTGCGCTGGACCGATGAGGCCGATGCATCCGGGCTGACCGACTTCTACGGGCTCGAAGCCCTGGTGTGCCGCTCCACGGTCGAGGGCGGGGAGTGCCTGGTGCGCCTCCGGGAACGCCGGCCCGAGGATGGCTTGACCGTGCCGTTGCAGCTCCAACTGCTCGAAGCCGAGCACCTGCCGGCGGCTAAGAACGAGAACCTGCCCAGCGGCAACGTCATCCGGGGCGGGATCGAGTTCGACAAGATCGGCCACCGCGTAGCGTATCACCTCTACCGCGAGCACCCCGGCGAGAAGCTCATGTTCTTCAATGCGGGGGAGACCACGCGCGTGCCGGCGGACTCCGTGCTGCACGTCTACAAGCCGCTGCGCCCGGGCCAGCACCGCGGGCAGCCCTGGCTCACCCAGGTTCTGGTTAAGCTGCATGAACTGGACCAGTATGACGACGCCGAACTGGTCCGCAAGAAGCTGGCCGCCATGTTCGCGGCGTTCATCACCGAGAACAATCCGGAAGAGCCCGTCATCGGCAGCAAGCCGGGCGAAGGCGAGACGGACGCGAGCGGCACGCCGCTGGCCGGCCTGGAACCTGGCTCCATGGTGAAGCTGCTGCCCGGGGAGGATGTGAAGTTCACCGAGCCGGGGGACGTGGGCGGCATGTACACGGAGTTCATGCGCGTCCAGTTGCGCGCCATTGCCGCGGGCCTGGGAATCACCTATGAACAGCTCACTGGGGATCTGGAGCGCGTGAACTACTCCTCGATCCGGGCGGGCTTGCTGGAGTTCCGGCGCCGCTGTGAGCAGTTCCAGCACCAAGTCATGGTGTTTCAGTTCTGCCGCCCGGTGTGGCGGGCCTGGATCGAGGCGGCCGCGCTGGCCGGCCAGATCAATGCGCGCGACTACGCGCGGAACGAGGCGCAGTATCTGGACGTCGAGTGGCGGCCGCCATCCTGGGCCTGGGTCGATCCCTTGAAGGACATGAACGCGGAAGTCGTGGCGGTGCGCGCCGGCTTCAAGGCCCGCAGTGCCGTGATCAACGAAATGGGCTACGACGAGGAAGACGTCGACCGGCAGGTGGCCGCCGACAACGCCCGCGCCGACTCGCTCGGGCTGACGTTTGACTCCGATCCGCGCAAGACGACGGCGAACGGGCAGAAGACGGTCTCAACGGACTCGATGGTAGCCCCCTCTGACCAGCAGCAGGAGCGAACAGCGCTACTCCAATGAATAGCCTTCCCCACCTCGCCTCGCGCGTATTCAACACGCCCCTGATGATCGACTCGAAGAAGCTGGCGGCGATCCTGGCGGTGCTCGCTCCACGCCTGGGTGTGGAGCCCCCTGTCGTAGAAGCTGCGCTCCTGGCCGAGCAACGCAGCCGCAAGCCTTACGCCGTGACCGATGCCGGCGTGGCGATCATCGAAGTTGCGGGCAGTCTGGTGAACCGCGCCTCCGGGATGGATGCACAATCGGGGCTCACCTCCTACGAGCAACTGGGCAACGAAATCCTGGATGCCGCAACGGACCCGCAGGTCAAGGGGATCCTGCTGCGCGTCGACAGCTATGGAGGCGAGGCCAATGGCGCCTGGGATGTGGCCAGCCTGATCGAGGAGGCCGGACGGATCAAGCCGGTCTGGGCCTCCGTCGATGACTGGGCCCTCAGCGCCGGGTATCTGCTGGCTTCGGCCGCCGATCGTATTTGGGTCACGCGCACGGGCGGCGTCGGCTCGGTAGGCATCATCGCCATGCACCTCGATCAGAGCGGCTGGGACGCGGCCAACGGCCTCAAGTACACGACCATCTTCGCCGGCGCGCGGAAGAACGACTTCACCCCCCATGAGCCGCTCTCGGATGGCGCCCGCGATGTGCTGGCTACGGAGGTAGACCGGCTCTACGAGATGTTCGTGGATGCCGTTGCCCGCCGCCGCGGGATTGAAGCACAGGCGTTGCGCGCGACCGAGGCCGGGATCTTCTACGGCGAGGACAGCATCGATCTGGGCTTTGCCGACCGTATAGGGACCTTCCGCGAAGCTCTGACCGAAATGACCGCAGCCTTGTCGCAACCCAAGTTCAGGAAAGGAGACACCATCGTGTCTGAAACAACTCAGGCGGCAACCAGTCCGCCCGCCCCCGATCTCGCCGCAATCGAGGCCCAAGCCCGTGAGCAGGGCTACGCCGAGGCCGCCGAGATCGTCGAATTGTGCAACATCGCTGGCAGGCCCACGCTCGCCGGCGATTTCATCGCCCGCCGCCTCGCATTGGCCGACGTCCGCAAGGAACTGCTCACGCTGCGGGCCGAGGCCGATCAGGAAGAGATCCGGTCGCACGTCCTGCCGGAGGCCTCGACCGCGGCCAAGCCGAATCTGGACGAAAACCCGGTCGTCAGAGCCTGCGCGGCGCTGGCGGCCGGTTCGAAAGGAGCAAAGTAACCCATGCCAGTCCAAGCTGAAACCAACTATCTCGGGGACGTGCTCAAGTACGAGACCCCGAATCTGTTCTCCCGCGACCAGGTGACACTGACCGCGGGCAACCTCGCACTGGGCTCGGTCGTGGGGCGCAAGGCCCCCGCCGTGACCGTGACCCCTGGTGGAGGCAACGTCGGCAACGGCGTGATGGGTACAGTGACCCTCGGCCCCGCCGCACTGCCGGGCGACTACGTCGTGACCTGCAAGACCAAGGTCGCCGACAGCGGCGTCTTCTCGGTGGTCGACCCGCGAGGGCTCCCGCTGCCTGACCTGACCGTGGCCGTCGCCTATGCGGGCGATCACATCAACTGCACGCTGGCTGACGGCAGCACGGATTTCGAGGTCGGTGACACTTTCACCATCGCCGTGTCTGTCGCGAGCGAGATCGGCGAGTTCAACCCCGCTGCCAGCGACGGTCTGCAGTTCGCTGCCGGTGTCCTGGCAGAGGCGGCCGACGCCAGCGCTGCTGCCAAGGAGACCGTGATCATCGCCCGCGAGGCCATCGTGTCCCGGCCGGCGCTGGTCTGGAAAACGGGGACCACGGCCCCGCAGAAGGCGGTCGCCATCGGCCAACTGAAGACCCTGGGCATCTTGGCCCGAGAAGGAGCGTAACCCATGTCGATGCTGAATCCGTTCGCAACCGATGCTTTCAACATGACGGCGTTGACCGCCGCCATCAACAAGATTCCCAACACTTACGGGCGCCTGGAGCAGCTCAACCTGATGACGACCCAGGGTGTCCGCACCCGCACCATCATCATCGAGGAGATGAGCGGGGTGCTGAACCTGCTGCCTACGCAGCCGGTCGGGGCGCCGGGCACCGTGGGCACGCAGGGCAAGCGTAAAGTGCGGTCCTTTGTGATCCCGCACATCCCGCACGATGATGCCGTGCTGCCCGAGGAGGTCCAGGGCATCCGGGCCTTCGGTTCGGAGACCGAGACCGACGCGCTGGCCAACCTGCTGGCGTTGAAGCTCCAGAACATGCGCAACAAGCACGCGATCACGCTCGAGTACCTGCGCATGGGCGCCCTCAAGGGTGTGATCCTGGACGCCGACGGCTCGACGCTGTATGACCTGTACAGCGAGTTCAGCATTACGCCGAAAACAGTCAGCTTCATCCTGGGCACGGCGGGCACCGAGGTGCTGCTGAAGGTGCTGGAGGTAAAGCGCCACATTGAGGACAACCTCAAGGGCGAGTTCATGACCGGGATCATGTGCCTGTGTTCCCAGGGCTTCTACGATGCCTTCACCACGCACGCCAAGGTGAAGGAAGCGTTCATGTACTTCCAGCGCAACCAGCAACTCGGCAACGACTATCGCACCGGCTTCACCTTCGGCGGGATCACCTTCGAGGAGTACCGCGGCCAGGCGACCGATGCCGCCGGCAACGTGCGCAAGTTCATCGCGGATGACGAAGCGCACTTCTTCCCCATCGGCACGGCCAGCACCTTCAGGACGTTCTTCGCGCCGGCGGATTTCAACGAGACGGCCAACACGCTGGGCCTGCCGCTCTATGCCAAGCAGGAGCCACGCAAGTTCGGGCGCGGGACGGACTTGCACAC
>CAZVIK010000004.1:0-12828 GCA_964627045.1 uncultured Solibacteraceae bacterium | reverse complement strand
CACACCCAGCAGAACCCTTTGCCAATCTGTCTCAGGCCGGAAGTACTGGTAAAGGGCACCAAGTCGTAGACCATATCGTGGGACTCCGCGACGGGGGCGGCTCTCAATCCGCCCCTTGCCTTATCCGATGGCCACTTTCGCCAGCCTGACCGCGCGCCTGAATAGCGGCTGCCTGGGAGCATTCGGCCAAACCTGCACCTACACCACGCCCGATCTGCAGGACACCTTCGCGGTCACACTCATTATCGACAAGCCGCGCGACGGCGACCCGGGCTATCCGGGCGTGTACTTGAAGGCCTCCGGCGCGCTGTCCGATTTCACGATCGCCCCCGCGAAGGGCGGCTTTGTGGCGATTGGCTCCGCGAACTATGTGGTCTACAACCTGACCGAGGACGAGGCCGGCATGGTCCACCTCTGGCTGAATAAATGCTGAACGGCGGAACGCTCATCGATGCAGTGGTGCGGGTGCTCCGTGACATCCCCGAATTCGTGATCGAAATGGCGAGCGCCGAGGAGCGGATCATAGGCTTCTGCGGACGCTTCCCTGAGCAGGCCAGCAGGAAGGCGGCGCTGCTCGCTCTGCCACGCCCCAGCGTCCTTGTGCTCTATAACGGCTTCGGACCAGGGCAACGGGGTGGTGAAGTGTGGAAGCACCGTCTATCGGTATGGATCCTGCCACGCCAGACCCTCGAGGCTGACGCGCCAGAGGCGCACTACAAGGCGCTGTGGCTCTTGGTGAACGGTATCCCGACCGCGGCCGGAACGATTCGCCTCTTGAACTACGAGATCCACCCAGCCTGTGACCCGATGGACGTTCCGGAGGCCGAGGTCCAGACGATTGCACTCGACGACTTCGGGGCCACGCTGGACTACTGGGAATTCAATTTCGCATTGACCGAGAAAGGCGATGCGTGACTGAGGGGAGCGCCGAGGTGCTGGCGCCCTTGATGGTCGCGTGAAGGTCGCAGTGCCCGGCGCTGCGCGCCGGCGAAACGAAGGAGGAACTGCCCCATGCCCAATCTCCGTGAACTGCTGATCGGATTCGGAAAAGCGAAGCAGGCTGATATCGCAACCCCGAACGTGCTGGCTGGCATCTGGAGGCTCAACAAGATCAACCGGACGCTGGCCAACGCGCGGTTTATCACCGAGAACGACGCCGAGGAACTCGGCAAGGGCCACGAGTTCCCGGCCGCGCTCTATAAGTCACACATCGAGAGTGGCCCGCACACGCTGGAGAAGTACCTCTCTAGCGAGTTCGCCGCCTGGATGTGGGCGTTCGGTCTGGGCAAAGTGGTCAAGACCGGCGCGGGCCCCTACACTTACACCTGCACCCCGCTCAGTCCGCCCACCGACGGAGATGAGCTGCCCTACTTCAGCTATCTGGAGCAGATGCGGCCGGGCGCCAGTGACGTGTTCGATTACATGCTGGTGGGCTGCGCGGTCAGAAGTCTGCGGATCGAGCTCGCCTCCGGACCGGGTCGCGCCAATGCCCGCGGCATCGTCGAATTCTCCCATTCCGGCAAGAAGACCGAACCGAGCGGCATCACGCTGCCGGCGGCGACCGCCGAGCATCTGCTTAATGCCTATTCGCTGGCGTGCACGATCAACGGCGTGGATTACATCACTGCCAAGGATTTCGTCTCGTGCGTCATGGGGTGGGATAACGCCTTCCGCGACGCGACCGACTTCTATCCCGGCTCAGGGCAGCAGAACGGCTATCAGATCAAGGGCCGCCTGGAGCTCGGTGATCGCGTGCCATCATTCCAGTTCACCGTCAGGTACAAGAACGGATCAACGGAGCTCGCCAAAGTTCGGGACCTGACCACAGGCACGGCCGTGATCGGCCTGACGCTCGACGCGGACAATTCCATGGAAGTCACCTGGCAGAAGATGGGCTTCTCCGTTGCGGAGCTGGGCGAGGCCGACGGAATTGTCACTGTGCAGGTCACGGGCTTGCCCATGTACGACGACACGAATGGGATCGTGAGCGTCGAAGTCGTCACGCCCGTGGATGGCATCTGCCAGTAGTTGGAGTGCGCGCGATGCGCGCTGGGGGGCTTTCCAATGGCCGTTATCACAGATCCAGACAGCCTTTCGCAAGGCTATTCTACGTCGGTCGCCGACGCCGCCTGGGGCACGCCGACGGGAGCAGAGGTCCAAATCACCTCGTCGGGCGCCGGTCTGCCAGCCCTGGCCGCGAACGAGTTCTTCGAGGTCCGAGACCATTCCAACTCCGCCAACAATGGCCTCTATCGCGCCAAGGGCACGCCCACTACCAGCAGCGTGACGGCAGACAAAGTAACCTCCCCGAACCCCGCTTCGGCTGTCGCGGAGGCAGTCCGGATCTTGGGCAAGAGCGGCGCCGCCAACGAGAAGTCCGTGCACGTCGATACAGGCGCCCGTGCCGTGTACCTGCTGGAGAAGGGCAACGTTAGTGCAGACGGCGCCACCCTGCAGGCCCTGTATAGTTTCCTCAAGGAGGAATGGAAGGCGGACGCCGACCTGATCCCGCATCCCTTCCCGATCACGGCCGTCACCCCGGAACAGTTCGAGTTCGGCGCCGATTGGAACCCGGAGGACAACCCTACGTATTCCATCCGCACCCGCAAGATCCTGCGGACTGGCGGTTGGCGCGAGATCGATTCGAGCGCGGTCGTCAAGCGTGAGTACGCTGGCGTCATCACCCTGGGCAGCTTCGAGGATCCGGTCAACGACAAGGCCTATTACCAAGTGGGTAGCGACCCGGCTGACACTGGGGCAGCCATCGACTTCACCTTTGCGGGGCCCGTCAATGAGGCGATCCTCAGCTATGAGGAGAACGTCGGGCCGTGCACCACGCCGGATGGACTGTCCTTCAGCGGAACGAACCACACGATTACCCGCGCCAACGGAAGCTGGATCGACGACGGTTACAAAAAGGGTGGCCAGGTGACCGTGGTTGGCGCCGAGAACGCCGGCAACAACGGCACGCACCTAATCACCAGCGTCACGGCCCTCGTGCTCACCGTGTCGACAGGTCTGGTGGACTCTACGGACGACAACACGGCCCGCTGCGCGCGGAACTACCGCAATGCGGTGAAGGTCTTCCTGCGCATCCGGGACGCCGACGTCAACGGCAAGACGTTCGCCCAGTCCCAGCTCTCCGACATCGGCGTCACCGCGGTCGACAACAAGGTCTTCCGGTTCCCGTTGTCGACCGCCACCGACCTCAAAATCGAGGAGACGGACGCGAACATCGCGTCGCAATCGCCCTACACCCAGATCGTGCCCCGCTATTTCGACCAGGTGTACTCCCGTGCGGTCGATACACCGGGCACGCCGCGCAGCTTCGGCATCGTGATCGACGTGGGAACGCACAGTGGCGTCGACGGCTCTTGCTCCGCATCAGGCAACACCCTGACCTCCCTTGAAGGAGGCATCGTGGACGACGGCCGTTACGAGGGAGGAACCCTCACCGTCCACGAGGGCAGCAATGCCGGCATCTATACGATCGCCACCGGCGCCGGCGCCATCACTCCCACCACGGTCCAGATCACGGGGACGTTCCCGGCAGCCGACACCGACATGAGCTTCACCATCCAGCGGGCCGCCCCCGTGTCGGCCTCGGCGGAGCAGATCTACGAGAAGATCCAATACCTGCTGCGCCAGGCAGCCGACATCGACAGCACGGACCAGACCGTCACGGGCAAGACGGCGGACGGGCTGCTGGTGTTCGTCGGCGAGACCCTGGTCACCGGGCGCGCGCATCCTTCGAATCCCAATGGAGGCGGTTATGGCGTCATGATCGAGGGATTCTCCTCGAACGACACGAACCGGCTGACCTTCACGGATAACGGCGGCGTGGAGCGCACGTTCCCCTTCGTCGCCGCCGGCACGATCAACTTCAACAGCAATTTGCAGAGCGACCCTGGTCCGGCCGTCTACCGGATGTTCTTCACTTACACGGAGCGATTCACCAACACGGGCTTCTCACTGACCGCAGCTTCGGGACCGACCGCTACGCTCAACAGCAGCACCACCGACCTGGTCGGGGAGCTGGCCAACGGAGACTACATCCGGCTGTCGGGATTTGCGAATGCCGTAAACAACGGCATCTGGGTGCTAACGGGCGCTCCCTCGGGCAGCGGACCGTGGAGCGCCCCCATCCGCAAGGTTGACAACCTCACCGTGATCAATGAGTCTGCCGGCCCCTCGATTTCCGTGGACAAGAAGCCCATCGACAGCCCGCACGCGATCATCGTCCAGAACAACTCCGACGTCGACATCGCCGGAAACGTGGGCGGCGCCAGCGTCAACTTCGACTTCGACTATGACGGCAACGTGCAGGGCGGGCGCACGGCGGGGGTGGACGCCGCGGTGACGATTCGTGCCATCGGGCTGGACACCGCGCAGTTCGTGGAAACCACCGGCTTGATTGCGCGCGCGGTGGGCCAGAGTTTCTCCCTGGTCGCGGCCCTGGAGAGGAACTACAGCAATCCGTAAGCCCGAGGGTTCATGGCCGCCCCAACTTACGACAAGGACCTGCAGGACATCACCCTCGCCGAATCGACGACCGGCTGGACGTATCTGGGCGGTCCCGGTCTGGGCGCGGGCGTGGACTTCGCGATGCAGGGAACCAACTGCGTGGACAAGCAGGTCTCGGCTTCCGAGAAGGGGCAGGTCTATAACTACGGCTCCGGCATCACGCCGGGTGCCAACACGCACTTCTTCGTCTGGGTCTTCCTGGCCACGCCGGGCCAGGCTGCGACGCTTCAGAACCGCGGCCTAGCGATCATCCTGGGGACCGGGACTTCGGCCTACGTGGCGTTCCACGTCGAGGGTTCAGACACCTACGGAGCGGCAGGACGCGTCGGGCGCTGCTATCCGATCCGCTATGTGAACACATCGAACGGTTCGCCGCCCTACCGGACGCTCACCGGCTCTCCGGGCGCGAATCCACAATACTTTGGGGCCACGGCTAACATTGGCGGCTCAGTGAAAAGCTCCAACCTGGGCGTGGACGCCATCCGCTATGGAACCGGCGCGTATATCACGGCGGGGGACAGCGGCGATCCGGCGACCTTCACGGGATTCGCGGCTACCGACAACGCCATGGCGAACCGATGGGGGATTCTGATTGCCGCGGGTGGCACCTACGAGCTGCAGGGGCGCTTCGTCGTGGGCCAGAACAACACGGGGACGCCGACCGCGGCTTACTTCAGTGACAGCAGCAAGGTCATCGTCGTTGTCGACACGCCGCATTCCCTGAGTGACTTTACCCAGATCATCGTCGATCATGCCTCAACCACCTTCATCCTGTCGAGCGTGACCTTCCTGGGGTTGGGCGCCAACAACCCAGGCCGGCTGATCTTCAACAACGCCTCGACCACGGGCTCGCTGACGGCGTGCACCTTCGAGAACTTCGGCGTCACGACTCTGCAGGCGGGAGTCACTACGACGGACTGCATCTGGCGAGTCTGCGCCCAGATCACCCAGAACGGCGCCACCTTGTCGGGCTGCAGCATCGTTCGCAACAGTGCGGCCTCCGCTCTTCTCTGCAATAACCCGGGCGTCATCACAAACTGCACCTTTGAGAGCGACGGCACGGGCCATGCCATCGAGCTCACGGCGGCCTGTGCGGGAAACACCTATTCGCTGACGGGGAACAGCTTCAGCGGTTACGCCACCCAGGATGGTTCAACCGGCAACGAAGTCCTCTATAACAACTCGGGCGGAGCCGTGACCATCAACCGCTCGGGTGGCACGGGCGCCATTAGCGTCCGGAACGGAGCAGGCGCTTCGACCACCATCAACGACACCGTGACCGTCACGCTGACGGGCCTGAAGGACAACACGGAAGTCCGGGTGTACTCGGCTGGCACCACGACGGAGCTCGCCGGGACGGAGAACGCCACGGATGGCTCGCCTGGCCAGCGCAATTTTTCGTTTGGGCTCGCCGCCAGCACGAGCGTGGACATCAAGATTTTCAACGTCGGCTACGAGCCGGTCGAGATTTACGGCTATTCGATCCCCGGGGCGAACACCTCTTTGCCGCAGGCGCAGCGCTTCGATCGGGTCTATGAGAACCCTTGATGCCGAGCTTCGACGGAGAGAACCTCATCATCACCCTGGACACAGGAACTCCGAACGTGGACGTGGAGGCCGACCTGTACTCGGGGTGGAAGGAGTGGCAGCAGTTGGGAGGCAACATCGGATTCGCGCCGGCCTTTCGCGTCTTCGGTGGAGATCCCTTGACGCCGGGCGTGAGCGCGGGCGCCTACTTCTTCCTGCGGAACGACCTGGGCTGGCGGATCCGGCCGCCCGAGGAGGACTGCACGATCTACCTGACGGGCAATCTCGTGCCAGAGGACTCCTCCCTGCCGATCCTCGTGCCAACTCTCGGAGACCACCGGGTGCTGGTCAACGGGCTTCAGCCCATCACGCAGTCTGTCTCGGGCATCGAGGAGGAGATCTTCAGCCACCTGATCGAGGCGGGCATTACCTTCGAGCAGGTGCATCGCGTGATGCTGGCGGCACTCGCCGGCCTGCTTTCGGGGATGACGGAGGGCACCAACCCGAAGATCCTGCGCTTCCGCGACCGGGCGAACATCAGGGACCGGATCGTGGCGAACGTGGACGGCGTCGGAAACCGCACGCAGATAGTTCTCGACCTGGATTAGCGATGTGTTTCCTGCGCCTCATTTCCCAGATGCCTTCTTCCCAGGGGCGTACTTCCCGCCCCGTATTGAAGCGGGTGAGCCGCTCATTGGCGGCCCGCCGCGGCTGCTGGCGCCGATCTTTTGCGAACCTCGGGAGCTGTCCATGATCGATGCCGGGCCACGGGACCTCGCGGTGATCGGCGGTCCGCGGGACTTGGACGAGATTGACGCCGCCGTCCGAGACCTCGAGGAGATCGTTGCGATCCGCGACCTTCCCGTGATCGACGCGGGACCGCGGGACCTGGAGGTGATCGAGTGATCTGGACGCAGCGGGCCGGCGAGAAGCTGGACTACCGGCAGGTGATCCGCGGAGACACCGTCGCAAGCGCGACCTGGTCCATAAACCCCACCGGGCCCACGCTCGGCGAACCCGTCAACACCGAAAACAGCAGCACGGTCCGCGTCTCGGGCCTGTCGGCCGACACGGACTACACCCTCAAGCCGCACATCGTCGGGGGGAGCGGCCAGGAATTCGAGGCGAAAGAGGACGTAATCATTCAGGCTAAACCATAGCCGAGGAGGGGCATTGTTTGATTCGCGAAACCCAGTACAGATGACGATCATGAGCGGTGGCGAAAAGCGCTGCGTGCTCCGCTATCCGACAGACGGAGAGTGGTGCGACGCATCCCGCAAGCGCCGCTTCGTCGAGCAATCGCTCGGCCGGAATAAGTCGCAGAGCAGGCCGGTCGGCTTCGAGGAGGCGGCCGCGGAGGTCTTCGAGAAGGTGCGCCTTGACAGAGAGGGCCCACCGTTCGACGTCGCAGAGGCTGCCGCCGCCATCATGAAGCTGGAGGTCGTGGATGTGGTCGACTGCGAGCGGGAAGGTGATGAGTATCGCATCACGCTGCGGTGCTTCGCGGGGCAGCAAGAGCACGAGGGCAAGCTAGTGGATGTATTTCAGCGCGTCGTGCACCGGCTAAGGATTCCGCTGCAGGCCGACATGCTGGCGCACGCCCGGGCCGCCATCCCACCGCCGGTCTCCTGGCACCGCCAGCGGATCTTCAAAGCCTACCTGGCGCCCAGCGGGGAGCTGTGGGACAAGATCGGACGGGCTGAGGCGGGTTACGCAGAAGGCTCTGCGGTTCCGATCACCCACAAGGATGCCGCAGTGCAGGAGCTTCGGGCGCAGTTCGGCATGAAAGAGGACGACACCGACGACCCGGAACTCTAGTGCCCGGCGAGTGGCCCGAGTCGCCGGGCTTGCGCTTCCTGACGTGGGCATGGTTGAGACGGAAATCGTCGGCGATGTGCCCCGGTGCGGACAGATGCCCTGAGGCTAAGAGCTATGCATGCGTGTGCGGCCACACCTTCCATTCCGAGGTTGAGCCGGATGCTTGCCCCAAGTGTGGCGGTAGAGAGTACGAGGCGCAGCGCTGCGAAGAGTGTCCGGTCAGCAAGCTCGAGGATGCGATGCAGGGTGAGCTCGGCAGCCTGATTGAGCGAGCCACGATGCTCCAGGCGGCCACACAGGTCGGGTTGCACGTCGGCCTGTCGGACATCACGGTCGAGGAGTTCGCGGCGGTCTGCATTCTGCAGGAGGAGCGGTTGAAGTTCGAGGCGGAGGAGCTGCGGAGGCGCGATGGCTTTCAAACCGCTCGTTAAGAAGGTCGAGCCGGCCCGCTGGAAGGTGCACAACTTCACACCGGAGCGCATGGGCCAGGTCGGCCGCGTCGTCGCGAAGTCCGTCATCGACCGCATGTACTCCGCGAAGAACGTCGCCGATCTGCCCGCAAAGCCGCTGAGCCCCGCTTACGCACGGCAGAAGCAAATCAAGCATCGGCGCCCCGTTCGGGACATGACCTTCACCGGAGTCACCATGGCGAGCATCCACGTGGTGAAGACGACGAACAATCAAGCGGTTATCGGCTCCGACG
Source organism: uncultured Solibacteraceae bacterium (assembly GCA_964627045.1). Classification (GTDB taxonomy): domain Bacteria; phylum Acidobacteriota; class Terriglobia; order Bryobacterales; family Bryobacteraceae; genus CAZVIK01. The sequence continues at coordinate 4,256 of CAZVIK010000004.1, read as the reverse complement.
ATCCTAGGGGCAACCGTCGGATCTGGTTCGCGAATGCTCGCGAGCGCATGTTTGGCATGAGTCCCCGCGACATGGACGAGTTCGCCAAAGCTGTGAGGTCCAAGCCAATCGTGGAGGTTGTCCGTGGCTGAGCAGCGTGAGCGGATTGTCCTGGAGGTCGACGAGAAGGGCGCAGTGACTGCGGTCTCCTCGGCCAACCGTGAGGTCGCCAAGCTCGAGGCTTCCTTCTACCGCGCCGGCCAGACCATGGAGCAGCGGCTGCTGGCCCGGATCGCCACCATGCGCCAGCAGATGTCGGGCGACCCGGCGCGGCTCAAGGAACTGGATGCCCTGCAGGAGCGTGTGCTTGGCCGCATGCAGAGCAACCTGGCTGGTACGGGCAAGGCCACCAAGACGATGGGCGAGTCCTTCCGTGGCGCTGTGAGCGAGATCGGCGGGATGGTCCTCTCCTTCGGTGCGCTGGAGAAGGTGATGAAGGACGTCGTCCTGAACAGCGCCGTGCACGCTGCCCGCACTGAGACGATGGCGGTGGCGTTGCGGGCGAGCGCGAAGGCCAACAACCTGAACCTCTCCATGATTCAGGCCAACGAACAGGCGCTGAAGAAGCGCGGTATCGCGACGATGGAGGCCCGCCAGGCGCTGCTCCGCATGGTGACCGCGGAGATTGACATGACGAAGGCCACGGAGCTTGGGCGCCTGGCCCAGAATGCTGCCGTGGTCGGCCTGATGAATTCCTCGGAGGCCTTTGAGCACCTCATCTACGGTATCCAGTCGGGCCAGGTGCGCGTGCTGCGGACCATCGGCATCAACGTCGACTTCCAGGAATCCTACCAGCGGCTCGCGCGGCAGTTGGGCAAAACGACGCTCGAGCTGAGCGACCAGGAGAAGGTGCAGGCCCGCGTTAACGAGGTCCTCCGCGTGGCGCCGCGGTTCGCCGGTCTCTACGAGGAAGCCATGGGGAGTGTCGGCAAGCAGATGACCTCGCTGAAGCGCTACTTCGACGAGGCGAGCGACGCGGTTGGCGAGAAGTTCCAGCCGGCGCTGAGGGCCGCAGTCGGTACGCTCACCGAGTTCCTCAAGCTGATCGAGCACCACCCGGAGTTGGGTGTCGCGCTGTCCTTGGCAGCCACGGGCGGCCTGGCGGGGCTCGCCACTAAGTTCATGTTTGGGGCCACGGCGGGAAGGGCCGTGGCCATCGGCGGCGCGGTCGTTGGAGCAGCCACGCTCACGCAGAAAGTGGGTGAGGGTATCGGCGAGAAGGCGGCCATGGCGATGGGGCTGCCGGGCCGCGCAACAATACAGTTCCGGCAGGAGCTGCCGGGTATCATGGCGCAGCAGGCGGCGCAGCGGGTCCAGGACACGGTTAACACCATTCGCCAGCAGGTCGAGGAATCGAGCGAGCAGATCCTGGCTAAGAGTTTCGACCGCTACCTCGCCACCTACGCCGTCGAGGAATCGCTGAAGAAGCGCCTCTCGGCCGCCGAGAAGGAACGGGAGGATGCTGCGGCGAAGTACGATGCGACCGCGCACCGGGCGGCCACCGCACGCATCGCACAGCTGAAGGAGCAACTCGAGCTCCTGGAAGCCAATCGTAAGATCGCCGAGAAGATGACGGACCAGTTGCAGGTGGGCCGGGAGGCCGCGAGCCAGGCCTACTTTGCGAACCTGCAGCGCTCCCACGAGGCGATGGAGATCCTGCGTGAGCAGCGTCTGCCGCAGAACCTGCCGACCACCCCGAAGGAAATCGAGGAGGCGACCAGGAACGCCGAAGACTGGCGGGCGCGCGAGTTCAAACGGAACATCGACCTGCAGAGCGATGTGCTCAAAGTGCAGATCGCCACGGATGAGAAGCGCATTCAGGCCAGTGACGACTTCTGGGAGGAACTGGCCGAGCGGGAACGGCAGCGGCAGCAGCAGCGGTTCGACGAGATAAAGCGCGGCTTCGAGGGCCTCTTCGACGCCGCACTGATCCGGGCGCAGGGCTTCTGGGACGCGATGAAGAACCTGGCCGATACGTTCTTCCTAACCCCAATCAAGGACGCCTTCGGCAACATGATGGCTTCTTTCGCCACGGGCCGGGGGTACGGTGGCGGTGGCGGCCTGGCAACGGCCCTGGGTGGCTCATTCGGTGGCGGAATGATGCCATCGTTGGGAGGGTTTGGCGTTCCTGGCGCCCCGGGCGGCACGGGCGGCTTCACGGGGCCGGTGGCGATGGGTGGTCCCAGCGGCGGCGGTGGCGCGTCGTGGGGCAACTGGGGCGCAGCGGGCGCTAATTACCTCTCCAGCCTGAAGTCCTTCGCCGGGATTGGCGGCAGCGTGCAATTGGGGCCGGGCATGGCCACCACCTGGCAGGCCGCCACCATGGGCCAGAAGCTCTCGTCCATCGGGCACTCGAACGCCGCTCTGCTGGGCGGCGGGCTCCTGACCTATGCCGGTCTCCGCCGCGGGGGCTGGTCCGGCATGGGCATGACGGCCGCCGGCGGCGCACTCGTCGGCTTCAAGTACGGTGGCCCGCTGGGGGCCGCGATCGGCGGCATCGCGGGGGCGGCCGCGGGCTTCGTCCGGATGTTCATCAAGGGCGCCAAAGAGAAGGCTCGCGAGAAGATCAAGGCCGTGCACGGGGTGGACATCCAGGCGAACAACGTCCTGGAGCAGATCGTGCAGATGGCCAGGCAGAGCTATGGCGGCAACCTGGACATGGCGATCCGTGCCCAGGAGGTGGTGGATTTGATCGAGCTCTATGCGATGAGCACCGGGCAGTCCACCAAGGGAATGCCCGCACGCATGCAGCCTGCGAACCTGGTCCAGTCAGCCGGTGGGTTGTACCAACAAGGCGCCGGCGGCACGCTGACCAACCTTGGATCCTCGGCCGCGACCGCTCCGGGCGGCGGCACCATTGTGATCCCGCTGCAGATCGATTCGAAGCCTATTGGGAGCGTGATCATCGAGAACGGCAGGGTCGTGGCCGAGGGCGCCATCACTGCGATGAAGGCGAATGCGGGCCGGCGCGAGCTGACGGCATTGCAGCTGGCGCCGGGGACGCTCACGAGTTAAGGAACCAATGCCGGGATCGGTTGAGACTGCGGTGCCCACGGGAGTGATGCCGTGGAGCCTGTGCCGGGCCTTCACACGCTTGCAGCAATACCCGATCATCGAGAACGAGTACCCGGACGGGTCCTCGCAGCGCGGCGTGCTCGCGTCGGAGAGCGCCAAGCGCTGGGTCCTGGTGAAGCGGCTGACACCCAGCCAACTCCAGGATCTGAGGGACTTCTGCGACGCCAGAAGAGGGCAGACCGAGGCGTTCTACTTCTACGACCCCTGGGAGACCTCGCCGAAATTCTCCCACGACCCATCGGGCCAGGCAATGGCCGGCAGATATGTGGTCCGCTTCGGCGGCGCGTGGTCGCAGGACACGGGCATTGCTCGGTCGGATGTGCCGCTCGAGCTGGTCGAAATCATGTAGCACCAGAAAGGAAGAGCCACCACCATGCGTGACTATTCTGTGAACGGAAACGGGACGAACACGCAGTCGGCAACGCTGCCGCTCGTCACTTTGATCTCGACGGCCAACATCCGGCCGCGGATTTACGACATCCTGTTCGGCTCGGGCGCCTCGCCGGCCGACAACGCCGCCCGGTATATGGTGCAGCGATGCACCACGGCCGGCACGCCGGGCTCGTCCATAACGCCGCAAGCATTGGACCCCGGTGATCCCGTGGCGCTGGCCACCTCCGGCCTCGCGGTGTTCTCGGTGGGGCCCACACTGACTGCGAACGCGATCCTCCTGCAGTTCGCCGTCAACATGCGGGCCACGTTCCGCTGGGCGCCCAAGGAGGGGAAAGAGCTCGTCCTGCCGGCCGTGGCGAGCAACGGGGTCGCCATACTGCCCGCCCAGGTCAGCCTCGCCTGGGACCAGGCTTTCTCGATCCAATACACGGAGTAAGCGGTGGCCGATCTCTGTCCGTGCTGCACGCCGGACAGCGCGGGCAACCATTCCCCGCTCTGCCCTCTCGCCGCTGCGCGGCCTGCCTTCGAGCGGGTCGCCCACGGCGCGCTAATGCTGGACGGCCGGGAGATCGCGCACACGCTGCAGTGCCCGCACTGCGGCGCTCACTTCGTGAGCGTGGTGGGAAGCGGCGCGCGTCGGACCTTCTGCCTCCGATGCATGGCCGTGACTTGCGGTCGCCCGGAGTGCGATGCCTGCGTGCCGTTTGAGAGACAACTCGAAGCGATGGAGGGAACCAGACCATGGCCCA
>CAZVIK010000003.1:55298-61506 GCA_964627045.1 uncultured Solibacteraceae bacterium | reverse complement strand
CTAACCGCAGTGTCCCCGGGGCTCGGTTTTGGTCCTCTCGGCGAGGGCTTTGTTCGCTTCGCGTTGATCGAAAACGAGCACAGAACCCGGCAAGCGACGGCATCCATACGCCGGTTCCTTCAGGGGAAAGGGTAGCCACCGGCGTTTCGGTGGAGGAGCGAATGGGGCATACGCCTGACCGCGGCTTGTTCGTCACGCCCAATCGGCGCGGCCCCTCAATCCTCGCCCATCCCCGCCCGGAGCGCCATTAGGACGCTCACGCCCGCGACTGCGGCCACAGCGCAGGCTAGCGGCAGCAGAGGGACCGTCCAGCGAAACACCGTGACGCTACCGTGTGGAACCGGCAGCCATCCCATAACCAAAGGAAGGTAGGCGGCCCCGGCGACGGCGGCGATGACGGCCGCCGCGAGAGCCACCCGCTGCAACACGGCCACGGGCTTGAGAGCGCGCTCCGCTTCCCGGGAACGCAACCAGCGCCCGCGCCACCAAAGCAAATGCGGATCGGGCAGCGGGCTCGCCCCAGCCGGGAGCGCCGCCAGCGACGAGGTCACCAGCGCGACGTCGCGGCACACACGGCAGCGCGCGGCGTGTTCGCGCAGGCCCGGCGCCCAAACATTCGTTGAGACGGCGCGCCAGACGGCCCGCTCGTGCCTGCATCCAAAGAGCTTCATGAGTTCCCCTCCCGGCGGAGGATTCCCGTCAGTTTCGACCGGGCTCGAAAAAGCAGCACACGCACGCTCAAGCGGCTCAGACCGAGAGCTGCGGCAATCTCGACATGCGAAGCGCCTTCCACGTAAGCCAGCCAGACCAGCGACCGGTCGCGCGGCCCGAGCGCGTTCAGCGCGCGGGTGACATCCACCGAGACCGTGGGATCGGCGTTCGCCACAGCCGCCGGCGTGGCCTCGGCGCGCCCCTGCTCCGCGGTGCGGCGGCGGCGCCACTGATCATAGAGAATCGTCGTGGCGGCGCGGTAGAGGTAGCCGCGCATGTGGGCCTCGTCCATTCCGGGGCGGCACAGGCGCAGGAAGCGCAGGAACGCCTCCTGCACGACGTCTTCCACCACAGTCGGGTCGCCCGAAACATGGCGGACGTAGGCGGCCAAAGCGGGAGCCGTCGCGGCGTAGAACGACTCGAACGCCGCCGAGTCGAACTCCGCCGCGCGCTCCGCCCGCGCCAACGTCCGTTCCTCTGTCATCCGTTCTGCACCGCCGTACCGTCGGTTTCGAGAATGCCCCACTGGGTTGAGAGCCGGTAAGAAAGCGCAGCCGAGATTAGGAAGCCGACGCCCAGAGACAAACCGAGTATCCCCAAGATGACCCCGGGGTTGCCGCCACCGTCGCGGGTGGCGTACAGGAGGCCGAGTCCGATGGCCGCCAGCCCGAGGCAGCTCAACACGACGCCGATCTGCATCGCCCATAGGATACGCCGGCCGGCGTGGCGGTGTTCCGAAGTCAACCCTTGCAGGAACCGGCGCCCGCCTTCGGTCTGAAGGAACTGCGCCACGTCTTGGGGCGAGGCGAATTTCTCAAGGAGACGGTTTTGCAGCTCGGATCGCGCCTGTACCAGGGCGTGCTTGCGCTTGCTGTCAAGCCACAGGAACCACGCGACCACGGCGAAAAGGCCCACAAAGACGATCGTGAGAACCGCTTGTTCACTCATGTTCCCGTAACGCGCGGCGGGCCGGGAAGGTTAACCGGACACGCGGACGCCCGACTCCGCCCTCCTGCCGTCATACGCAAAAAAGATTGAAAAATCCGAAAACATGAAGTAGCCTCAACAGGAGAGTGTGCCGAGCGGCGAGCGGTTGCAATTTGACTGCCCGGCTCTCCGACGAAAAGGTGATTCATGTTCCGCGACATAATCTTCCGACGAACACTCGCCAGACTCAATTCTCTGCTTATTGCTCTCGTTTTCAGCATCCCGTTGGTGCAGGCCGGGGTCGTATACGACCTGGCAACCGACTGGAGCACGGCCGCGAACCCAAACGGTGTCTGGTCTTACAACCAAGGGACGACCGCGCTCCCCTATACCCAGCTTGGATGGGGCGGCATCACGGGTACGACTTTCTGGACCACCACTGCATCTGGCACCTACCCGCCGGCCTGGGCTCTGATCACCAACACGGACTTCCGGTACGACGCTGGCCATTGGGAGCCGGGCATGGTGATCGGCCACAGCACTTCGGCGGGCGGCGGAGCGCTTGGGACGATCAGTTGGACTAGTCCCTCCGCTGGGGTCATCACGGTCTCCGGCTCAGCTTGGGATGCATGGCACGTGGATCAGCGGGTGGACGCGTGGCAGCTTTACATCAATGACATCTTGGTTGCCCAGCGCACCGATGTGACCGGTATCGCGAACACCGATGCGGCGGCGCTGTTTGCCAACAACCTGCTGCCGGGGCAATCGCTCGGCGGGTGGGCCGTCTCACCGGGAGACACCGTCGTGTTCCAGATCCAGGCGATCACCTCGCTCGGGCACTTTGTCGGCGTGGACTTGAGCGTCGACCTGAGCGATTCGGCTGCCGTGCCGGAGCCTTCTTCCGCGATCCTGGTGCTCTCCGCCCTGGTTGGCGCGGGGTTCGTGCTTCGCCGAAGGAAGGCCGCCGGCCGCCGGCCCTAGTTCCTTCGAACGGCTATCCAACCGGAACGGCTGCATGCCGGCAGGTGTGGTGTGTTCCCGGAACGCAGACCGCGGTTCGTGTTCTCGGCTACCATGACAGTATCAACGCATGTCATCGAACCGAGCACTCGAATTTCGCGACCACCTCGCCCGGCAGGTTCTGGTGGCCGACGGCGCCATGGGGACCGTTCTGTACTCCAAGGGCGTCTTCATCAACCGTTCCTACGATGAACTGAACCTGTCGCAGCCGGGGCTGGTGAAGGAGGTCCACGCCGACTATCTCAAGGCCGGTGCGGAGATCCTGGAAACGAACACGTTCGGCGCCAATCGCGCCCGGCTGGCTGCCTTCGGCATGGCCGAAAAGCTCCGCGAGATAAACCATGCCGGCGTCAGGCTGGCGCGCGAGGCCGCCGGCGAAGCCGCCTTCGTGGCGGGATCGATGGGCCCGCTGGGAGTGCGGCTGGCGCCGCTCGGGCAGGTCACGCTTGAGGAGGCGCGGGCGATGTTCCGCGAACAGGCCGAAGCGCTGGTGGCGGCCGGCGTGGACCTCCTGATTCTGGAGACCTTCTCTTGCCTGGCGGAACTGCGCGAGGCCGTGGCGGCGGCGCGCGCCGCGGCGGGGGACGACATGGTAATCGTCGGCCAGGTGACCATCGACGACTACGGGAATCTGCCGGACGGCACTTCGGTGGAGGACTTCACCAACGAGTTGAATGCGCTCCCGGTGGATGTGGCCGGGCTGAACTGTTCGGTGGGTCCGAAGACCATGCTGGAGACCATCGAGAAGATGGTCCAGTTCGCCAAGAAGCCGCTAAGCGCGATGCCCAACGCCGGACTCCCGGCGACCGTGGAAGGGCGCAAGCTCTACTTGTGCTCGCCCGAATACATGGCGCAGTACGGACGGCGGCTGCTGTGGGCGGGGGTACGGCTGGTGGGCGGGTGCTGCGGGACCACGCCGGAACACATACGGCTGCTGCGGGCGGAGGCTCGCTCTTTGCAGCCGGCGCGCGAGGCCTCGGCTATTGCGGTAGAGGAGCCCGCGGCGAAGGTCCACGCACTGGAGCAAGTTCCTTCGGCCGCCAAGTCCAAGCTGGGGGCGAAACTGGCCGCCGGCGAGTATGTCGCCTTCGTCGAGATCCTGCCGCCGCGCGGCGTGGACGCCTCCAAGGAGATCGCGGGAGCGGCGGTGTGCCGCGAACGCGGAATCGACTGCATCAACGTACCCGACGGTCCTCGCGCCAGCGCCCGCATGAGCGCCCAGGTGACCTGTCAGCTTATCGAGCAGCGGGCCGGCATTGAAGCCGTGTTGCACTTCTGCTGCCGCGACCGGAACATCCTCGGCATCCAGTCCGAGTTGCTCGGCGCGCACGCCGTCGGAATCCGCAATCTGATCTGCATCACGGGCGACCCGCCGCGCATGGGCGCCTACCCCGCGGCCACCGCCGTCTTCGACGTGGATTCCATCGGGCTGGTCCACATCGTGAGCAATCTCAATCGGGGACTGGACATCGGCGGCAACCCGACGGGCTCGCAGACAGCGCTGTTGATCGGCGTGGGCGCAAATCCGGGCGCGCTCAATTTCGACGATGAAATGCGCCGGTTCGAGCGCAAGGTGGAAGAGGGCGCCGAATACGTGGTGACGCAGCCGGTTTTCGAAGTCGCCCTGCTGGAGCGCTTCGTGCGCCGGATCGAGAGCTTCCGCATCCCGGTGATCGCGGGCGTCTGGCCCCTCACCAGCCACCGCAACGCCGAGTTCATGGTAAACGAGCTGAACGTCCCGGTCCCGGCGGGCTTCCTCGCCCGCATGCAGCGGGCCGATACCGCCGATAAGGCTAGAGCGGAAGGTGTCGCCATCGCCCGGGAACTGGTGCGGGCGGTTCGGCCGATGACCGCCGGCGTACAGTTGAGCGCCCCGTTCAGCCGCTACCAGATGGCCTTGGAAGTTGCCGAGGCGATCGGACCGAGGTAGAGTAACACAGATTGAACGTCGTCACCGACATCATCGAGATCGACCAGGACGCGCCGGCACGTGACGCGATCCAGCGCGCCGCCGCCGTCGTCCGCCGCGGCCGCGTGGCGGCGATTCCCACCGAGTCGCTCTACCTGTTGGTGGCGGACCCGTTCAGCCTTCACGCCGTCGGGCTCGTCTTCGCCGCCAAAGGCCGCGAGATCCAGCGTTCCCTGCCCTTGCTGGTGAGCGATGTCATGATGGCCGAGGAACTCGCCCGCGACCTGTGCAGCCGTTTCTACCTTCTGGCGCGGCTGTTCTGGCCGGGGCCGCTGACCATGATCGTGCCCGGTTCGGCGAAGGTTCCTCTCAAAGTGACTGGAAACACCGGCCGGCTGGCGTTGCGTCAGAGCCGGTCAAAGGTGGCCTCGGCGCTCCTGGAGGAGCTTCAGCAACCGCTGGTAGCGACCAGCGCGAATTTGTCGGGACAGCCCACCTGCCGCAGCGGCATCGAGGTGTTCGGCCGCATGGACGGGCGCATCGACCTGGTGCTGGACGGGGGCCTGTGCCCCGGCCCGGGCAGCACCACGGTGGACATCACCACCCCCGCGTGGAAGGTGATCAAGACCGGCGCGATCGACGAAAAGGAGATCGCCGAGGCCCTAAACCATTGACGCCTTCTGCGCCTTTCGCACGCGGCTCCAATACCACCACTTGCGCTGTGCGGCCGGAAGGTTGGGGTTGCGCGCCTGGGCCACGGCGCAGGTCAGAGTGTCCAGGCAACAGGGATCGAGGCGCACGCCCTTGATCCGGCACAGCTTGTCGTAGAGTTTTCGCGGGTCGTGTTTGGCGAGTTGATCGACGTTCCTTACTCCGAGTTCCTCGAAATCGCGAAGCGTGGCCGGGCCGGCACCTTCCAGGTCTCTCAGCCGGCGCAGCCCTACCGGTTTCGGCATGTGGGTCTCCTCCGCCCTCCTGGCCGCTTCACTTGCGCATGCGGTAATCGGGAACCGCCGGCATGCGGATCACCTTGCACATTTCGAACAGCCGGGAATGCGCGCGTCCGCCGATCCGGTCGGCCAACGTGTGGCGGTAATCCACGCGGCCCGGAACCTGGGCGGCGTGATCCATGAGACGCGCGCCGGACTCGGCATCGGGAAGGTTGGTGGTGACGATGAGCGCCTTCCGGTGGTTGCAGCGATAGGTGACGATGGAGGTGACGATGTCCTCCACCCACTCGGTGACGCGGTGCGCGCCCAGATCGTCGAGCAGGAGCACCTCGGTCTCCAGGGCCGAGCGGTAGGCCTCGCGGTCGCTCGCGCCGGAGCTTTGGTCGTAGCTGGCGCGGATGCGATCGAGCAGGTTTTGATAATCGCTGAACACGCCCTCGTGTCCCTTGGCCAGTAGCGCGCGCAGGGCGGCGACGGCCAGGTGGGTCTTTCCGGTACCGGGGTCGCCGATCAGAAGAAGACGGTGGACACCCGCGACCTGGAAGCGATTGTCGCCGATGAGGCGCGCATGTTCTTCGAGGAGACCTATCATTTGGAACAAGTGCAGGTGAGCTGCGGCAGTCGCAGCATCCCCACGGCCACGGTGCGTATCAAAGGGCCGGATGGGAACGTGGTGTGCGACGCCGATCAC
>CAZVIK010000003.1:51404-55288 GCA_964627045.1 uncultured Solibacteraceae bacterium | reverse complement strand
GGGTACGGGGGGGCCGTTAATCACCATCCCGGGTTTGTGCATGGGGTAGGGGTAGTCCTCGGCATACTTCATGACGGCGCGCTTGACGTCGCGAAGCCGCGCGTCGCCATGTTCCTGGAAGGTGTCGAAAAGCGCATCCCTGTAAAGCGGCGGGATGGAGGCGTTCGCCATCAGACGGCGTACGCGGTCTTCGTGGTCGCAGCCGCAACGTTCCGCCGCCGAGATGCCGTCGCACTCGACGACGATCCAGCCGCTGCCTCCGCATTTCGGGCACACCGGTTCCTGCATTCCTCTCATGATAGACGGCGACGGGCCTGGGCGCATGCGCCGCCCGCCCGCCGATGCTAGAGTTGAGAATTGATGGCGCGCACCGACATCAAGGGATCGCTTCAGGAGCGCGGCGTCCGGATGACCCGCCAGCGGCAGGTGCTCCTGGACCTCATCGACAAGGCGGGCGTCCACCTGGACGCCGAGCAGCTCTACCGGCTGGCCAAGCAGAAGGACCCGAAGATCAACCGTGTCACGGTGTACCGCACGATCAGCATGCTGAAGGACGTCGGTCTGGTCGATGAGCTCGACCTGATGCACTGGTCCGGCGGCCAGCACTACTACGAGACCCGGCTGAAGCAGGAGCACGCGCACGTCATCTGCCTCCGTTGCGGCAAGGTGGAGGAGTTTTACGGCGAGCCGCTGCAAAAGATCCGCCGCCAGGTGGAAGGCCTCTTCGGGTTCCAGGTGGTGCTGGCGCGCACCGAGGTCGGCGGGTATTGCGCGGACTGCCGGAGGGTCCGTTCGCAGGAGATGCACGAAGCCCCCGGCGAACAACCGGGTCCGGCCGGCCGCTCCTCCGGCGCAAGCCTCCGGAGGAAGTGATGGAGGGCGGGGAGCGCCGCCACGCGGCTGGGCGGCCGCCGTGGCTGGTCGTGGCCGACCCCACCGGCGGGCGCTCGCGCGTCGCCATCCAGCCGCTCCCCTTTTATATCGGCCGGCAAAGCCAGAACGAACTGCCGCTGCGCGATACGCGCATCAGCCGCACGCACGCCCGGATCGTGGCCGAGAACGGCGGCTACGCCATCGAGGACCTGCAAAGCCGCAACGGCACCTTCGTCAACCGGGAACGCGTGGCGCGCTGCGCTCTGAACCCATCCGACCGGATTGACTTCGGCGTGCCGGATTCCTACACCCTCACCTTTGAACCGGACGAGGCGGGGATCGAGCGCTTCGCCGAGCCGCTGGCGGCGGCGCCCAGGCCCGGCGCCGAACTGGTCCGGCTGCGCGCGGTGGTGGACCTGGCGCGCGCGCTCGAATCCTCGCTTTCGACCGCCGACCTGCTGGCCGCCCTGGTGGACTCCGCGCTCGCCATCACCGGAGCCGAACGCGGATTCCTGCTGATCTGCCGCGGCGAGGATCTGGAGTTTCGAGTCGCGCGCGACCGCAGCGGCGCGAATCTGGCGCCCGAGGAACTACGCGTGCCGTGCGCCGTGATTCAACGCGCCCTTGCGCGGCGGCGCGAACTTCTGTCGATGACCTTCGACGCCGGCGCCGGTGACGCTGGTCTTCCGATGCGGACGATCGCCGAATTGGAGTTGCGCAGCGTGGTTTGCGTGCCGCTGGTGCGCCTCCGCACCGCGGCTTCCGCCGCAGCCGGGGCGTTGGCCGACGAGACCTTGGGCGTCATCTATATGGACACGCGCGCCGGGGCAGCCGACCTTTCCTCCGGCAATCGCGAACTATTGCAGACCCTCGCCATGGAGGCATCCACCATCCTGGAGAACGCCCGTCTGCTGGAGGGCGAGCGCGCGCGGCAGCGCATGGAAGAGGAAATGAAGATCGCCCGCGAAATCCAGAGCAGCCTTCTGCCCACGGCGCTGCCGTCTGAAGGGTGGTTTCGCGCGGCCGGACGCAGCATTCCCTCACGGCAGGTGGGCGGCGACTATTTCGACGCCCTGCCGCTCGGCCCCCGCGCCTGGGCCTTCATCGTCGCCGACGTGTCGGGCAAGGGCGTGAGCGCGGCGCTGCTGGCAGCGCTGCTTCAGGGCGCGTTCCTGGCGGCGCCCCATGCCGAGTGGCCGCCCGCCCAGAGCCTGCACCGCCTCAACGCGTTTCTGCTGGAGCGTACCAAGGGCGAAAAGTACGCGACCGTGTTTCTCGGATTGCTCGAGTGCGACGGCCGGCTGCGCTACGCCAATGCCGGACACGGCGCCGGATTGCTCGTGCGTGCCGGCGGCGCGTTGGAGCCTTTGGAGGCCACCGGTTTTCCCGCGGGTTTGATCGACGAGGCCGAGTACGCCATGGGCGAGGCTGTCCTGGAGCGCGGAGACAAGCTGGTCCTTTACACCGACGGTGTCGGCGAGGCGGAGAATCTGGACGGCGAGCTTTTCGGCGACGCGCGCATCCGCCAAATCGCGCGCGCCTCCGCCGGGGCGTCCGCACATACGCTGTTCGCTGCGCTGGACGCAGCCCTGGAGGCGCACACCGGCGGCGCGCTCCAGCGGGACGACATGACGATGATGACGGTCGAGTACCACGGCGACGAGGCTTGAATGCTGCTTTATACGCTGACGATCTTTCTAAGCGCCTTCCTCCTTTTTCAGGTGCAGCCGGTTATGGCGAAGGTGACGCTGCCGTGGTTCGGCGGCTCGGCTTCGGTCTGGAGCGCCTGCATGCTGTTCTTCCAGGCCGTCTTGCTGGGGGGCTACCTGTACGCCCACCTTCTCATGCGCTATCTTCGCCCGAAGGCCCAGGCGCTGGTTCACGCCTGTTTCCTCACCGTGAGCCTGTTGCTGCTGCGCATCATGCCGGATCCAAGCTGGAAGCCGGTGGGCAGCGACGACCCGGTTCTGCGCATCCTCGCGCTGCTGGCTGCCACCGTGGGTCTGCCCTACCTCCTGTTGTCCACCACCGGCCCGCTGCTGCAAGCCTGGTACGCGCGCACGCATCACGTCGCGTTTCCCTACCGTCTGTACGCGGTGTCGAACATCGGCAGCCTGCTGGCGTTGGTCACCTACCCGATCCTGGTGGAGCCGCGATTGGCCACTAGCACCCAGACGCTGGTGTGGTCGGCCGGCTATATCGCCTTCGGATTGGCTTGCGCCGGCTGCGCCTGGCTAAGCCTCAGGCCCAAGCCCCTTCCGGTACAAGACGAGCCGGCGCCGGCGCCCGATGGTGACCCAGACGGCGTCCCGCTCGGCGATAGGCCCGTCGGCGACGACGCGCGGCCGGCCGATCCGGCTCAGCCCATCGAACCGGCCGCGGCATCCCGGTCCACCGAACCCGAGGCCCCGCTCTGGCACACCTACGTTCTGTGGACGATGCTGGCGGCCTGCGCGTCGATATTGCTGCTGGCCGTCACCAACCACGTCTGTCAGAACATCGCCCCGGTGCCAATGCTTTGGATTCTTCCGCTCAGCCTGTACCTGATGAGCTTTGTCCTCACCTTCGGCCGCGACAACCTGTATTCGCCCGGCACGTTCCTCGGCTTTCTGGCGCTGGCGCTCAGCGCGATGACGTACGGCCTGGCGAAGTTCGACGGCGCCACCAAGCTCTGGCTGGTGGTCCTGCTGTTCAACGTTGGCCTGTTCGTGTGTTGCATGGTGTGTCACGGGGAACTGGCCCGGCGGCGGCCCCACGCCCGCTATCTGACTGCATACTATCTGACCATCTCGCTCGGCGGCGCTATCGGCGGCCTGTTCGTAGGCTGGCTGGCGCCTAACGTCTTCCGCAGTTACTACGAAATGCCCATCGGCGTGTTCTTCTGCACGGTCCTCGGGCTCATCATCTTCCGCCGGACCAATCGGTACACTTACGCGACTTGGGCGTTTCTGACAATCGTGCTGGGCCTTTCGCTCTACATCGCCGAGCGCGACCTGGCGCGCGAATCCCGC
>CAZVIK010000003.1:0-51394 GCA_964627045.1 uncultured Solibacteraceae bacterium | reverse complement strand
CGCTTGATGGCCCGCAACTTCTACGGCGCGCTCCGTGTAACCCAGAGCGGCGCGGAGAAGGACCCGTTCGCCACCCGCACGCTGGTCCACGGCACCATCACGCACGGCCTACAGTATCTCTCTCCCGTGCGCAGCCGCCTTCACACCACATACTACGGCCTGGAGTCCGGCGTAGGGCTCGCCATCGGCAACACGCGCCAATCGCCGCAGCGGGTTGGCGTCATCGGGTTGGGAACCGGGACGCTGGCCACCTATGGGCGCAGCGGCGACTATTACCGTTTCTATGACATCAACCCGCTGGTGCTCGACATCGCCCGCCGCGAGTTCCGCTACCTCGCCGAATGCGAGGCCAAGGTTGACGTGATCCTCGGCGACGCGCGGCTCTCGCTGGAACGCGAGGCGCGGCAGGATTTCGACGTGCTGGCCGTGGACGCCTTCTCGAGCGATTCGATTCCGGTGCACCTGCTGACGATCGAGGCCTTTCGCGTCTACTTCCGCCATATCAAGCCCGGCGGCATTCTGGCAGTGCATGTGAGCAACCGGCATCTGGACCTGGAGCCGATCGTCGAACTGGCGGCCCGCGCGCTCGGCAAGACCACGCGGTTGGTGGACACCGACGACGGCAGCGACCTGGTCTACGGGGCCACCTGGGTCCTGGTCGCCTCGGATCCCGCGGTCTTCGAAAAAGACGCTTTCGCGAGATACGAAACCAAGATCGAGGTCAAGCCCGGCGTGCGGATGTGGACCGACGACTACAGCAACCTCTGGCAGATCCTCCACTAACGGCCATGCACCCCTCGCGGCGGCGGTTTCTTCAACTTTTTCCCGTAGCCGCCGCTGCATCGCGCCCCGCCTCCCCGGCCGAAGCCATCGACCGGCGCGCGCTCGCCACGCGGCACAGTCCCACGGTCACCAGTTTCGATCCGCTGGCGCCGCTCACCGTCGGCAACGGCGAGTTCGCCTTCACCGCCGACGCCACCGGCCTGCAAACCTTCCCGGAGTTGTACGAATCGCAGATCCCGTTGTGCACCCAGGCGCAGTGGGGATGGCACAGCTTCGCTTCGCCGAACGGCCTGGCGGCCGAAGACCTCCGGCTGGAGACCTTCGACGCGCAAGGCCGTCCGGTTGGCTACGCCACCAGCGCGCGCGGCCAGGAGGAGCTGTTCAACTGGCTTCGCGAGAATCCGCACCGCCTGCACTTGGGCCGCATCGGACTGCAATTCAATGGAGCGCCGGTGGCTCCGGGACAATTGCGCGGCATACGGCAGACGCTCGACCTGTGGAGCGGAATCCTCGCAAGTTCATTTGAACTGGATGGCGTGGCGGTTACGGTCGAAACCTGTGCCGATCCCGAGGACGACGCGGCCGCCTTCGTGATCCGCTCCCCGTTGTGGCGGCAAGGACGAATCGCCGTCGTGATCGCGTTCCCCTACGGCTCGCCCGCCATGAACGCCGCCGACTGGAACTCCCCCGCCCTCCACAGGACCGCGCTCGTCTCGCAACGCCCCGGCCGCGCGGAGTTGGCGCGCGAGCTCGACCGCGATGGTTACCGCGTGTCGTTGGCGTGGGAGGGCAAAGGCGCATTGCGGCAGGAGGATGCGCACCGGTTCGTGCTGTCCGCTTCCGGCAGCGGCCCCGAAATCTCCCTGGTGTGCCGCTTCACGCCGCGCCCTTCATCCTCGGGCGTTCGCGCGGCGGTGGAAATCCAGCGCCGTTGCCGCAACCACTGGCGGCGGTTCTGGTCCTCCGGCGGCGCGGTCGACCTTTCCGGAAGCTCGGATGGGCGCGCCACGGAACTGGAGCGGCGCGTCGTCTTGTCGCAGTACCTGACGGCGATTCAGTGCTCCGGTTCGCTGCCCCCGCAGGAGACCGGGCTCACCTGCAACAGTTGGTACGGGAAGTTCCACCTGGAGATGCATTGGTGGCACGCGGCGCATTTTCCGCTGTGGGGACGGACGCCGATGCTCGAGCGCAGCCTGGACTGGTACCGGCGCATCCTGCCTTCGGCGCGTGAAAAGGCGCGAAGCCAGGGATACAGGGGCGTGCGCTGGCCCAAGATGACTTCGCCGGAGGGCGGCGACAGCCCGTCCACCATCGGCCCGCTGCTGATCTGGCAGCAACCGCACCCGATCGCCTACGCCGAACTCTGCTACCAGTCGCACCCGGACCGTGCCACGCTGGAACGCTATCGCGAAGTGGTGATGGAATCGGCCGAGTTCATGGCCTCCTACGCCGCCTACGACGCCGCGCGGGACCGCTTCTCCCTGGGACCGCCCGTGATTCCGGCGCAGGAGAACCACCCGCCGCGCGAGACGTGGAATCCTACCTACGAACTCGCCTATTGGGCTAGCGCCCTGGACACCGCGCAGCGCTGGCGTGAGCGTCTCGGGATGCCCAGGCACCCGTTTTGGGACCAGGTGCGGCGGCAACTGGCGAAGTTGCCCGTGCACGACGGCGTCTACCTGGCGCACGAAAACTGCCCGCAGACCTTCACCGAACGCAACCGCGACCATCCTTCGATGCTCATGGCCCTCGGTGTGCTCGACGGCGCGGGCGTGGACCATCCCACGATGCGCCACACCCTGCGAAAGGTGATCTCGTCGTGGCGCTGGGAAGACACATGGGGGTGGGATTATCCAATGATCGCCATGACAGCCGCGCGTCTGGGCGAGTCCGCCACAGCCATCGACGCTCTGTTTCTCGATACGCCGAAGAACAAGTGGCTCCCCAACGGCCACAATTACCAGCGCCCCGGCCTGCCGCTGTATCTTCCCGCCAACGGGGGATTGTTGGCCGCCATCGCCATGATGGCAGCCGGATGGCGCGGTGGTCCGGAGGGGGCGGCGCCGGGATTCCCCGCGCAGGGCTGGACCGTCCGCCAGGAAGGGTTGCGCGCGCTTCTATGAGCGAGGTTCACACCAGGTCCCGCACCGTAGTGGCGGGCGTGATCGAACGCGATGGCCGCATTCTCATCTGCCAGCGGCGGCGCGGCGACAGCCACGCGATGAAATGGGAGTTTCCCGGCGGCAAAGTGGAGCCCGGCGAGAGCCCGCGAGCGGCGCTCCAGCGTGAACTGAAGGAAGAATTGGGCATCCAGGCCGAAATCGGGCTCCAGGTGGATACCGTCACGTATCGCTATCCCGGCGGACACACCTTCCGGCTGCTGTTCTTTCGCGTGAGCGGGTTTGAAGGGGAACCCGTCAACAGGGTCTTCGAGCAGTTCGTCTGGGAAAAGCCGGAGCGCCTGGGCGCGTACGACTTTTTAGAAGCCGACGAGGGATTTGTGCGTAAGCTTGCGCTACGATGAGCCTATGGCCAAGGCGAACCCAGCGCTCTTCGAAGTCCAATGCCCCTGCTGCCAGGCGGCTCTGAAGGTCGATCCGGTCACCAAGGCGGTCATCAGCCACAAGGCCGCCGAACGCCCGCGCACGGTGGAAGACATGGACGCCGCCATGACGATCTTCAAGGGCGAAGCCGCACGCCGTGAAGCCGCCTTCCAGAAGTCCGTCGATGCGCACAAAAAGTCGAAAGACGTTCTGGCGGCGAAATTCGACGAGTTGCTGAAGCAGGCCAAGGAAAGCCCCGATACTCCCCCGCCCCAGCGCGACATCGATCTGGACTAAGCGGCTACCCCTGGGACGCTTCCAACGCCTGGTCCAGGTCCCAATACAGGTCCTCGATGTCTTCCAGACCGATGGAAAGCCGGATCAGATCCGGCGTGACGCCCGCCGCCGCTTGCTCGCTCGCGCTCAACTGCTGGTGCGTGGTCGAGGCCGGGTGGATCACCAGGCTGCGCGCGTCGCCGACGTTGGCCAGGTGCGAGAACAGCTTCACGCTGTCGATGAAACGCTTTCCCGCTTCGTAGCCGCCCTTGACTCCGAAGCTGAAGATCGCGCCCGCGCCTTTGGGCAGATACTTGCGCGCCAACCCGTTGTACGGGCTCGATGCCAGCGACGGATACTTCACCCAACTCACCCGCTTGTGCGCTTCCAGGAACCGCGCCACCGCCAGCGCGTTGCTCACGTGCCGCTCCATGCGCAACCCGAGCGTCTCGATCCCCTGCAAGATGAGGAACGCGTTGAACGGGCTGATGCATCCCCCCATGTCGCGCAGGCCCTCCACGCGCGCCTTGATCGCCAGCGCCAGGTTGCCGAATGTCTCGGTGAACTTCAGCCCGTGGTAAGACCGCGCCGGTTCGTTCAACTGCGGGAAGTTGCCCTTCGACCAATCGAACCGCCCGCCGTCCACCAGAATGCCGCCGATGCTCGTGCCGTGACCGCCCATGAACTTGGTCAGCGAGTGCAGCACGATGTCCGCGCCGAAATCCACCGGCCGGCACAGGTAGGGCGTTGCGAACGTGTTGTCGATCACCAGCGGGAGGTTGTGTTCGTGTGCGATCTTCGCGACGGCCTCGATGTCCAGTACGTTGCCGCGCGGGTTGCTGATGGTCTCCCCGTACAGGCACTTGGTCTTCGGCGTAATGGCCCTGCGGAAATTCTCGGGATCGTCCGGCTCGACGAACTTCACATTCAATCCCAGCTTGCGGAAGCTGATGTCGAACTGCGTGTAGGTGCCGCCGTACAGCGTGCTGGAGGCCACCATCTCGTCGCCCGCCTCCATCAGGCTGCTGATGGCAAGGAACTGCGCCGCCTGCCCGCTGGCCACCGCCACGGCCGCCGCCGCGTTCTCCAGCGACGCGACGCGCGCCTCCAGAACCCCCGTTGTCGGGTTCATGATTCGCGTGTAGATGTTGCCAAACTCCTGGAGCGCAAACAGCGACGCCGCATGGTCCGTGTCTTTGAACACGTACGACGTTGTCTGATAAATGGGCACGGCGCGTGCGCCGGTCGCCGGGTCCGGGGAGTATCCGGCGTGCAGCGTGCGAGTATGGAATCCAAGCGAGCGATCTTCGGGTTTCCGTTCAGCCACGTTTCACCTTTGCCTCAGTCTAACAGCCCCGCCGCCCGGATTTCGCTCCCGGTCTTCGTTCCTGGAATTGCCCGCCTCGCGCGCCCCGCTTGTGTCCCCGGCGCCGCCGCCGGCCCGCCGGGGAGTGTAGAATCAGGGCTTCGGACCAAAGGGGGAAATCATGGTCACCGCGATCGTGCTCATCAACACCGCGCAGGGCAAGACACCCGAGGTGGCGCAGGCGCTCATCGAATTGGAAGGCATCGGCGAGGCCTATTCGGTCGCCGGCTCCTACGACCTGGTCGCCTTGGCGCGCGTGCGCGATCACGAGGCATTGGCCGACCTGGTATCGGCCCAAGTGCAAAAGATCCCCGGCATCGAGAAGACGAACACGCTCATCGCCTTCCGCGCCTACAGCCGCCGCGACCTCGAAGCCATGTGGGACATAGGAAACCCGGCCCCCGGAAGCGGTTCGCGTTAGCGGCTACCTCTTGTAGCCGATCATCCGTAGGAAGTCGTGCCGCCATTTGACGCCGGCCTCGTCTTCCACTCCCTTCGGAGAAGACCCGTCCACGACGCCGAGAACTCCCCGGCCTTGCGCCGTCTCGGCGACGATCACCTCGACCGGGTTCGCCGTGGCGCAGAAGATCGAGCATACTTCGGGCACATCCTTGATCCGGCCCAGCACGTTGATCGGGTAGCCGTCGCGCATCGCCACCACGAAGGTGTGGCCCGCCCCGACCGCCGTGGCGTTGCGCGCAGCCAGCGCCTTCAGCGCCTCGTCGTTTCCCTCCACGCGGGTCAGGCACGCGCCCGAAGCTTCGTTGAACGCCACGCCGAACTTCATCTGCGGGACCGTGTTGACGATGGCCTCGTAGATGTCCTCGACCGTCTTGATGAAATGAGTCTGCCCGAGGACGACATTGCCGCCCTCGGGTATCTCGATCGCAATCGCCTTCAGTTCCATGTGGATTGTCTTACCACACGGACCGCACTGTGAGTCAATCTGCCTCTTTGAATCGCGCCGTCAACGCCGGCTCGCGCGCTTGCGGCCCAGCGCCGCCAATCCGAGCAGTCCGAGGCCAATCAGCGCGGTCGTGGCCGGCTCGGGAACCGGTGAATCCGCCGACGTGATCGTCAGGCTCCAGCCCCCCGCGATGCGGCCGTTGTCTCCCCCGTCGTCATCCCTGACGTACAACGACCAGGTCCCGGTCGAATCCGTGCCATTGAAAACGGACAGCGTGGAACCGTACGGACCGCCCGGCGCGGACCCGTTGAACGAGTCGCCGCCGCCGTAGTTCGTCGGACGGTAGGTCCCCGGCGCAATCTGGCTGTTGTCGGGCAGGTAGCCCGCCGCCGCGTCGCTGAATGTCAGATTCACGCCATTGATGTTCGACGAGCCGCCGGCGTCGCTCATCAACAGCAGGCTCGCACCGCTCGGGCCGACCAACAGAATGTCGAGATCGTCCGGGAAGGTATGGCTCAGGCTGAACAACGTGACGGTGATCTGTTGCACGATCCCCGCGCCCGTCACGGAGATGGTCGAGGGGTACGGCGACGCCGAACCGCTGTTCGGAATCGTGATCACCCCGGTATTGGAAAAGGTGATCGCCGCGGCGTATCCGGACGTGGCGGCCAGCGCCAGGGCGACTAAAAGAACGCTAATGCGTGTAACTGACATTGTTTCGGTGACCTCATGCAAATCCTACCATTCAGCTTGGCGTTTTACCAAGCATTTCCCAGATGATATAGTGCAACTTAGTACTAAGGTAAATGGGGTGTCTGTGTTGTCGCGCCCCCAAACAAATCCTCTCTGTTGGAATATACTTTAATGAACCGGCATGAGGAATTCCACGGCCATCGTCCTCGCCCTGATCCTGTTGGGACTCACCTTCTACCTGTACGAGGACACCCTGCATTCCACCTACCCGCCCGGCGTCCTCGCCCCACACGAGCCCTCGCAAACCCTTCTGGGCGCTGGTCCCACATGGAACAAGGGCAAATACCACTTCACGGCGCGAGCGGACTTCTCGATGCGCGCCCGCGTGTTGTCCACGGAACGCTACTGGTTCGACGCCGCCTCCGCTGTCTCCCCGATGGACTTCGCCGTGGGTTGGGGCCGGCTATCGGATCAGGCCGTGCTGGACCGGATTGGCTACGGTCAGACCGGGCGGTGGTACCGGTACTGGCCGAAAGGCAAGGAGTTCCCCATCCCCGCCGGGGAAATCGTCGAGCACAGCGCCAACATGCACATGATCCCCGCCGGCGACGAAGTCCTTAGGACCCTCCGCGACGTGCGGCGCGGCGATCTGATCTCACTGGAGGGTTACCTGGTTTCCGTCAGCGGCCCGGGTGGCTGGCGCTGGGAAACATCGCTTTCGCGGACCGACTCGGGCAACGGCGCGTGCGAAATCGTTTGGGTGAAAAGCCTTTCGATCCACCGCCGTTAACGGCGATCGCCCCCGTGCGCCCCACGATCCGCTACGCCAGCAACTCCTGCGCTCGCATCAGCCGTTCGCGAACCCGGACCCCGTTGGGGCACTTCACGGCGCACTCCGAGCAGTCTTCGCACCGCACGTTGCGGAGCGCCCGCGGCTGCCGCAGGAAGTTGTTCCGCGCCTGGTCGAAGTCGCCGTAGAAGTCGTTGTAAGCGAGGTAGCGCAACTGGTCGGTGACCGGCAGCCCCTGCGGGCACTGCCCCTTGCACTCGTAGCACATGCGGCAGTACAGCGGCCGTATCTCTTCGCTGCGCGCCACCAGGAGCTTCTCTTCATCCGCCGTCAGCGGCTCCGTCATCGCGCGCAGGTTCATCAGCAATTGGTCTTCGTCGCGCATGTAGGGGATGGCGGCGGCGATGCCGGGCTTCTTCAGCGCCCACTTGAGGGCCGCCAGCGCGCCCTCCTTGGTCGCCATCGGCTTGACCACCGGGATACCGCGCCCTCCACGGCCTTGGGCGGAAGTTGCTCCCATCACCTTCATGGCGAACACGCCGATGCCCGCTTTGGTCATTTTGTCAATGGCCGCGTCGCGCGTCGTACCCATGGCGAAGCTGTAGGTGATCAGCACCACGTCGATCTTGCCGAGCGCGAGCAGGTGATCCGCCACGGCGTTGGGGTCGTGCGTGCTCACGCCGATGAAGCGCGTCTTTCCCTGCTTTTTGATCGCCGCCATTTCATCGATCACTTCGGGCTTGATCGACGCCGGCGTGTCCTTGGCGTGCATCAACCAAACGTCCAGGTAGTCTGTCCCCAGCGTTTTCAGGCTCTCGTCGATGTGTTCGCGAGCTTCCTGCACGCTCCCGCCCATCGTCTTGCTCACCAGCACGGCCTTGTCCCGGCGGCCCTTCAGCGCTGTGCCGAGCAGCCGCTCGCTGTTGCCCGCCGAATAGTCGCGCGCCGTATCGTAGAGGTTGATGCCGTGGTCCAACGCCATGGCGATCACGCTCGGGTCCGGCGTAAAGCCCACCCCGTAGCCCACGGGCGCCACTTTCAACCCGGTCCTGCCGAGCACCCGGTACGGAATGCCGGACGCCGCCAGCCCCGCCGCCGGGAGCGCCAGTCCCGCCTGAAGAAACCCGCGTCGCGATGGATTGACGGTCATTTTCGCACCTCGAACACTGAATATTTATTCGTTTGAGTGATTATACATTCAGCGGTGGTATGCTGTTCAGGCATGAGGAACGTCCGCGCGGGTGCCCTCGCCGCTCTCCTGAGCCTCGCCGCCGCCGCCGCTTCGGCCGAGTCCATGACCGCGATGGAGCGGCGCCGCCTGATCTCGCACTTCGAGATGACCGAAAGCTGGCTCGCCTCGGAACTCGCCGGCCTGTCGCGCGCGCAACTGGAATTCCGGCCCGCGCCCGGCGTCTGGAGCATTCTCGAAAACCTGGATCACTTGGTTGTGTGCGAGCCCATCTACTGGCGCAACTTCCAGGACGCCATGAAAGCTCCGCCGCGACTCAGCCAGCGGTCCGAATCCGACGACAGCGTGTTGTGGTACGGCATCGACCGCACCAACCGCGCGCCGGTGGTGGCCGGCGAGGACGCGAGCGGTAAGTTGAAGGACGCTGCCGCGGGCCTGGCCACCTTCCGCAAGCTGCGCGCGGAAATGCTGCAATACGCCCGCACCACCGGCGACGACCTGCGCGCGCACTACGTCCCCCGCGAAAACAGCGACGCCTACCAGTGGCTCCTGCTGATCTCCACCCACGCCCAGCGGCACATCCTCCAGATTCGCGAGGTGAAGGCGAGCGCGGGTTATCCGAAGCAATGAACGTGAGGCCGTTTATGCCGAAGCCGAATCGCGGCCGGCCCCAATCCGGCCCGGCCTTCCCACCGCGATGGTCACCAGTAGAGCCAGAACAGCCAGTGCCCACAAAACATTGAACAACTGCACGGCCCCCCCGACAAACGCGTTCCACGAGTCGCCGATCTGTCCGAACCAACTGGGCAGTGCTCGCACCAGACTCCGTAGGCTCCTTGACAGATGATACGCCGCCACAACCGCCGCCCCGGCGGCCAACCATGACGTCAGTCGTTTCCCTATGGGAGACTCCTGGCGCGCGAACGAGAGGCACAACAGAACCGTAATCGCCGTGCCGACGATTCTAACCAACATCGTTCGCAACGCCATCGAACCGCTGCCATACTGAAACGGCATCATCGAAGCCGCTAGCAGGACCGCCCGGATGGGCTCGGTTAGCGCCGCGATCGTCGCCGCCCAGCGGCGCGCGGATACACTGGTGCGGCCGCTCGCCTCCCCGAAAAGTGAAAGGTAGAAGAGCTGGATTCCGAACTGTGCCAGAACGGCCGGCAGGGCGAACCGCATGCCGCCGGCGACTCCACCGGACATCACTAACAAGACGCCGTACATCCCAAGGGAGTAAAGGAGCGCCGGCAAAGGAAGTACAGCCGCAAGAAGAGCCGACCAACGGTAAATCCGATACCACCCAGACTGTCCGACTTCCGCCGGCAACTTACCGAAGGAGTCAACCAGACGTTCGTCCTCGTCGCGCGAGATCATGGGCGGATCCTCCGGCCCTAAACGCTATCACAATGGCGCTCAAAGAGACAAACGCCTCCAAGTGCGCCCGCGACTATGGCACAATAGGCCCACCAGGTTCCGCGATTTCTTACAACAGGAGTGCGACTCGTGTATCGTTTCTTGCTTTCTTTCGGACGCATGGTGCCGGTACTGTTCCTTCTCCCGGCGCTTAGCCAGGCCGCTTCCTCCTGCGAAGACCTGACGGCTCTTGCGATCACCAACACCACCATCACCACGGTGGTCAATGTTCCGGCGGGGCCGTTTTCGGCGCAGCCCGGACGCGCCGGAGGGCGCGCGCCCGCGCCTCGGGACTTCCCCGCCTTCTGCCGGGTAACGGCCGTCGCCCGGCCCGTTCCCGGCTCCGAAATCACCGTCGAGATTTGGCTTCCCCCCGCGGAGTCCTGGAACGGCAAGTTCCTCGGAACCGGCAACGGTGGTTACTCGGGCGCCATCGGCTACGCCGCCATGGAATCGGCGTTGCGACAGGGTTACGCCACCGCCGGTTCAGACACCGGCCACGCGGGCGAGGATCTGAAATTCGGCTTGAACCACCCGGAGAAAATTGACGACTGGGCCTGGCGCGCCACCCACGTCATGACCGAGACTGCCAAACTGGTCGCGCGGAGTTACTACCAGCGCTTCCCTGCTTACTCGTACTTCTCGGGATGTTCCACCGGCGGGCAGCAGGCACTTATGGAAGCGCAGCGCTTCCCGGGCGACTATGACGGCATCATCGCGGGCGCGCCGGGCAACAACCGCGTGCGCCTGAATATGGGCTTCCTGTGGTCCTGGCTGGCATTGCGACCGGATCAACCCGGTTCCCTTCCCCCGTCGAAACTGCCGGTGCTCAACCGCGCTGCCATCGCGGCGTGCGACGCTCAAGATGGACTGGCCGACGGCCTGATCTTCGATCCTGCGCACTGCGCCTTCGACCCCGCCGCGCTTCAATGCAAAGACGCCGACGCCGCCGACTGCCTGACCGCGCCGCAAGTGGAGGCCGTCCGGAAGATCTACACCGGCGCACGCAACCCGCGCACCGGCGAGCAACTCTACTCCGGCTGGGCGCGCGGAACCGAAGCGGCCGGAGGCAACCAGATCGGCGGTTGGGCAGCGTACTTCGTCGGACGTCCCGAACCGGCGCGGGTGGACTTCTGGAAATACTGGGTCTTCGGCGATCCTAACTGGGATCCTCGCTCATTCGACTTCGACCGCGACGCCGCCTTCGCCGACGCAAGACTCGCCCACATCAACGCGAACGATGCCGACCTGTCGGCGTTCCGCAAACGCGGCGGCAAGCTCCTGATGTACAGCGGTTGGGCCGACCCCGTGGTGCCGCCCGGCGACGTGATCCGGTACTTTGATGACGTGCAGATGACCATGGGCGGCCCGGCGCAGACCTCCGGGTTCCTGCGTCTGTTCATGGCGCCCGGCATGGGCCACTGCGGTGGCGGCCCCGGCCCCAACACGTTCGACTCGCTCGCGGCGCTGGACCGCTGGGTCACGCAAGGCTCCGCGCCGGACCGCATCGTGGTGTCGCAATCGACTGGTGGCAAAGTCACTCGCACGCGCCCGCTGTGCCCGTATCCGCAGGTGGCGCGCTGGAACGGCACAGGCAGCCCGGACGACGCCGCCCAGTTCACCTGTGCCGATCCCTCGCGGTGAAACAACTACTTCCGGCTTTCGGCGCGGATCTGTTTGATCTCGGCCGGGTCGATGTGCAGAAATTCCAGGAACTCCTGGTGCTCGTTGGGGGCGGACTTTTCGAACTCCTTGTGCCAGCGCTCCATGTCGTCGCTCGAAAAGCCAGCCGACTTCATGACGGAAACCCACTTCTCTTTGGTGACCACTTTCATTCTCCCTATGACATCCCGCTTCTGTAACAGGCGGAAAATGGCCTGCTGATGCTCGCGGAGCCGTTTGATTTCGCCGCTCAACTCCACCAGCCTACGATTCAGCACGGCCGTGGCATCGCCGCCGGAAGGCCGCAGCAACGAACGAATATCCTCGATCGTCAGCCCCGCCTGCCGGTAGGCGCAGATCTGCCTGAGCGTGGCGATCTCCGCCTCTCCGTAAACGCGATACCCGTTGGACTTCCGCCTGGGCGGGTGCACCAGCCCGGCGGACTCGTAATACAGCAGCGTGCTCCGGCCAAGACCGCACTGTCTGGCCGCTGCCGTCACCGTCATGGCCATACCCCCTTAGTCTCAACCCTACAGCGATAGACAGGTCAAGGGAAATCGCGTGATTTCTCGCCGCCCGTCTGGAGCCCGCCCGCAGCGTGTGGGAAGATAGGGATTCGGCCGCTTGATCGGTCACGGCGACGGCGGCCATCCCCCTTCAAAATGGCGACCGACACGAAGAACACCTTTCTCGACGAGTTGCGCTGGCGAGGCTTCCTGGAAGCCGTCGCGGGAGACGGGCTGGAGGAGCACCTGGCCTCGGGCCGCCGCACCATGTACGTGGGCTTCGACCCCACGGCCGACAGCCTGCACCTCGGCAGCCTGGTCCCGGTGATGGCATTGGCCCACGCGCAACGCCACGGCCATCGCCCGCTGGTTCTGGTGGGCGACGGCACGGGGCTGATCGGCGACCCCAGCGGCCGTTCGAGCGAGCGCACCCTGCTCACCAAGGAGATGGCCGCGCACAACGCCGGCTGCATCCGCGCGCAACTGGCGAAGTTCTTCGACCTGTCGAGCGACGATAAGGCGCTGATGCTGCACAACTCCGAGTGGCTGGTGCCGCTGAATTTCATCGACTTCCTGCGCGACATCGGCAAGCACTTTTCGGTGAACGAAATGGTGAAGCGCGATTCGGTCCGCATGCGCCTGGAAGAGCGTGAACAGGGCCTCAGCTTCACCGAGTTCAGCTACATGCTGTTGCAGTCCTACGATTTTCTGCACCTGTTCCAGCACGCCGATTGCTCCATACAGATGGGCGGCAAGGACCAGTGGGGCAACATCCTTTCGGGCATGGACCTGATCCGCCGCATCGCGGGCGGGCAAGCCTACTGCATCACGTTCCCGCTGCTGACAACTTCGGCGGGCAAGAAGTTCGGGAAGAGCGAAGAAGGCGCCATCTACCTGGACGCGGCCCGCACCAGCCCTTACCAGATGTATCAGTACTGGATACAGACGCCGGACCTCGACGTGGTGCGCTTCCTGAAGCTGTTCACGTTTCTCTCGAAGGAGCGCATCGGCGAACTGGAGCGCGAAGTGGCTGCGCATCCCGAGAAGCGCGAAGCGCAGCGTGTGCTGGCCGCCGAGTGCACGGCTCTGGTGCATGGCGCGGAGACGGTGCGCGCGGTGGAGGCGGTCAGCCGGATTTTGTTCTCCGGTTCTGAAGAAGCGGCCACGGCCGAGACCGTCGCGCTGCTGGCCCGCGAAGTGCCGGTGACGGAAATCGCCCGCGCGGAACTGGATGCGCCGATCGGCCTGGTGGATCTCCTGGTGCGAACCGGGCTGGCTTCCAGCAAGGGCGCGGCGCGCAAGCTGATCGAAAGCGGCGGCGTGTACCTCAATAACCGCCGCGAAGATCAGCCGCAGAAGAAGGTCTCCTCAGATGACCTGAAGTGGCCGGGCGCGCTGCTGCTGCGCTCGGGGAAGAAAAACTACCACCTGGTTCAGATCGCGTAGGGGCAGGCCTACGGCGCGTCCTGCGCTGGCCTCCCGCGCTCCGATGCCGCGCGGCATTCTGCCGTCGTCCCCGCTCTGGAGAGCGCACGCCCTGCAGCCTGGGCGAACGACGCCTGCATACATGAATGGCGGTTCATCGAGTGCTCCAAGGGATGTAGAATCGTGGCTGGTCTTGGCGCCGTAACGGGGATACGCTGCGGCAGAATCGGGACCGGATTTCGGTTATCCACCAAAAGGGATACAAATGCCTTCCACTACCAGACGCCGTTGGTTCAAAAACAACATTGCGCTCGCTGCCGCAGCCGGCGGGGCGCTGACCATGCCCAAACCGGCCCGGGCCATGAAGCAGGGCAAGATCATTCTCACTCACGTCCTCAGCCTGGATCAGACCGATCGAATCAAGCTTTGTCTCCAGATGGGGCTCAAGCATGTCGTCTCCAATCCTTCCGTCGCCAAGATCGGGCCAGATCAGTACGAAGCCGCCATGCGCAAGCACAAAGAAGCATGGGCCGAGGCCGGACTGGCGGTGAACGTCTACGAACTGATGACCCCGGTTCCATCGGACAATATCAAGCGCGGCACGCCCGGCCGCGACGCCGAGCTCAAGAACTGGATCGCTTACATCCAGGCGATGGGCAAGGTTGGTATTCCTCTGCTCTGCTACAACCTGGGACAGGGCGGGCGGCGTACCAGCAACACTCTGCAACTGCGCGGCGGCGCAACCACCACCGAGCACGACTACGAGGCCTCCAAAAAACTGCCGCCGGCCCCGGAGATCTACAACGACGACCAGCTATGGGAGGCCCTGCAGTGGCTCATCGAGCGCATCGTTCCGGTGTGCGAGAAGGCCAACGTCAAGATCGGCTATCATCCAAACGACCCGTCGGTCTCTCCTTACCTCGGCTCGGCGCAGATCATGATCAACCCCGCCGCCTACCGTCGCTTGTTTGCCATGGCCGAAAGCCCTTACAACGGCGTGTCCTTTTGCATGGGCAACTTCCGCTCGATGCGCTACGCGCCCGGCGAGAGCATGTATTCCGTTGCCACGGAGTTTTCCGAGCGGGGCAAGGTCCAGTTCGTGCACTTCCGCGACGTCGAGGGAACCGCTGACACGCGCTATCACGAGACCTTCCATGACGACGGCCCCACCGACATGGCGCGCATGCTCCAATGCTTCACCCGGGGCGGGTTTGTCGGCCCCCTGCGCACCGATCACGCTCCGGCCATGTATGGCGAAGACCAAAAGGGTAGCTCCGGCTACGCCATGCTCGGCCACATCCATGCGCTGGGCTACGTCAAGGGACTGATGCAAGCTTTAAATATCGCCTACGAATAGGTTCCGCAGCCCCGCGCACCGTTGCGCCCGAGCACCGGTCCTCCCGGAGTCCGCCGGTGGCGGGCTCCGGGTTTCTTACGCCGCTACGGGCAGGCGAGCCGCTGTCTTTCGTCAGAGGAAATCAGCCGAACCCGCCTTTCACTTCGAAGGGACGTTGCAGCGATTCCCTCACCGTTGACTGTCGAGGGGGTCCATGAAGTCCACCGTGACCGC
Organism: uncultured Solibacteraceae bacterium; assembly: GCA_964627045.1. Lineage (GTDB taxonomy): Bacteria > Acidobacteriota > Terriglobia > Bryobacterales > Bryobacteraceae > CAZVIK01. The sequence goes on along the minus strand of CAZVIK010000003.1, from coordinate 36,265 downwards.
CGCATCCACACAGGGGCGGCCGCCCTTCGCCGGACCACCCTCGGGCTTGAGATCTGGTCGCGCCTCTGCCCCGTCTTGCCCTTGAATTCTCCCTGAACCACTCGCCCCGCACCGTCGTATTAACCCACAATGACGCGAGGTGCTCGATGAGCGTGAATGAAGCCCGAACGGGCATCCGCCCGGCCACGACAGACGCAGCCGGGCCGTGGCTATTCCGGGAAGGACGGCCGGTTCTCGGCGCAGCCATCCTCTGCTTTCTTCTGCACCTATACTCCCTGTTCCATTACGGCTACTTTGTCGACGAACTCTACTATCTCGACTGCGCCAACCACCTGGACTGGGGCTATGTCGATCAGCCGCCGCTGATCGGCCTGATCGCCTGGCTCATCCGTCACACTCTCGGCGATTCGCTGCCGGCGATACGGATCTTCCCGGCGTTGGCGGGCGTAGCCGCCGTCGTGATGGCCGGTCTGGTGGCGCGCGAATTGGGCGGACGCCGTTTCGCGCAGGGGCTGGCCGCGGTTTCGGTGGCGATCGCTCCGGGGTTGCTGACCCTGAACTACCTCTTCACGATGAACGCCTTCGAGCCGCTGTTCTGGACGGGTTGCGCCCTGCTGGCGATCCGCATCGTCAAGACGGGTAGTGCGCGACTGTGGTTGTGGTTCGGCGTGCTGGCGGGCTTCGGGCTTCAGAACAAATACTCGATGGCGATCTACGGGTTCGGGCTGGTCGCGGGCCTGCTGCTCACCGCGCAGCGCCGGTTGCTGTGGAACCGCTGGTTTTTTATAGCCGGGGGCCTGGCGTTTCTGATCTTCCTTCCGAACCTCGTCTGGAACCTGCAACACGGCTTCCCATTCCTGGAATTGCAGGCCAACATCCGCGCCAGCGGGCGCAACGTGCCCATGCCGCCGCTGGAATTCTTCACCCAACAGGTCATCACCATCCTGCCGCTGAACGCGCCCATCTGGCTCGCCGGCCTGTGGTTCTTTTTCATCCGCCCGCAGGGCAAGCCGTATCGTGCTCTGGGCTGGGCGTTCCTGATTGTGGCGGCCGTCATCATGCGCTTCAATCCGCGCGTCTACTATCTGTACCCGGCGTTTCCCGCGATGCTGGCGGCTGGAGCCGTGGCGTTCGAATCCTGGGGGACGCGCCCCATCTGGCGCTGGGCCAAACTGGGCTACGCCGGGCTGACCGCGCTGTTCGGCATCGTCGTCGCGCCTACCACGGTGCCGCTGATGCCGCCGGAGACCTACATCCGCTATTCGGCAGCCATCGGCATCCAGCAACCGCGCATCGAGACACACAAGCTTGGCCCGCTGCCCCAGATCTTCGCCGACCAGTTCGGCTGGCGGGAGATGGCCGCCGCCGTAGCCAAGGCTTACGATTCGGTCCCGCCCGACGTTCGCCCGCGCACCGCCATCTTCACCCAAAACTACGGGCAAGCCGGCGCGATCAACCTGTATCGCAGGGAGTTCGCGCTGCCCGAGGCCATCGGCGGCCACCAAAGCCACTTCCTCTGGGGACCGCGCCACTACACCGGCGAGAGCATGATCGTTCTCGGCGACCGCAAGGAGCGGCTGGAAACTTACTTTGCCGAGGTGATCCCGGCGGGCCGCGTCGAGCATCCCTACTCGATGCCCTACCAGCACTTCGACATCTACTACTGCCGCGGCCTGAAGCAGCCGCTAAAAGACCTTTGGCCGCAGCTCAAGAAGTGGAGTTGAGCCGGTCTGCCTGAGCGATGCGGACGACTCCGCCGTGGACCGGCTCGAAACCGGGCCCGCAGGCCGAGAGCCCGCCCCACCGGCAAGCAGCCTGCTGATGTTGGGCTGCCAGCCGCGCGTCCGCCCGGCTCCATGCCTCTACATCACCGGCCCGCAGCGCCAGGGCACGAACTCGCGGTGTCCCCAGCGTTCGCTGGCCGTCTTTTCGCCCGACGCCACGCGCAGCAGCGCGTCCAGGATCTCGCGGCCCACGCCGGCCACGCTTCCGGCCCCATCGGCGATCACGCCCGCATTCAAGTCCATGTTCTCGCGCATGGCTCGGTAGGTTTCGCTGTTGGTCGCGATCTTCAGCACCGGCACCGTCGGAAACCCGATTCCCGTTCCCCGCCCCGTGGTGAACGCGATCAGGTTCACGCCGCCTGCGCCCAATCCCGTCAACGATACCGGGTCGTAGCCCGGGGTGTTCATGAAAACCAGCCCGCGCGACACGATCCGCTCGGAGAAATCGATCACGTCCATCATTGGGCTGTCGCCGCCCTTGGCCACGGCCCCGAGCGACTTCTCGACGATATTGGACAGCCCGCCCTCTTTGTTCCCCGCCGCCGGGTTGTCATCCATCGTGCCGCCGAAGGCGCCCACGTATTTCTTGTAGCCGTCGATGAAGCCGAGCAGTTTCTCGCCCACCGCGCGGCTGGCGGCGCGCTTCACCAGCAGGTGTTCGGCGCCGAAGATCTCCGGCGTCTCGGCCAGCACCGTCGTCCCGCCCAGCGCCACGAGCAGGTCGGAAGCCACCCCCAGCGCCGGGTTCGCCGTGATTCCCGAAAACGAATCCGACCCCCCGCAATTCAGCCCTAGCACGATCTTCGACGCGGGCAACTCCACGCGCTCCACGCGCGACCCATCCGCCAGCAAGCTTTCGATCTTGGCGACGGCAGCCTCAATGATCCCCGGTGTGCCACCCGTCTGTTGCATCGTCATCCCCACCAGGCGCCCGGTTTCCACCATCGTCCCGGAAAGGTACGGCGCCACCTGGTTGGTCTCGCACCCAACGCCCAACAGGAGCGCCGCGAACACGTTGGGATGATCCAGGACGCCGCTGATCGTCCGCCGCAGCAGTTCACCGTCGCGCCCGGCGAGTCCCGCGCAGCCGTGCTCGTGCGGGAAGGCTACCACGCCATCGACGTTGGGCGGGAGTGCGCGGTCTTCGAACCGCCTCGCGATCCGTTCCGCCACATGCCCGGCGCAGTTGCTGGCCGCCACCACCGCGATGTAGTTCCGCGTCCCGGCTCGCCCATCCGCCCGCAGGTACCCCCGAAACTTCGGGCCGTCTTTCGGTTCCGGCGGCGGCGTGATCTCACCCGAGGGAAACTCGTAGGTCAGCCGGGGCTCCTCATAGCGCAGGTTGTGGACGTGCACGTGCTCGCCCGCGCCGATGGCCACCGCCGCCCGGCCGATCGATTGCCCGTAGCGTACAATCTCGCCGCCCGCGTCGATCGCCGCCAGCGCGATCTTGTGCCCGGCGGGAACCGCGCCCGCCGCCTTCACCTCACGCCCGGCGGCGCGCACCAACCGGGCCGCCTCTAGCGGCACCCGCGCAATCGCCACGTTGTCCCTTGGGTGCAGATGAATGACGCAATTCTCGTTGGTCGCAGCGGACTTGATCTCGATCACACAGGCTCCTATCGCAACAGCACGGTCTCGGTCAGATCCTCGCCCAGGTAGACGTGAAGCTTGCCGCCCTTCGCGTGCACCCACAACCCGGTTCCGTCCTTGGGAACCGGGATGTGCTCCGGCCCTTCCACCAGAACCGCCTTCCCGGTCGGCCGCCTTCAGGAACTTCCCGATGTGCACGTGCGGATGGCACTGGGTGCGCATCTCATCGCCGTTGAAGGCCAGCCCCCATTCCTCGCCCCAGAGCTCCTTGGCCTTGCTGATGGCCTCGGTCCACAACTGCGTTCGCTCCCGCGCCGTCAAATCGGCCAGCGTGTGCACGCGCCGGTGGACCCTCCTGGGCAGCGCCAGCATGCGGTTGGGCTTGTTCGGGTTGATGTCTTTCAAAAAGAACACCGCGGGCGACTCGGGTTGCGCCAGCGCCTCCCGCGTCAGGCTGCACGTACGGTCTTTCAGGCTGGCGGCGTCCTCCGGGTCGCAGACGCAGCCGGCGATGTCGCCGTGCGCCGCCACCGCCGCCAACAACCACAGGAACCCCAGAACTCGCGCCATCGCGGCCATTATACTTGATAGGTGTCCGCGATCACCCGCCGCTGGCTGCCGGTTCTTCTGGGCCTGTACCTCATCTACCTTTTCGCCCTGACCACCGCCGGAATCGTCGGGCCCGATGAACCGCGATACGCCTCCATCGCCGTGGCCATGGCGCGCTCTGGCGATTGGGTCACGCCGCGCCTTTGGGGCGAGCCCTGGTTCGAAAAACCCCCCCTGCTCTATTGGATGACCGCCCTGGCCGTCAAGCTCGGCGCGGGCCCGGAACTGGCCCCAAGGCTGCCCGTAGCTCTGACAAGCATCGCCTTTCTAATCTTTTACTTCCGGATGCTTGCGAAAGAATTAGGTGAACTCGCCGCCTTCTTCGCCGCCGCAATCCTCGCCACCTCCGCCCTGTGGATCGCCTTCAGCCAGGTGGGGGTTGCGGACCTTCCGATGACCGCCGCGTATTCCGCCGCCATGCTTTGCGGGATGCGGTGGCTTTCCACCCGCGACCGGCGGCTCCCCGTCGCCGCTGCCTTCTTGCTCGGCGTCGCCGTGTTGGGAAAGGGACTGGTGCCGCTGGTCCTCGCTCTGCCGCTCCTGGTCTTCGCCGCCCCGCGTTGGCGGGACTGGCTGCGGCCGGCTCCCATCCTGGCTTTCCTTGTGGCCGCCGCACCCTGGTACGTCGTCTGTACCCTACGCAACGGCGAGCCGTTTCTCGCCGAGTTTTTCGGACGGCATCACTTCGCCCGGTTCACGAGCGGCGAACTCCTCCACGCTCAGCCCTTCTGGTATTACGTTCCGGTGCTGGCCGGGGGGCTGTTTCCCTGGATTCCCCTTTTGATCCCGCTGTTCCGGCGGCGTCTCTATACCAACCGCACGCGCTATTTCCTCCTGGCCTGGGCCGGTTTCGGCTTCGTTTTCTTCTCCGCATCTTCCGGCAAACTGCCCGGCTACCTTCTGCCCCTGTTCCCCGCCCTGGCGGCGCTCGCCGGGTTGGCCTTGCCGGAGATCAAGAGCGCCCGCGCGCTGCTGGCAGCATGTTGCCTTCTAATGCCCCTGATTCCGGTGGCCAGTTTCACATTTCCGGGAGCCTTTGCCGTAGGCTTGAGCCGCTCCACCATCGGCGGCTGGAACTGGTATTTCGCCGCGGCCTGCGTACTGGCGGCTGTGGCTGTCTGGCGGCTTGACACGGCCGGCCGGCGAAGGGCGGCGATGAGTGTGGCGCTCGGCCTGATCACCCTCGGCGTGGTCTACATGAAGCTCGACGCCCTGCCCGCGCTCGACGGCCAGGCTTCGGCGCGCCCGCTTTGGCGCGCGGTCTCGTCTAACCCGGCGGCGGTCTGCGTGGACAACATCCACCGCAACTGGCGCTACGGGCTTAACTACTATTCGGCGACACCCCTACCGGAATGCGAGAACGATCCGCGCCCGGTGCGCATCATCCAACGGCCCGGCTCGCCGCCCAGCGTCGAGTAGCCGCGGCGCGCGGCCTAAGGCTGAAGCGTCTGGGCGATCTTCACCAGCGCCTTGAACCGCTCGACCTCGATCTTGTTTTCGTCGGTCTCGGCCATGGTTTTCAGCGCCTCCAGTCCCTGGTTGGCGAAGATGTACATCCGGTCCGGTTTGTTCAGCGCCGTGCGGCCGAACAACCCGCATTGCTTGTGGAGCGTCTGAAGCATCGCGCGCAGGAAAACCTCGCGCGGCACCTCCGCCTTGCCGCTCTGGAACGCGGCGCGCGCCTTGGCTGGGTCGTCGGCGGCCCCCACGGCCGCCTCCACCATGTGCGGCACGGCCTGCTCGACCATACGCCGCTCCACCGCCGTCATCACCTCGGCCGGGGGCAAGCCGCCGCCCTCGATCTGCGGCATCTCTTTCGGCAGGCCCGGCCCCAACGGCGGAAACGCGAAGTCCAGCAGCACAGGGTCCTTCTTCGGGGACTTCACGTAGGCGATAAACGTCTCGGTGAACTCCAGCGACCTCGTCTCCGCCATGAGCCTGTAGTCCATCAGCGCCTTCCGCAGCGTGGCGGGCGGTTGTTTGCTGGCGCGCACGCCCTTCTGAATTCCCGCGGCCAGGTCGTAGTAGCCGTCGGCGATGCCCCCGGCTACCACCAACCGGAAGGGAATCGCGCGTTCGGTGAATTCATTCTCGCCGCGCATGACACGCCGCAAATGCTCGGTCGTCTTCAGATAGTCGCGCTTGGCGAGCGTCTCTTGTGCCGCCTGCCAGTAGAATGCCGGGGTACCCTGTTTCGCCTTGGGCGTGCCGGTCTTACAGGAGTGGAGTGGAAACCAAAAAAGCAGGGAAACCGCCAGCAGAAACAGGTGATTCCGCCTGAGCATAGGCGCCTCCTCGGTGCCGTACGGCGTCAACCCCGCCGCCCGCGTCCGAAGACGTACCCGGCTTATGCCTAATTCGCCCGAATCGCCGGGCCCCGGCCTCACGGCGGCGGCTTGGACTCCCCAAATCGCGCCGCACTACCTTACGTTCCTTTAACACAACGAGCCGCCGGATTCAAGGAAAAAGCACTTCCATCTGCGCTGGCCGCCTCCCGCGAGTATCATAGTTAGATGGAACTGCAATCTCCCGCCGTCGAAACGCCTTCGGCCGCTGACCAGGTGGTCGAACTCGAACGGCAATACCTTCTTCAGAACTATGGCCGCTACCCGATCGTCGTCCATCGCGGCAAGGGCTGCTATGTCTATGATTTGGCAGGGAAACGCTATCTCGATCTGATCGCCGGCATCGGCGTAAACGCCCTGGGCCACGCCCACCCGCGACTCCTGCGCGCCATCCGTAGCCAGGCGGCACGGATGCTGCACAGCTCGAATCTGTACTTCCACGAGTACCAGGGACCGCTGGCAAAGAAACTCGTCGAGATCAGCGGCTTGAACCGCGCGTTCTTCTGCAACTCGGGCACCGAGGCCAATGAGGCCGCCATGAAGATGGCCTTAGGCCACGGCACCAAGATCGACCCGCATAAGTATGAGATCGTTTCGCTGGACAACTCCTTCCATGGGCGCACGCTCGGCGCCCTTGCCATCACCGGCCAGGCCAGCTATCGCGCTCCGTTCGGGCCGCTGATTCCCGGCGTGAAGTTCGTCCGCCGCAACGACGTGGCCGCTCTGGAGCAGGCCGTGGGTCCCAATACCTGCGGCATCTTCCTCGAGTGGATTCAGGGCGAAGGCGGGGTCTACCCGCTGTCGGCCGAGTTCACCGCCCGCGCGCGAGAGCTGGCCAACCAGCACGACGCGCTGCTGATCCTCGACGAGATCCAATGCGGCGTCGGCCGCCCCGGCAAGTACTTCGCCTATCAGTTGGCCGATCCACCCATCATGCCGGACGTCGTCACCGCGGCCAAGCCGCTGGCCGCCGGGCTGCCTCTGGGCGCCGTCATCGCCAATGAAAAGGCGGCCTCCGTGCTCACCCCCGGGCTGCACGGCACCACCTTCGGCGGCGGTCCGCTGGCGTGCCGAGTGGCCCTGGAAGTCCTCGAAGTCATCGGCGAATCGCTCGCACACATCCACCACGTCGGCGGTTGCTTCCGACTGGAGCTTCAGGAATTGGCGCGCCACTTCTCTTTCATCAAGGAGGTCCGCGGCTACGGCCTGATGATCGGTATGGAACTCGACGTCCCCGGCCGCCAGATCGTCCTGGACGGCATGGAGGCGGGCCTGATGTTCAACTGCACGCACAACACCGTGCTCCGCTTCCTGCCGCCTTACATTATCACGGAGCCTGAAGTGGACCGCGCCGTGAGGGTCCTCAAGAAGCTCCTGAAGAAGGTATAGTCTTGGGGATCGCAGAAATGCGCCGCGAGGCCGGCCCCGCCCGGCCTCGCCGGGGTGAATCATGGCGGGACTGGGCCAAGTTCTGACCGAAAACGTCCGCGAGGCCTCCCTTTGGGAACCGTTGGAGGGCGGCCGCGTCCGCTGCCTGGCCTGCGGTCATCGTTGCCCCATCCCCGACGGCCAGTCCGGCGTCTGTAAGGTCCGCTTCCACCGCAACGGCCGCCTGTACGCGCCCTGGGGGTACGCCGCCGGAATCCACTGCGACCCGATCGAGAAGAAACCGTTCTTCCACGCCCTTCCCGGCTCCGGCGCGTTGAGCTTCGGCATGCTCGGCTGCGACCTCCATTGCGGCTACTGCCAGAACTGGGTCACCTCGCAGGCGGTGCGCGATCCCAAGGCCGTCGCCGGCGTCACGCGGACCTCGCCCCGGGAAATCGTCTCGCTGGCGATTCAGTCGGGGGCCGCCGCCGTCGTCAGCACCTATAACGAACCGCTGATCACCGCCGAATGGGCCGACGAGGTCTTCCGGCACGCCCACCAGTCGGGCCTGGTGACCGGCATGGTTTCCAACGGGAACGCCACCCCCGAGGTCCTCGAATTCCTGCGGCCCCGGCTGGATCTTTTCAAAGTCGATCTGAAGACCTTCGACGACGCTCGTTACCGCCAGCTTGGCGGCCGGCTGGAACCGGTTCTCGAATCGATCGGCCGGATTCACCGCATGGGCTACTGGCTGGAGATCGTCACGCTCGTGGTTCCCGGGTTTAACGACTCCGGAGAAGAGTTGCGCCGGATGGCCGAGTTCATCGCGGGGGTCTCGCCGTTGATTCCCTGGCACCTCACCGCGTTCCACCCGGACTACAAGATGACCGGCCTGCGCGCCACCCCGCCCGAAATGCTCGCTCGCGGCGCCTCCATCGCACGCCGCGCGGGCCTTCGCTACGTCTATACCGGCAACATCGCCGGGGGGCAGGAAGACACCCGCTGCCATGCCTGCGGCGAGCTTCTGGTGGTGCGGCGCGGCTACCGCGTTCACGAGTGCCGCGTGTCAGACGCCGGCCTCTGCCCCGCCTGCAACGCCGTCATCCCCGGCCGCTGGCGCGTCTAACCGGTCTTCCCCGCTTCCCGCTTGAATCGCGCCGTAGCCCAACGCGATCACCGCCAGGAACAACTGGAGCACTTCGCTGTCCCCTAAGTTGTGCTCAAACAGCCCGCCCACCGCCACCGCGATCAGCGCTGCCAGGCATCCTTGAATCACCGCCTTCCGGTTCCCGCGCCCCGGTTCAGCCCGTGCCGCCGCGCGCCGAAAGTCGTACATCGCTTTTCCGAGCAGCCACAGGAAGGCTAGCAGCACCGGGACGCCGCGCTCGGCGGCATACTGCAAGTAGACGTTGTGCAGATGCTTGCGCCAACCCCAAGGCAAAGGCTGAGGAATATCCGCCGGAACATATCGCTCGAACTGGTAGTTCACCTGTTCCGGCCCGATGCCGAACCAGGGGTGGGCCTTCACCATCTCCCACCCGGTGCGCCAAAGCACGACGCGGTGCTGGTTGGAGTCGTACTTGGATTGCGGGCGCACCACCGAAACCGCCCGGTCCCGCAGCGCCGCCGGAGCCGCTAGCAGCGCCAGCGCCGCCGCCACCGGGACGGCCGCGAGCGCCTTCGGCTTCCAGGCCCACAGCAGGTACATCCCGCCCGCCGCCGCACCCATCCACGGCCCGCGCGTCAGCGCCAGCACCAGAGCGGCGCCCATCACAAGCCCGCAGACCGCCAATAGAGCGCGCCGCCGCTTCGCTTCCTCGGCGAACAACAGCCATCCGCCCAACATTGCCAGCACGATCGCGAGTTGCCCGCCAAAAGTCATCCACAGGCTCATGAACCCGGTGATGCGGTCGCCCACCAGCGCCTCGTAGAGGTTGCCCGCACCGGGCCGCCGCGCCGCTTCCAGCCGCCCCGCAAACTGGACCAGGCCGTAGACCGCCGACGCCGTCCCCACCGCCGCCCAAAGATAGACGAAACGCCGAGCCCCGGCCACCGAGCGCACCGCCGACGCCACCACCGCCAGCGTCAGGAAGACGTAGAACTTCCGCACCTGCGGCCAGCCCTCGGCCATGTGCCCTGACACCGCCAGCGACAACAGCGTCCCACCGAGGAACAACGCCAGCGGCAGTTTGATGGGAGGGATTCTCAGCCTCTCCCGTGCCGCGAGCAAGCATGCCGCCGCCCCCGCCAGCGCCGCGTGGCTCGCCGAGATGGACACCAACGGCGCCGCCGCCGAGGCCAGCGCCAGCCCCGCCGCCGCTCGTTTCAAGACGCCTTCGCCGTGGTGGGCCATGCTTCCCGGCCGCTGGTCTGTCTTCGGCACGCTGGATGTGGAGAACCCGTGGTAACGGAAGGCCGTATGGTAACATAGGTCCCTTGGTTCGCCAAATCCGCGTTCTCGCCCTAAGTAGGCGAACCACCAAAACGTGAACCGAGCCGGCTCAAGCGCCAACCGTAACGCCGTGCGCCTTTGCGCGCCACGATTCCACCTCCGGGAGCGATGCGTGTGACCGAACCGCGACTCCAGGGATACGCCGAAGCCGGCGCCGTTGAGCCCGGGATTGCGCCGCCACGCCTCCGTGCCGGCTGGCAGCACGTGCTCGCAAGGCTGGAACGCGAGTGTCTCGCGCCGGACTCGCGCTCCCTCCTGCGCCGGCTCATGGAACGCGCCATCGCAGCCGCCGCGCTGTTGCTCACACTGCCCGTGACGCTCCTGGTGGCGCTCGCAGTCCGCTTGGACTCACCCGGTCCCGTTCTGTTTCGCCAACTCCGCGTCGGCCGTGGCGGCCGCCTGTTTCCGTTCCTGAAGTTCCGCACCATGCGGGCCGACGCCCGCCAACGTTTCCCCTTTCTTTACGCCTACACTTATACGCCGGCCCAGATTGAAGAGTTGTACTTCAAGATCCCCAACGACCCGCGCCTCACGCGCATCGGCGAGTGGCTGCGCACCACCACGCTCGACGAATTGCCCAACCTCTGGAACGTGGTTACCGGCGACATGGCGCTGGTTGGCCCGCGGCCCGAGATCCCGGAGATGCTCCCCTACTATCGCGAGGAGCACCTCATCAAGTTTTCCGTGCCCCCCGGCGTCACCGGCTTCGCGCAGATTTCCGGCCGCGGCAGGCTGCGGTTTCTGGAGACCGCGGCCCTTGACGCCGAATACGTCCGCAGCCGCAGCCTCCGAATGGATTGTTGGATCTTGGCGCGTACTTTGTGGCTGATCCTGCGCCGCGACGGGGCCTTCTGATGCCGCACCCGTTGTCAGGCGCGCGCGTCGCCGTCGTAGGCGCCACCGGTTTCATCGGCTCCCACCTCACCGAACGCCTCGTGGAAGCGGGCGCCGAGGTTCTGGCCATCGCGCGCACTCCTCGCCGCATCGCTAACCTGGAGACGGTCGCCGGGCGCTGCCGCTTCGTCCCGGCCGACATCCTCTCGGGCGGCGCCATCCAGACCGTACTCGGCGATTTCGCCCCCCATGTCGTCTACCATCTCGCCGCCGAAGCCGATTCCGCCGAGCACCTCACCCACCTCCGGGCGTCGCTTGAAACCAACGCCGTCGGCACGGCCAATGTCGCCGACGCCGCCGCCTCGGCCGGGACGGAAGTCCTCGTCTACGCGGACTCCTGCAAGGTCTACGGGAACGGCCCGGTGCCGCACCGCGCCGCGCAACCCGAAGCCCCCGTCTGTTCCTACGCCATCGGAAAGGCCGCCGGATGGCACCTTTGCCGCCTGGTTGCCGCCAGGACCGGCATGAACGTGTGCGCGCTACGTTCGACCTTCACTTACGGCCCGCGCCAGAACCCGAACCTCATCACCTACGTTGCTGGCTGCGCCGGGCGCGGCGCGCCCGTGCGCCTGATGGGCGGCTCGCAGACCCGCGATCTGCTCTATGTCGATGACGCAGTGCGCGCCTTCCTGGCCGCCGCCGTTTCTCCCCCGGCCTGGGGCCGAGCCATCCCTATCGGAGGCGGCCGCGAGCGCAGCGTCTTCGACGTGTGCCGCGAAATCCTGGACGCGCTGGGGAGCCCGGTTGAAATCGCCGCCGGCGCCGAGCCTCCGCGCCTCACCGAAATTTGGCGCAGCTATTGCGACAACCGCGACGCCGGCGAAGCGCTTGGGTGGGCGCCTTCGGTCGAACTGGGCGACGGTTTGCGGCGTACCTTCGCCGCCACCCTCGCCCAATTGACCTCCGCGCCATGAGAATCGGCATCTTCGTTCTCGCCGCCGGGCGCCAGGCCGGCGGTCCGGAGACCTATGAGGTGCAACTGGTCCGGGCGCTGGGGGCCATCGACGCGGAGAACGAGTATTTCGTCTACTGCACCAGCGTGGAAGCCGCGGCCGTCTTTGGTGCGCTCCCGCCGAACTTCACCGTGCGCGTGCTGCGGCCCGCCCTGCGCGCGCTCAGCGTCGCCGCCACGCTGCCTCGCTGGATGGCGGCCGACGGCATCGACTTCTTCCATTGCACCTATGCCGCGCCTCCCTTCCCCACGCGCCCGTTCCTCTTCACCATGCATTGCCTTAGCAACTTCGCGCGCCCGGAGTTCTACCCCACCTTCATCCGCTGGCGTCTGAACGCGCTCCAGCGAGTTGCGTTGCGCCGCGCGCGTCTCGTTCTGTGCGTCTCGCAATTTGTGGCTGATGGCCTGCGCGACCGTTTCGGAATCCCCGCCGGCCGTCTCGACGTGGTTTACAACGGCGTGTCGCCCGAGTTCGCGCCGCGCCCGCCGGAAGCTGCCGCGCGTCACGTCGCAGAGCGCTGGGGTATCCACTCCCCCTACATCCTGTATGTGGGCAAATTGCAGGCGCGAAAAAACGTCGCCGGCTTGGTCCGCGCCTTCGCGCGCTTCCGCGCCGAGACCGGATCGGAGGCGAAGCTCGTGCTGGCGGGCAAGCGCGTCGAGACATCCGAAAGTATCGGTGAAGCCATCGCGGCCACCGGCCTGCGCGATCACGTGATTGAACTCGGCTACCTCGCCCCGCCTTCGGCCGATCCCGCCTCGTTGCTGCCGGATCTCTACGCCGCCGCCCGCATGACCGTGTTTCCCTCGTTCCATGAAGGCTTCGGCATTCCCGCCGTCGAAGCGATGGCCTGCGGCTGTCCGCTCATCGCATCGAACGTGACCAGCCTGCCGGAGATTGTGGGCGATGCTGCGCTGCTGGTCGATCCCGGCTCGGTCGAGGAAATGGCCGCCTCCATGGTCCGCCTGGAAAGGGACGCCGGATGGCGCGCCACGCTTGTCGAACGCGGCCTGCGCCGCGCCCGTGTTTTCACCTGGGAGAACTGCGCGCGCCGGACGCTGGCAGCCTACCGGCGTTTCCACTCCGTATGAGCTGAAGCACCAGCCACGCGCCTCCCGCCGCCGCGCCCGCCACCGCCGCCACGGCGAGCGTGTACACCAGCCACACCGGACCAAGCGTCACGGCGCCAAAAACCTGGTGCGCTTCGCGCCAGTTGGCCGCGTACCACGACGCCAGCGCCGCCAGCTTCACCGAGCCGTGCGGATACCCCGCGTAGATCGGAATCAGCTTCACAACCCACGTCGCCGCGAAGATGTAGGTCCACAGACATACCAGCGCCGCCGCCAGCCAGCGGCCCGCCCGGCCGCCCGCCGTCAGGCCCCAACCCGCCAGCACCGCCGCCAGCGGAAACAACGGCGGCGCGTACCACGCCATCAGCGCGCACCGTTCGCCGCCGGTCATCACGCAGTGGTCTCCAATCGAGTACGCCAGCGCCGCCGTGAACAGCACCGCACCCGCCGCAACCAACAGGGGAGCCTGCCTGTCGCCGCGGTCACGCCACAGCCGCAGCGCGCACAACGCACCCGCCGCCGCCAGCAGCGCCAGCGCCGCGTGCAGCGTCGTGGCCGAGAACATCGCGCCGTTGCTGTTGGCGCTCCACAACGCTTGCCGCGCGAATCCCGGCGTCTCACGCCACCACTCGATTCTCGTCAAGGCTTCCCACACCTGCCCCGGCGTCCGGTTCCACACGCTGCCGCCCGCGCCGCTCAGCGAACCGTACAGCGCCACGTTTCTGGCGTACCAGGGGACGGCCACCGTCAACGGCAGCGCCAGGCCCGCGCCCACGCTCCAGGTCAACCTCCGCCGCACCGCCAGGACGACAGCCACAAGCGCCATCAATGGCGTGAACGCCAGTAACGACGCCTTGCTCAAAAGGTCCGCGGCCATCGCAGACCCGAACCACCACGCATGGCGCGGGGAAGCGTGCCGCACCACGGCGACGCCGCTCACCAGCAGCCACGGCGCCAGCGCCACCGCCAGCCAGTCGTTGGAGATCCGGCACACCGTTGCCAGGAAGCTCTGTGTGAAAAGCGCAAGCGCCGCCGCAGTCAACAGAATCGGCTCGGGGAGCTCCAGCGCGTCTCCCAGACGGAACACGCCGAGCGCGGTGGCGACCACGGCCAGGAGAGCCACCGTCAGCCGCAGCGCCAACACGCGGTCGACGAGCGCGGCCCCAGCCAGCAAGCGGTCCGCAACTGCCATCAACCCGTAGGCCAAGGGCGCTTGTTGCGCTTCGAAGTTGACCGCTCCCGAAAGCCGGTATTGCAGTGCCGGATCGAGCGCCCGCAATTCCCGCCTGAGCCGCATCCGTGCGCCATAATCCAGGGCCCGGAACTCTTCGAAGCTGGTGACCTCGGGGTGGTCCCGCTGCACCGCCGCGCTGGCCGGCGCCAGCAGCGTGGAACGCCGCACCTCCTCGGAGAGCGTGGTGCGGAAGGTGTCGCTCAGCCGCCGCTCGATTCCCACCGACTGGACGACGCCGTAGTGATACGGTTCGTCCCAGCCTTCCCACAGCGGCATCAGCAGGCAGTAGAGCACCGCAGCCAGCGCGGCCAACCCGGTCACCGCCCGCCGGGGCCGCGTCTTCACGCCGGCGCCTTTCGCAGAAGCATCACCAGCCACGGGCTGATGGGCCAGTCCCGCAGGAACGCGAGCCGCCGCCTCGCGCCAAGTGCGAACACCGCTTTCACGGGCCAGACAGTCGCCCGCCCACGCCAGGTGGCGTTGCGGTTCACAAAGCCCCAGTAATTGGCTGCCGGCAGCAACTCGGCGCGACTGCATCCGGCCTGCCCGAACAGCTCCAGGTAGTCCCACGAAGAGAGAAGAAACCGCGACGACGGCGGATTCAGTCGCGGCAGGGCGCGCGTCGCCGACCGGCCGTGGAACAGGTCCACCGGGCAGGCGCGGTTGGGACTGCTGACCAGAATGTACCCTCCAGGTCTCACTACACGAACCATCTCACGTGCCACGGCCAGGCGCTGCTCGCGGTAGTCGTGCGCCACCCGGTTGGTGTCGCCTTCCACCCCGACGTGCGGAAACACGCACCCGCAGTAGGCCACATCGAACGTCCCGTCCCCGAAAGGAAGGCGCTGCGCATTCGCCAGGTAGAATCGGCCGGCGGACTCCCGGCGCGGCCACGCGCCGGTGCGGTTTCCGCAGTCGATGCCCGCCGCCTCCATTCCGCCTTCGTTCAAAACATCGACGTCCGAACCGGTCCCGCATCCCACTGATAACACCCGGGGCGGGCGATTCAACCCGGCGAAAAGGCCGCGAAAAAGCGGGAGCAGGTAGTGCCGCGCGGTGTGCTGGCTGGAGCGTTCCTCGTAGGCATCGCGATCTGCCTCGGCGGCGTCCGGGAAGCGTTCGCCCCGGATCAAATCGGGGACTCCGTTCACGTATTCGTACTCCGCCCCACAGGCGGAGCAGCGCAGCGAGGCCGGGCCGCCGTCGCGCAATGCCCCGCGGCAATCGGGACAGACTACCGGGAATGGGCCCGCTGTCATAGCGCCGTCCCGCCTTCGGGCCGCTCTCCGCCGCGCGGCGCGGGCTTCACACTGTCGCCGAGCACCAGAGCCCCGCACCTCACGGCTAGCACCGCCGCCGCCAACACGCGCAGCGGATGGCGCCGCCCCAACCCGTGATGCAGGCAATACCACCGGTATGCCGCTCGATGAAACGCAACGATGTGCCGCCGCCGCACCTTGCGTGTGCGCACGCCGCTGCCCGCTCCCTCGTAATGCACGATCTTCGATTGCGGGTCCAGCCACACCGTGTAGCCGGCCTTTTGGCAGCGCCGGCAGATCACCATCTCGTGGAAGTAGTAGAAGTCCTCGGCCAGCCCGCCCACCTTCTCAAACGCTTCGCGCCGCACCAGCATCGCCGCCGCGCTCACCCAGTCGACCTCGTACGGCTCGTTCTCCTTGACGCGCTCGCTCAGCAGGTACCGCCGCGCCCAGGGCGCACGCGGGAACCAGCGCGTCAGCGCCGACTTCCGCCCGAACAGCGCGTTCATCGGTGTCGGATACATGCGGCCCGAGGAAAACTGGTCCGTGCCATCCAGGTTGAACAGCCGGCTCCCGGCGACGCCCGCCTCCGGGTGGCGGTCCATCCACTCCACCAGCCGCGCGATGGCGTCGTCCAGCACCAGGATGTCGTCGTTCAGAAACAATAGGTAACGCCCACGCGCCGCCCCCGCCGCCGCATTCCCCGCCGCACAGAACCCCGCGTTCCGTCCCATTTCGATCAGCCGGACCTGCGGGTACTCGCGGCTCAGCATTTCCAGCGAACCATCGGTGGAACCGTTGTCGGCCACCAGAATTTCGTAGCTCACCTCGCGCCAGGGCCCCATCTGGATCGTGTCCAGGCAATCGCGCAGAAAGCGCATCGAATTCAGACTGATGACGATCGCCGAAACGTCCACCCCGCTCATAGTGCGTGCGACCTCCGCGCCAGCAGGTACGCGGCCGACTGCAACACCGCCGTCTTCACCAGCCGGTGCGCCAGGGTGATCCACGCCACGCCGATCGCTCCGTGCGCCGGCACGAAGTAATAGTACGCGGCGGCGAGCAGCGGCGCGGCCACGCCGTCCAGGATCAGCAGCGTCCGCGGCCTGGTCAGCATCAGGAAGTTCACCGTTAGCGGGCAGAACGACGCCGCGATCAACGTCCCCGGCAGCAGGATCTTCACTAGCCCAACGGTGGGCGCATAGCGCGCCGGCAGCAGCAACCCCATCACGGCGTCGCCCGCCACCACCGCCGCCAGCATCGCCGCCCCGATCGCCGCATAAACCATGAGGTGAAACCTCGCAAAAAACCGGAAAAACGTCCCCGCCTTGCACTCCGGCAGAATTCGCGGCAGAAACACCGGCGCCAAGTACGCCGCCGCGATCTCCGGCACCGTCGCCAGTGTCAGCGCGGCTCCATAAAGGCCCAGGTCCGCCGGCGTGCCGCGCAAAGCCAGCACGAAAACGTCAAGCCGGTTCGCCAGCGAGCTGACCGCGAAGCACGCCAGAATCGGCGCGGTCGCGCGGGCCACCTTCCGCACCAGCGCCCAGTCCGGCCGCGCGGCGTCCCACGCGGCCGCCGCCTTCCCTCTCAGAAAGAACGTGATCCACACCAACGCCGGCGCCACCGCAAAGCAGGCCAGAATCGGCACAGCCGTCCTGACGCCCGCCGCCAGCAGCGCGCCGATCGTCGCCACGCGCAGCGCCGAATGCAGCAGGTCGATGCCCGCGAACGCGCGAAACCGCAACCGCGCCTGGAAGTAGAGTTGCGTGGAGCGCAACAGCAGGATGCACGCCCCGCCCGCCGCCATCGCCACAAAAAAGCTGCGCCCGCCCGGCCCGTGCAGAAACCGGCACCCCAGCCACTCGCCGGTTAATGAAAAAAATGCCACCAGCCCCAGGCTCGCGAGGGCCTTGAGCCGGATCGCGGCCTTTTCAACCGGAAGGATGGCGCTGCCCGGCTGGGCGGCATCTTTGGTGATCAGGCCCATGGCCGCGATGTCCACCGCCGAACCCAGCACCGCGTCGAACAGCATCAGGCTGCTCAGACCCAGACTCAGCACGCCGTACGCCGCCGGGTCCAGGAACCGGACCGTCACAATCCGGATCAGGAAACTGGCGACGCCGTTCACCAGTTTCGCCGAGCCGACCGACATCAGGTCCAGATGGATGCGCCCGCGCAATCCGCTAGTCTACCACCCGTGCGCCCGTACGCCGCCCTTGCGCGCCAAGTCCTGCAACTACCAGTCCTTAGGCGTTTTGCGTTCCAGCGCGCCCCAGGCCGGCATTGCCGGGCGCCCCGCTTTCCGCTTTGCTTTCGCCTGCGTAAGATGTTAGGCTTAAAGCTCTTACAAGATGCGAATCGTCGACTTGATCCAGCGCAAGCGGGACGGCGAAGAACTTGCCCCCGAGGAAATCACCTCCCTGGTGGAGGGTTACGTCGCCGGGCGTGTGCCCGACTACCAGATGTCGGCTTTTCTCATGGCCGTCTACTTCCAGGGGATGGCCGACAAAGAAGTCTCGGCGTTGACCAGTTGCATGTTGCGGTCCGGCCAGACCATCGACCTCTCTTCGGTGCCGGGCTGCAAGGTTGACAAACACTCCACCGGCGGAGTGGGCGACAAGACCAGCCTGATCGCCGCGCCGCTGGCCGCCGCGGCCGGCGTCGTCGTGCCCATGATTTCGGGCCGCGCCCTCGGCCATACCGGCGGGACGCTGGACAAACTCGAGTCCATCCCCGGCTTCCGCACCGATCTCACCATCGAACAGGCCACCGAGCAACTTAAGTCTTGCGGCCTGTGCTTCCTCGGGCAGACGGAAGAATTGGCGCCCGCCGACGGCAAGCTGTACGCCCTGCGCGACGTCACCGGAACGGTGCCCTCGGTCCCGCTGATCGCCTCTTCGATCATGTCCAAGAAGCTCGCCGCCGGTCTGGACGGCCTCGTGCTGGACGTGAAGGTCGGCTCGGGTGCGTTCATGAAGCGGCAGGTGGACGCCCGCCGCCTGGCGCAGATCATGGTCGCCATCGGACGCCGCATGGACAAGCGTATCCAGGCGCTCATCACCGACATGAACCAGCCGCTCGGCTACGCCGTCGGCAATGCCCTCGAGGTCATGGAGGTCTCCCAGACTCTTCAAAACGTCGGGCCGAACGACCTCACCCGCCTGTCTTTGGAATTGGCCGCGCGCATGATCTACCTCGGCAAGGTCGCCACGACCCTGGAGGAAGCTCGCGACGTGGCGCAGAAGTGTCTGCTCGATCTCTCCGGTTACCGCAAGCTGAAGGAAGTCATCCAGGCGCAGGGCGGCAACCCGCAGGTATTGGATCGCTTCGACCTGCTGCCCAACGCCACCGGCGCCCGTGAGATTGCCTCTCCGCGCGGCGGCTTTGTCAGCGCCATCGATGCCGAGGATGTCGGCCGCGCCGCGATGATGATCGGTGCGGGCCGCGAGACCAAGGAGCAGGCGGTCGATCCCGCCGTCGGCGTCATCCTCGAGGTGAAGGTCGGCGAAAAGGTGGAAGCCGGTTCCGTACTCTGCCGTCTCTACCACACCGGCGAAGAGAACCTGGAAGAGGCCGCGGCCGTCATCGAAGGCGCATTCCGCGTTTCGGCCAAGCCTCCCGAGGAGCGCGAGTTGATTCTCGAAGTCGTCGGCTGACCGGGACCACCCCATGGGCCGCTACACGGGTCTGCTCGGTTTGGTTGCGATCCTGGGCGTGGCGTTCCTGTTTTCGAGCAAGCGCAAGGCCATCCGCCCCAGCCTCATTTTCTGGGGCCTGGGCCTACAGTTCGCATTCGCTTTTTTGGTGCTGCGGACCGGCGTCGGCAAGCTCTTCGAATGGGCCAGCGTGGCGGTGGGCGCGCTGCTCGGCTACGCCGAAGTCGGCAGCCAGTTCGTCTTTTCCGAACTGGGCGTCAAGACCGGCAAGTTCGGCGTGGTCTTCGCCTTTCAAGTCCTCCCCATCATCATCTTCATTGCCTCGCTGTTTTCGATACTCTACTACCTGGGCGTCATGCAGGTCTTCGTCAAGGCGATGGCCGTGGTGATGCAGCGCGTCATGGGCGCGAGCGGCGCGGAGTCCACCAACGTCGCCGCCAGCATCTTCATGGGCCAGACCGAGGCTCCGCTCACCATCCGCCCGTTTCTCAGCGGGATGACGCAGTCCGAGTTGTTCACCGTCATGACCAGCGGCATGGCGCACGTCTCCGGGGCCGTCATGGCGGCCTACGTCGTCATTGCCGGCGTCGAGATCCGGCACCTGCTCACCGCCGTCATCATGACCGCCCCGGCCACCATCATGCTGGCCAAGGTGCTGATGCCCGAAACAGGAAAGCCCGTAACCGCCGGCAAGGTCGATATCCGGATCGAGAAGCCCGGCGTCAACATCATCGACGCGGCGGCGCGCGGCGCGGGTGACGGCCTGCACCTGGCGCTCAACGTGGCGGCCATGTTGATCGCCTTTCTCGCGCTCATCGCGCTGGTGAACGGGTTGCTCGGCTGGCTGCACGGCCTGGCCTGGCTCACATGGCTGCCGCCGTCGCTCGAAAAGATCTTCGGTGTGATCTTCTCGCCCATCGCCTGGCTGCTCGGCGTAAGTTGGAAGGACGCCTCGGTGGTCGGCAACCTGCTCGGCACGCGGCTGGTGTTGAACGAATTCGTCAGCTTTCAGATGCTCGGGCCCATCAAGGCCCAACTGGACCCGCGTTCCTTCGTGATTACCACATACGCGCTGTGCGGCTTCGCCAACTTCAGCTCCATCGCCATCCAGATCGGCGGCATCGGCGCGCTCGCCCCCGACCGCAAATCGGACCTTGCCCGCCTCGGCCTGCGTGCGGTCGCCGCCGGAACGATGGCGAACTTCATGTCGGCCTGCATCGCCGGCATGCTCCTGTAGAATTGGGTCATGGACCTGCCCGCCGTCGAATTCCTCCGTCACAAGCTCGCGCCCGTTCCTTCCGTCGCCGTGGTGCTCGGCAGCGGACTGGGCGGATTCGCGGCAGAGCTCGCGGACCGCACCGAAATCCCCTACTCCGAGATCCCCGGCTGGCCGCCGTCCACCGCCGTCGGTCACGCCGGCCGCTTGGTGGCGGGCCGCATCGGCGCGGCGCACGTCGCCGTGCTCGCGGGCCGCGCCCATCTCTACGAGGGCTACACCCCCGCGCAGGTGGCTTACGGCGTCCGCTCGCTGGCGGCGCTCGGCGTGCGCTCGTTCGTCTTCACCAACGCCGCGGGCGGCATCAACCTGGAATACTCGCGCGGCAGCCTCGTGTTGATCTCCGACCACATCAACCTGCAAGGCGCCAACCCGCTGGCGGGTCCCAACGACGACGCCCTCGGCCCGCGCTTCCCCGACATGTCGGAAGCCTACTCGCTCGGCTTCCGCGAAACCGCGCGCGCGGTCGCCCGGGAACTCGGCATCCCGTTGCCAGAGGGCGTCTACGCCGCCGTGCTCGGCCCCAGCTACGAGACGCCCGCCGAAATTCGCTACTTGCGCGCCATCGGCGCGGACCTGGTGGGCATGTCCACCGCCGCCGAAGTCATCGCGGCCAATCACATGGGCTGCAAGGCGCTCGGCGTTTCCTGCGTCACCAATATGGCCGCCGGCATCCGGCCCGGTAAGATTTCCCATGCAGACGTGCTGGAAACCGGCGAAGCGGTGCGCGGCACGCTGGTTCGATTCCTGAAGGCGTTGGTGCCGCGCCTGGAGGCCTGACATGGACCCGCTCATCGAAGCCGCCCTGCGCGCGCGGGACAATGCCTATGCGCCCTATTCCGGCTTCAAGGTCGGCGCGGCGCTCGAGGACGAGGCCGGCCGCATCCACACCGGCTGCAACATCGAGAACGCCACCTACAGCCTGACGATTTGCGCCGAGCGGTTGGCGGTCTCCAAAGCCGTCGGCGACGGCGTGCGCGGTTTCCGCCGCATCGCCATCGCCGCCGATACCGAGGGCCTGACTCCGCCCTGCGGTTCCTGCCGCCAGATCCTGTGGGAGTTCTGCGGCGACATCGAACTGATTCTGGCCAACCCGCGCGGGAAGGTGGAGAGCCTGCGCTTGAAGGACCTTTTTCCGAGGGCTTTCGATGCGTCTTATCTGTAGCCTGCTTCTGTTCGCCGTTTCGCTCACGGCCCAGACCGCCGGCGCCATCTGGACCGCGCGCTACGTGGTCACCATGGACGTCGGCCGCCGCGTTATCGAAAACGGTGCGGTCGCCGTGGGCGACGGCCGTATTCTCGCCGTGGGCCCGCGCGCCGACATCGAGCGGCGCTTCCGCACCCGCAATCGCGTGGATACGCCCAATGGCATCCTGATGCCGGGCCTCGTCAACACCCACGCCCACGTTCCCATGTCGCTGTTCCGCGGCGTGGCCGACGACCTGAAGCTCCAGGAGTGGCTTGAGAAGCACATCTTCCCGGCGGAGGCCAAGCACGTCAACGCCGAATTCGTGCGTTGGGGCACGCGCCTCGGATGTATGGAGATGGCCCTTTCTGGCACCACCACGTTCGCCGACATGTATTACTTCGAGGACGTGGTGGCCGAGGCCACGCGCGAAGCCGGCCTGCGCGGCGTGCTCGGGCAGACCATCCTCCGCTTTCCCTCGCCCGATTCGAAGACGCCCGCCGAAGCCCTGGCCTTCACCGAACGTTTTATCCAGAAGTACCGCAACGATTCGCTCATCGTCCCCGCCCCCGCGCCGCACGCCCTCTACACCAACGACGACCCGGTGCTCGTCGAAGCCCGCGCGCTGGCCAACCGCTACAACGTCCCCCTGCTCATCCACGTTTCCGAGACCGAACAGGAGCGCATCGACTCGAAGAAGGCGCGCGGCGCCAGCCCGGTAGTTCTCCTGGACCGGCTGGGCATATTCCAGGGACGCACCGTGGCGGCGCATTCGGTCTGGGCCGACGACGCCGACCGGCGGTTGCTGCACGAGCGCGGCGTCGGCATCGCGCATTGCCCGTCCAGCAACATGAAACTCGGCAGCGGCGTGGCGCCGGTGTTGCCGATGCTGTCGCTCGGCATGGCCGTGGGCCTGGGAACCGACGGCCCGGCCGGCAGTAACAACGACTTCAACCTGTTCGAGGAGATGGACCTGGCGGCCAAGCTTCAGAAGGTTATCATGCGCGACCCCCAGGCGCTCCCCGCCGTGCAGGTCGTCGAGATGGCGACCATCATGGGTGCGCGCGTCCTCGGCATGGAGAAGGAAATCGGGTCGCTCGAGCCCGGAAAGCGCGCCGACATGATTACCGTGCGC
Source organism: uncultured Solibacteraceae bacterium (assembly GCA_964627045.1). Taxonomy (GTDB): domain Bacteria; phylum Acidobacteriota; class Terriglobia; order Bryobacterales; family Bryobacteraceae; genus CAZVIK01. Next base: position 13,448 of record CAZVIK010000003.1, on the reverse strand, counting down.
CTGGACGCGCCGCACGCCGTACCCATGTACAACGTCTACTCGCAACTGGTCTACGCGCTCAAGGGCAGCGACGTGAACGACGTAATGGTGAACGGCCGCCTGATCGTTCGCAACCGGAAGATGTTGACCCTCGACGCCACCGCCGTGCTCGCCGCTGCCGAAAGGTACGGCCAGCAGATCCGCGGCGGACGCTAGACGCCCGCCAGACTTGCCACGCGGGGACTCCATCCCACCGAAGGCCCCGAAGCGCGCCGCAGCCGCGGGCCGTTTCCCTGTAAAATAGGCGCAGAGGCGAACACCCACATGCTGCGAAGAGACTTTTTTGCCGTCGCCGCCGGCCTGGCCGCGGCCGCCACTCCCGCCCTTTCCCAGGTGGGGCGGCAGCCCAAGCGCCAACCCGATATCCACTGGGAGCCGACCAGCGACCCCGTCGTGACCGCCATGCTGAAGTTGGCGGGAACCACCAAGGACGACGTGGTGTACGACCTGGGCTGCGGCGACGGGCGCATCGTCATCGCGGCGGTGCGGGAGTTCGGCGCGCGCGGCGTAGGGATCGACATCGACCCTCTGCGCATCGATCAATCCAACGCCAACGCCCGCCGGGCCGGGTTGACGGACCGCGTCACCTTCATCGAGGAAGACCTGTTCGAGGCGAAGATCGGCGACGCCACGGTCGTCACGCTGTTCCTGTGGCCTTCGGTCAACCTGAAGCTCCGCCCGAAGCTCCTGGCGGAGTTGAAGCCCGGCACCCGCGTGGTATCCCACAGCCACGACATGGGCGACTGGAAGCCGGAGCGGTCCATCGTCGTGGACGGCGCCCGGTTGCATCTTTGGACGATTCCGCCGCGCCCGGCTTCCGGCCGGTAATCCCGAGTCGAAGTTTCGTCCCCGGCCCCGCCGTCTCTGCTAACCTGTCTGCATGGGAGCACAGGCCACCTACGACGACGTCAATCTTGTTCTGCGCCTTTACGAACTGCGGCGCGAAGAAAAGTTGCGGACCGCCCGGGACTGGTTTACTCGGAACGTGAAGGCGGCCAACCTCGACGAACTGGCCGCCGTTTGCCCGGCCGGCTCCCAGGAGAACGCCTACTACCGGATGGTCCTCAGTTACTGGGAGATGGTGGCGAGTTTCATTACCGCTGGCGTGCTCAACGCCGAGCTGTTTTTCCAAAGCGGCGGCGAGATGCTCGTGGTGTGGGAACGCGTGAAGAACCTGGTACCCCTGGCGCGCGAAGCCTACGGCAGCCCCAGCATGTACCGGAACCTCGAGGCGGCTTCCAATCTCTTCATCCAGTGGATGAACCGCAACTCTCCCGGCGCCTACGACGCGTTCGCGGCGCGGATTCGGAGCCTCTAGCGTGCGGCGCGACGCGGATTTTTTCGGCGAGCGCGAACTCGATCTGATCTACATCGCCAGGCGGCTCTCCGAGGCCAAGAGGACCGAGGCTGCGCTTGACGCCGCCGGTGTGGATTACGCCGTCGAGGCCGATCAGTACTTCGGGGGATTCATCTTCCAGCGCGTGCGCGTGGGCGCCTTCTTTTTTGTGCTTCCCGCCGCCGCCGAGTCTTCGCGCGCCGTCCTCCGCGCCGCCGGGTTTCGTCCTCATCGCCCGGAAGAGGCCACGTCCGGGCGTCCGGCAAGCTGAGCGCCCCGGCGCGGTCTCGCCCCCGCCGGAATCCGCGCCGCGCCCGCTTTGCGCCCGCTACTGCTCGAACGGATTCAACACGGGGATCGTGACGATGTTGCTCGTGTAGATCGACTGCGTGATTGTGACGCGCGTTAACGCGTCGGAGGGCTGCGCCTGATTCAGTTCCAGGTGAACCTCGTAGATCCCCACCGCGCCCCGCTTCAACCCGCACGCCAGCACGTTCGCCGTCCGGTCTCCGGCCATCGAAGAGACAAACGCCACCGGCGTGTTGAACTCCGGCCCTTCGTATGCCACGCCCGTGTGCACGAGCTTCATCGCCTGGTCCGGCACGATCAACCCCAAACCCGTGGCGTAGACGATGATCGTCTCGCCCGGCATCGCCGGGTTGTCCTCGGTCACCAGGCTCCCCGGTTCGTTGGCGCAGCAGAGCTTGCTGTTGAACGCCGTCACCACCGCCGCCGCCCCATCGTTGGCCGAGGCCGAGATCGCAATGTCGTTGCCGATCGGACCCGGAATGCGCGCCCGCAGGCGCACCCGCGTCCAGATCGACGACGGGTAGGCCTCCACCATCGGGTCTTCATTGATCCGGCGGACCAGCGCGTCCCGAATCGTGTTCAGCGTGTCGCCCGTCTGGACCACGTACGAGTAACTCCGGTCTTCGATTTTGACCGTGCAAATGTCCCCCGGTTGAACCGACCCGTCCACCGAAACCGTTCCCGTCGCGTAGGCGCTGGAATGGACCGCGATCGCCATCCTTGGATCGGAGCCCTCCGCCGCGAAGATGCCGGGGTTCTCGCCCACGATCGGCACACCCGTAGCGTTGGTAACGGTCACCCGGCCGTCGTTCCACCGGACGCGCACGAAGGCGCTAACACCGTTAGAGTCGCTGACGTCGAACGGCACCTGCGCCGTGATACTCGTTGGCGACACCGAGAGCAACGGCGCCCGGATCCCGTCGAAGTAAACCTGCACCCCGCCCAGTTCCCTCGGCAGAGGATTCGCCCCGGCCGGCGCGGAGGCTACCTGGTCGGCGAGGTTATCACCGAGGATCTGCACCAGCGTCCCCGGCCCGATCTTGGCCGCGTCGTTGCCGCCCGCCAGGTTCGTGCCCGAGGTGACCGCCGCGATCTTGGGCGTGTGATCCGGGTTATCGACCGCGACGCCCAAAGTGACCTTGTCACCGTCGCCGCCCTCCACACGCGCCGTCAAGATGATCGCCCTGGTCGAGGGATTCGGCGCCGCGTATACCAGCCGGTCGCCCCCGGGCCACTCGAAATACGTCCCGTCGGAATTCCGGCCCTGGCCTGAATTGATCAAATCCACTAGGGACGCCACCACGGTTTCCAGCGTGTCGCGCGAGGTCACCGTGTAGCTGTACGTGATATTGTCGCTTTCCACGCCATCGCCGTTGTCGTCGGTGACGTTGCCGTAATAGTCCTCGCTGTCGCCGTCGCCGATGGTGACGCTCACCTCGTCGCCGGCGCTGATAGAGCCCGACAGGGTCACCGACCCGACCGCGTAGACCGCGCGGCTCGCGCCGTTCCGGACCCCCGTATAGGGGATCGACGGCTCGGCTGGCGTGAACACCAGGACGCGCATGTTGAACGGATCGGCCGCGTAAAGATTCTCTCCGTCCCATGCCAGCGCGTGCGGCGTGCGGACCGAATCGGCGCTCGCCCGGCGCCACTCGTAGGCGCCGTCCGAGCTCATGTTCACGGTTCCGTTCGGCTGGCCCAGGATCACGTCGGCGTGCTTTCCGTTTTCCTGCGGGATGCTGTTGTACACCAGGATGCGGTCGTTGCCGCCGTCCGAGATGAACAGCCTGGTCCCATCCGACAGCGCGAACCGCGGGAAGTCCAGCGTGCCCGCGCACCGTGCGGGATAGATGTTCTCGCCGTCGTCATCCACGCCGATCGCTTCGCAGACCGACGGAGCATCGTTGGAACTGGCCTCGGTCATCAGCTTGTGACCGATCACCACATCGGCCGCCGCGCCGTTTGCCGAAGGAACCGAGTTGTAGATCAACACCCGGTTCTGCCCCAGGTCGGCCACGTACAGCCGCTGCCCGTCGGTGGTCACCGACACCGGGCTGACCAGGTTGTCCGCCTTCGGATCGAGGTCTCCGCTGGCCAGGTTCACCTGCGGCGGGACCGTGAAACTCTTGTGCCCCACCACCACGTCGGCGGCTTTACCGTTCGTGGTTGGAATCGAATTCCAGATTAGAACGCGGTTGTTCAGCGTGTCGGCGACAAACAGTCTCCCGCCGTGGAGCCAGACACCCTGCGGCGAGCGCAGCGTCGAGGCCGATGGCGGATTGAAGACCGTCGCCAAGGTGAAATCCGTCTGGCCCACCACCACGTCCGGAGGCTGATTCATCGTGGTGGGGATTGAATTCCAGATCAGCACCCGGTTGTTGTCGGTGTCGGCCACGGCTAGCCGGACGCCGTCGGATGCCACGGCCGTCGGCGTGCGCAGCGTACCGCGCGTCGGCGGCGACGTGTAGCCTGTGTCGTCGAGGTTATTCTGCCCCAACACGAACGACGCCGCATCCAGACACACCGGGCAGCGCTTCGTGTATTCGAGTTCGTCGGTCGGCTTGGGAAGCGTCGTCGAGAGATTCTGAAACACCGTGACGCGGTTTTTGAGCGGCCCTGCTCCCACGCGGTTCCCTTCGGCGACGAATAGCGTGTCGCCGCCGTAGGCAACTCCCCCCGCGCCACCGACCGCACCGCCCGCATACTGCATGGTGAAATGGGATTGCCCAATCACCGCGCGTGCGGCCTGTCCGGTCTGAAAACTGCCCGCAAACGAGATTCCGGCTGCTAAAAATAAGACGGCGAAGGACTTCATGGGAAAATTGTGGTTTTCTGCCTTCTCAGTATACCAACTACGCGTGCGCTTTCCTGGTGCCCGGCGCCGCCGTTGGATGCTACAATGGGCGGTTTCTGCACCATGTCGTCATCGGTTTCCGCGAGCCGAGTCTTAGCTGCGCCCACGCCACCGGTTTCTGATGTGACGTGCCGCGCCACCGCCTGGTTGCTCCGCTCGGGCATCCAGAGTCCCTCCGGCGGCGTGTCCCGCTACTACCGGACCGACCACCGGGAATACCGCGCTGTTTCCAACGAGATCACCGGTTATGCCGTCTCCGCGCTGGTCTGGCTTCACGAGGAAACCGGCCGCCCCGATTGCCTGAACGCCGCTCTGCGGGCCGGGCGCTATCTCACGCGCCACGCCTGGCAGCCGTCGCTCGCCACCATTCCTTTCGAGAACGACGGCGAGAGCCGTTACGCCTATTTCTTCGATCTCGGCATCGTCGTGCGCGGCCTTCTGGCGCTGTGGCGGAAGACCGGCGAAGCCGAATTCCGCGACGTCGCCGAAGCCTGCGGCCGTTCCATGGCCGGCGATTTTCGCGGCCCGGACGGATATCATCCGGTTCTCAGCTTGCCGGGCAAGCAACCGGCCCCCGGCGAGGCCCGCTGGTCGCGCCTTCCCGGCTGCTACCAGCTTAAGTCGGCCTTGGCCTGGCACGGACTCGAGCGCGCCACGGCGTGCCACGATTTCGGCGCGCTCTACGATGCGGCGCTCGCCGCGCTCCTGCCGGACCACGCCGCATTTCTCACTGCGGAATCCGATCGCATCGAGACGATGAACCGGCTCCATGCCTATTGCTACTTCCTGGAAGGCCTGCTGCCCCGCGCCACCCTCCCGCCGTGCGCCGGCGCGCTCTCCGAAGGCATCGGGTTGGTCTCGCATCTGCTCCGTGAGATCGGCCCCGAGTTCGCCCGCTCGGACGTGTACGCCCAGTTGCTCCGCGTGCGCCTCTATGCCGCCGCCACCGGCGCGGTCCCCCTCGACCGGTCCCTCGCGGCCCAGGAGGCCTCGGCCCTGTCTGAATTCCAGTTCTCTTCCGGCGATCCGCAGGTTTCCGGGGCCTTCTGCTTCGGACGCCGTGCCGGCGCGTTGATGCCGTTTGCGAACCCCGTCTCGACGGTCTTCGCCATCCAGGCTTTGCGGATGTGGGACCGCTGGCGGGAGGGAACCTTCACCCCGGATGTGCACCACCTGATCTGAGGGCCGCCCCTTACAGCTTCCGCCCCAGAATGGCGTAGTCCAGGCCCCCGAAGAACGCTTCCCGGAACTCCTCGGGCAGAGACGCGAGCGACGGCATCGATTCCACCGCCGGCGACAACCGCCGTATCTCGATTCCGCCCAGTCCCGCTTCCTCGAAGTAATACTTCAGCAGCGGCGACGGTACCGGCCGCTGGTGCGTCGGGTCGAGGTAGAAGTGCACGGCCAGCGAGGCCAGGCACTCCGGGTTCGGCGTCTCCACCGCCAGCAAACCGCCGCGCGACAGCTTGGCCGCCGCCAGTTTGATCAGGCCGGGAACCCGTTCCGCCGGCAGGTGCTCCACCACCTGGCAGCAGAAGATGCCTCCCATGGCCGCCTCCGGAAGGCCCTCCAGGTAGGCGAACAGGTCCGCCGCCTCCGCCTTCAGTCCTTTGGCCACGCACTGCGCCACGGACTCCTCGCTCGCATCGACCCCCTGCGCATCGATGCCGGCCTCTTTCATGAGTTCCAGGAATTCGCCCCGCCCGCAGCCCAGGTCCAATACCGGCGCGCAGTCCTGGAACAACGGCACGTAGAAGCGTTGACTTTCGCGCACGTACTCCCGAGTGCCCCGGAAGCGCTCCGCGAACCAGGCGGGATCGAACGCCGGCGTCGCGGCCGGAACCGGCCCGCCCGCCGGAGCGCTACCCGCGTCGCGCGTCCCCAGCGCCGCGCGCTGCCGCACCAGCCGCAACTCGGCGTGAATCAACCGCTCGAAGTCGGTCCGGACCTTCCCGAGGTCCTCCCACAACTTCGTCTGAATCTCACCCCGCGCATGGTCGAGCGACGCCTCGAAGTCCCTGTGCTGCCCTCGAACCGTATCGCGGAAGTTCGCTTCCATCAGCGTGGCGCGATGCTGGAAGGCGCTCTCCAGGTCCGCCACGCCACGCAGGAATTGAACCTCGTTGATCGAGAGCTTCTTCTCCCACTCCTGGCGCCACTCGGCCCAGTGCCGGCGGACATCCTTGAGTTCCCGCGCTTCGTCCAGAAGAACCCCGGACTGCCGTTGCAGTTCGCCGGTCTGCCGCCGCAACTCTTCCAAGTGCGCGTCCAGTTCCCGAGCCCGGGCATCCACCTGGAGGCTGAGGTCCCGCCGGATGGACTCGTCGGCTTCGGCGGCCCGCCGTTCGATGTCCGCCAGCCGCGCCAGCGCCAGGTTGTTTTCGTTCAACGCGTCCAGCACCGCTTCCACGGCCGTCACCACCGCGCGGTTGAACTCCACCTGCTCGCGGACGTGCCAGTCCAGCAGCCGCGCCACCACCCGCTTGGACCGCTGGACGATCGCGTTCAGCACGCCGCCGCGCCGCGGGTTCACCGTACCGATCGCCGCAACCTTCGCTTCGGCCGCGTCGCGGGCCCGCAGAATCGGCACCAGGTCGGGCAGCGGCGCCGAACCGGCCGAACCCTCCGGGTGGCGCAGCCGCACGCGCGCGCGGATCTCCTGCACCACCTCGGCGATCTCTTCGGCCTTCAGTTGTTGGTAAGGCTCACCGGCGGCCACGTTTTTTCGCGCTCCAGCTTGCCGTGATCGTTGACGAGAGGCCTCCGCGCGGCGTGAACTCGCCCGTCACCGCCGCCTCCACCGGTTTCACGGCGGCCACGAAATCCCGAAGGAAACGGTTTACCACGTTCTCGTAGAAGATGCCCAGGTTCCGGTAGCCCAGTTCGTACATCTTGAGCGACTTCAGTTCCACGCACCGCTTGTCCGGAACATACCGGATCGTAAGCTTGCCGAAATCCGGCAGGCCGGTCTTCGGACAGACCGAGGTGAACTCCGGAATCACGATCTCGATTTCGTACCCCGGAAACTGGTTCGGAAACGTCTCCAGCGCGGGCAGCGGCGCGTCCAGGCCCGCGCAGGCGTGCTCGTCGGTGTAGGCCTTTTTCATGATTCGATCAGCGCCTTGGCCAGAAGATCCAGGAACAGCCCCACATCGGTCACCACGCCCACCGCCTGCCCGGTGCCGCGGTCGCTGACCTTGGTGGCGACGGCGGGGTTGATGTCCACGCACACGATGCGAACCCAACTGGGCAGCATGTTGCCCGTGGCGATCGAGTGCAGCATGGAGCCCAGGCTCAGCACCAGGCCCGCGCCCTTCAATTCGGCGGCGTAGGCGTCCTGCGCCTGGTTCATGTCGGTGATGGTCTCCGGCAGCGGCCCGTCGTCGCGCAGGCTCCCGGCCAGCACGTAGGGCACGTTCGCCCGCACGCACTCATACAGGATCCCCTTGGTCAGCCGCCCGCTGTCCACCGCGTTGCGGATGCCGCCGCAGTGATAGATCGCGTTAATCGCCCGCATGTGGTTGCGATGGCCGTGTTCGGCCTGCCGTCCGTCGGCCAGCCGCACCCCGAGCGAGGTCCCGATCAACGCAGCTTCCACGTCGTGAACGCCCAGCGCGTTGCCGCTCAACAACGCCTGCACCATCCCCGCGCGGATCAGCGCAGCCAGCGCCGGCGCTCCGCCGGTGTGAACCACCACCGGCCCGGCCACCACGACCACCTTCTGCCCCGCCTCCCGCGTCTGCCGCACCAGCGCGGCCGTCTGGCGCACGGCCGTCTCCACCTGCCGTTCCGAGGAGATTCCCTGCGCCATGAACGCGAAGGCCAGCCGGTCGCGTTCCTTGGATTCCGGCAGCACCCGGATGCCGCGCATGCCCACCACCACCTGGTCGCCCGCCCGTATGTCGCGCAACCGCCGGCAGAAGGCGCGGCCCTCGCGCACCACCACCAGCGCGTCCATGCGCTGGTTCTCGGCCGCCACCCACTGGTTCAGGTGGCGCACCAGCGTGCGGTGGTTCGTGGTCGAGTAGAAGTCCTCGGGAGCGCAGCGGTCCCGTTCCACCGTCCGCAGTTGCGCATCGGAAGAGTCCACCGGCGAGCAGCCCAGGTCCATCAAGTGCCCGAGCATCCCCGCCATGGCCTCGCCCGACGGTGCCTCCACCCTCAGGCGCAAGTAGGACGGTTCCTCGTTGGTGCGCCCGATCCGGAACTGCTCCACCTCGAAACGTCCGCTGTGGGCGACCACCTTGTCGAAGATCTGCTCCATCACATGGGAGTCGATCAGGTGCCCTTCGGCCTCGACGATCTCCTGGAATGGGAGCCCTGTCCCGCCGGTCGTCATCGGTACACGTCTTTCGAAAGGGGGGCGGAAACCGCCCCCGCTGCTATGCCCGCGTCAGGAAAATCGGAAGGCCCAGCTTCGCGTCGTACCGCGGCGTGTACTTCGCCGTGTCGTACATGGTCGCCACATCGACGTTGCGCGGTCCCAGCTTCGGGTCCGGAATCGGCGACATGGTGAAGCACCCGTTCACGATCGCCGTCATCAGGCCGTGCTTGCCCGCCGTGATCGAGTCCAGCGCCATGTTGGCGTAAGTCGTCGCCACCAGCTTATCCAGGAAGTCCGGGCTGCCGCCGCGCAGATCGTAGGTCAAGTCGCTGACCACGGTCTCTTCCTTGGACCGCTGCTTGATCTGTTCGCTGAGGTCCTCGCCCACGCTCATCTTCTTGCGATGCCCGTAAGCGTCCGCCTCGCCGTACTCCTTCACCTGGTAGCCTTCCCACTCGGCGCCTTCCGAGAGGATCACCAGCGCGTAGTTGCTGGGGTTGTTGCGCTTCTCTTCCAGGATCAGGTCGATCAACTGCTCCAGTTTCACCTTGTATTCCGGGATGCAGCAGCGCAGCGACGAGACATACGCCGTGTAGAGCGCCGTGTGGCCGGCGTCGCGTCCGAACACGCGGAAGATGCCCACTCGCTCGTGCGAACCCACCGTGGTGCGCTGCCGTTCGATGGCGTCCATCGCCCGGGTGATTGCCGTCGAGAACCCGATGCAGTACTCGGTGTTCCGCACGTCGTTGTCCATGGTCTTCGGGATACAGACCACCGGGAACCCTTCCTTATCCAACCGCGCCGCGTAGCTCAACGTGTCGTCGCCACCGATGGCTACCAGGTAGTCCAGTTGCAGCGCTTCCAGGTTCTTGAGCACCTGCGTGGTGATGTCGAACACCTTGCTGGTGACGCCGCGCTTGGTGGCTTCCTTGATCGGGAATTCCTTGCCCTTGAGGAACTCCGGCACGGACTTCATCTTGGCCGGGTTGGTGCGGCTGGTGTGCAGGAACGTGCCGCCCGTGCGGTCGATGGTGCGCGTGTTCGCCTTGCTGAGCGGAAGGACGTACTTCGCCCGGCTGATCGGGTCGTCCAGGTTGACGTGCGTCAACCCTTCCCAGCCACGCCTGAGGCCCGTGACTTCGATGCCAAGCTCGCTGCCGCGGTAGACGACTCCCTTAATGACCGCGTTCAGTCCGGGGACGTCGCCCCCGCCGGTGAGAATGCCGATGCGTTTGGTAGCCATGAATGGTCTTCTGATACTCCCTGGGGATTGAGAATCGTGGAACGAACCATTATACTTCGGCGGCGGCGCCTCCCGCGCGTCCCGTGTTGCGTCTGGTGCGGGGAGCCCCTTCGTCGTTCCCTTGGCCCCGCCGCCCCGCTGCCGTCCAGCCGGATCGACCCGAGCACCGCTCGCCGGTGCCGCCCGCCCTCCAACGCTCAAGCCGTCAGATCCCACCGATGTTACCGGCACGACGTCGAAGCCACCCCCCGCCAGCGGGCGAACATCTCAGCAGGGGCTGTCTCTACTCGCGAGCGCGTGTTAGGAACTACTTTGAGCTTATTGGCGTCCAACCATTGCGCCGGTCCTACTCGCAAATGTAAGATGGTGGTCCCATCTCACCAAAAATGAAACCTCCAGTACTTCAGGCAAGGCTCACTCGGCGCGAAGAGCAAGTCTTCAGGCTCGCCGCGCAGGGGGCGCCCGCCAAGCAAATCGCGGAAGCGCTATCGATCAGTCCGCGTACCGTCAGATTCCACCTGTCCTCCATCTACCGCAAGCTCAACGTCTCAAGTCAACTGCAACTTGTTGCTAACGAGAGGCTTAACAACAACTGAGATGCCCAGCAGAACACGTGTGCACCCAGCCCGTCCGTTTCCGTGAAGGCCGGTTTCCACTGAGAAACCTCGCTCGAACCTGTACAACTCGCCAGTAGCCGCCGGCCGGGTTCCGCCCTAACATCGGCTTGTAGGCCGTTCAGTACTAAGTCGGAGATCCGCGTGGTTGGGTTTTTCCAAGGCGGCGTCGGGGTTGTCGGGTTCCCGATGGCGTTCCGCCCCGATCACGCTGCGCCTTCGCAAGCCAGTCCGCTTGCACGATCGTTCACCCGTTCCAACCGTGCCCCCCACGACTCTCCGGAGATCTGGACATGAGGAAATCCATTCGCCTGTTTCTATTCCAGTTGTGCTTGGCTGCCTGCTGGCTACTTGTGTTTGTTCCGGCTGCCATGGCCGATTCCGCCGCGCCTCCCACTTTCAGCCCGCCTGCCGGCACGTACGCCACGCCCCAATCGGTGACCATCTCGACCGCCACGGCTGGCGCTTCCATTCGTTACACCACCGACGGCAGCACGCCGAGTGACACCGAAGGGACGCTCTACACTGGACCGGTATCGGTCACCCAAACTGGCAACCTAAAGGCCATCGCCTACGCCAGCGGACTGGACAACAGCACCGTCAGTTCGGCGTCGTATACGATCCTTGGCAGCGGCCCCTTAGTTGGCAGTCTCTGGCCTCCCGCTGGATCGGTGGGGACTCTTGTTACGCTCACCGGAGCCAACTTCGGCTCCAGCCAGGGCTCAAGCACGGTCACCTTCAACGGAACGCCCGCGGGCACCGCCTCGTTTTGGAGCGCAAACATCATCCGGATCGCCGTTCCGAGCGGCGCCGCCTCAGGCAACGTGGTCGTCACGGTGGACAGCGTAGCCAGCAACGCCCGCGCGTTTACGGTGGCCTCACCTCCCACGATCACAACCGTTTCGCCGTCGAGCGGCTCAGCCGGAACCTCGGTCACGGTTTCCGGCTCCGGCTTTGGCTCCACGCCGGGAACGGGCGCGGTGTGGCTCGGGAGCACGTACGGCGCCGTATCGAGCTGGAGCGACACGGAAATTGTAGCCACGGTTGCCACCGGCTCGAACTCCGGTCTGGCCCAGGTGCGGCAGGGGGGTGTCTGGTCCAACGCCGTTTCCTTTGACGTCATCGTCCCGGTCATCACGGACGTATCACCCTCCAGCGGGCCTCCAGGGACCCAGGTGACCATCACCGGCACAGGCTTCGGCTCGTCCCAGGGCGACGGGCAGGTGTGGTTGGGAACGGCAAACGGCACCGTTCAAAGCTGGAGTGCCACCGAAATCGTCGCCACAGTCGCTTCGACGGCGTTTGGAGCGGTGGCGTGCCCTTCGACGTTGACAGGCTGCACCTGTCCACGATTGACCCGGCTTCGGGTGCCTACAGTACATCTGTCACCTTCACCGGAACCGGATTCGGCGCGGCGCAGGGCTCCGGCAAGGTCTGGCTCGGCAGCGCGGAAGGTACGGTCGTGAGTTGGAGCGATACGGAAATCGTCGCCGCGGTCGCCTCGGGTTCTTTGACCGGCGTGGCCCGTGTGCAGCAGGATGGCGAGTGGAGCAACGCACTGGCGTTCACCGTGCCCAGCCTCGATGCGGTTACCCTCGTACCCAATCTCATGAACCTGGAAGTTGGGGATACGCACACAATCCAGGCGCTGGATTCCACCGGACAGCCGGTCACCGGCCTGACCTGGGACTCCAGTGACACCGGCATCGTGAGCCTGTCCGCCGCCGACCCACCGGTTCTCACGGCAGTCGCCGCGGGCCGCGCTACCATCACCGCGGGCACGGCCTCCGCCGACGTGACGGTGAGCGCCACCGCCTTGCCGCCGGGCACCGTGCTGTGGTCCAATCCGGGCGTGGGCGCGGCCGTCTACTCGCTGGTTCCCGCCGTCCCGAGTTCCGAAGGAGTCGCCGACGTGTTCGCGTTCCATGGAGACGGGACCGTGGAGGCCGTCACCGGCGAAGGCGTCACCGCCTGGACGGCGGATGTGAACGGGAGCGCCTGGTACATGCCCGGCTATGTCGTTCCGGATTTCCAGGGCGGCCTGGTGTACGTCAAGATGGGGGAAGAGGACGACTCCGTCGTGAGGCTGGACGGCATCACCGGTCAACCCACCACGCTCTACACGGTTTCCCACGAAGATCCCCGCTCGCTGAAGCTTCGCTTGGGCGTGCATCCCGACGGCACCATCTTCGTGGTCGCCTGGGATTGGACGGGCTCCAACGACGCGCTGACCGTGATGGGTTTCGATCCGGCCGGCGGCCAGAAGTTCACCGTGTCGTCACCGCTGCCCACTCAAGCCGCGTGGGCCTTCCCGCGCGGCATTATCGTCGCCGGCGACGGCAACGCCTACGTGCCCTACAGCTATAGCGACTATGCCCCCTACCCTCCCTATCAGATGAACTACCTTAAGTTGCTGCGGGTCTCCAGCGACGGCGCCGCCGAAAAGATCGACATCTTCGAGTGGTCCAGCAGCCACAATCCGGACGGCCCGATGATCGGCGACGTCGCCATGATCACCAACGCCGATGAAGGAGCGGTCCTCTCCTTTGAGGCCACCCACGCCTCGGCCGACTGGTCGGACTGGCAACCGCACCTGGCCACGATCAGCGGTTCGAGCGCCAGCGTGTCCATGCCCGGCGGCGGGTTCCACACCGTCACGCCGCTGCTGCAACTGGAAGACGGCTCCTTCGTGGGCACCGCCTCGGCGGGCTCCTACGACCCCTGGGGAG
>CAZVIK010000002.1:70820-76360 GCA_964627045.1 uncultured Solibacteraceae bacterium | reverse complement strand
CTCCGAGTGGCATTCGGCGCACCTGATCCGCGTCCACTTCTGGACCTGCACGCTGGGCATCGCCTTTTATTGGGTGGCCCTCACCTGGGGCGGTTGGGTCCAGGGCCTCATGATGAACGATCCGAAGACGCCGTTTCTCCAGATCGTCGCCGCTATGAAGCCATACTTGCACGCACGCAGCACGGCCGGCGTTTTGATGACCGTGGGCCACGTCGCATTCGGCGTCCTGGTCTGGAACATGTTGCGGAAGCGCGGGGCGCGCCTTCTGGGACCGACCCTGTTGGGCGGTGCCCGCCGTCCGGCGACCGGCAAGGAGGCCGCGTGAATCGCACCACGCTGATCGCACTCGGAGTCCTGTTCTCGGTCTTCGCCTCCCTGCTCGGTTTGGTACTCTTCCCCAACTGGCAGACACGCGACCTGGCCGCCTTCAAAGACGACTCGCAGGAGTCCTGGCCCGCGGTCCCCTTCGGCGACGCCGTCACCGGGCGTGCCGTATACGTGGACCTCGGCTGCGTCTATTGCCATTCCCAGCAGGTACGCCCGGAGGGGTTCGGCGCGGATATCGCCCGCGGTTGGGGCATGCGCCGGACCGTCGCGCGCGATTATATCTTCGAACCGACGCCGCTCCTGGGGACCATGCGGACCGGACCGGACCTGGCGAATATCGGCGCGCGCCAACCCAGCCGCGACTGGCACCTGCTGCATCTCTACAATCCGGCCATAACGTCGGCGGGCTCCACTATGCCGCGATATCCGTTCCTTTTCAAGGTGATCCGCGAAGCCAATGGCGTTCCCGCCGAGGCCGTGCGCCTGCCGGCCGAGTGGTCCAGAGAGCCGGCCTGGGTTCTCCCTAACCTCCGGGGCGCGCAACTTGTGGGGTACCTGCGGAGCCTGAACCGGAACTACGATCTCCCGGAGGCCAAGTGAGCAGTCCCGATTCGCAACCGCCCCGCGCCAGACTCGAGCAGGAAGAACGGCAGACGCCAGACGTCATGCCCATGCACCATCCCATCATGCGGGAGATGGCGGAACCCGAGGACGGACGCGAGCCGACGCCGGTCTGGCTGATGTTGCTGTACTTTGCGCTGCTCGGATGGGGCGGCTACTATCTGGCCATCAACAGCGGCGCCTTTCGCGCCGACATCTTCACCGACGGCCCGGCACAGCGATTGAGCTCGGGTGGCGGAGAAGCCAAGGCGGCCGCGCCGGCCGATCCCATGGTGCTCGGGCAGCGTGTGTTTGCCAACTGCGTCGCGTGTCATCAGGCCGAAGGCACTGGTGTCGATGGCGTCTACCCGCCTCTTGCCGATTCGCCCTTTGTTAACGGCTCCCCCGAAACGTTGATCCGGATCGTGTTACACGGATTGAACGGCCCGGTGACGGTCCACGGTAAGGCCTACAACGGAGAGATGCCCGCCTGGCAACAACTGTCCGACGAGCAGGTGGCCGCCGTGCTCACATACGTGCGAGGTTCGTTCGGCAACAAGTCCCCGGCGGTCACCTTGGAAGAGGTCGCCGCCGTTCGCCAAGCCGGGGCCGGCCGTAGTAAGCCCTGGACTGCCGCCGAATTGGCTGCGCTAGAGTCCTCGAAGTGAACGCCTCCCCGGCACCCGCAGACGGCGCGCGTTTCGCGTGCCATTGCGCGGCACCCGACCCGGAAGGCGTCTGGCCCTGGGTGCGCCTAGCGGCGGCGGCGTTCCTGGCCATGAATGTGATGAGCCTTTCACTCTCGGTCAACCTGTCGGAGTCGACGCCGCGCGAGCGGATGGTGCTGCTGTTGGGCCTGGCCGGCGGCACGTTGTTGGTGGCGGCACTGGCCGGACACTCACTGGCGGTGAACTCCTGGCGCGAACTCCGTGCGCGGAGAGTCACGGTCGAATCGCTGTTCCTGTTGGGTATCGCCGGTGCGCTCGGCCAATCGGTGGTGTCGGCCTTCACGGGCCGCGGCGCCGTGTACTTCGAGGTTGCCGCCATCCTGATGGTGGTCTACGCGTTGGGGCGGCGTCTGGTATCGCGGTCGCAACAGGCGGCGCTGGCCGCGCTCTCCGTGGTGCGGGCTGGAGCATCCTACGACCGGATTCTCGCGGATGGCTCCGCCGAACGCGTCGCAGCGGGGCGACTGGCGGCCGGAGACACGGTGATGGTGCGGCCGGGCGAAGCCGTCCCGGTGGACGGCACGGTCACCTCTGGGCGCGCTTGCCTCCAGGAGGCCACGGTAAGCGGCGAGGGATTCCTCCGCGCCGCCGGGCCCGGTGACAGCGTTTTGGCCGGTGCCTGCCCGGTAGACGGCGCCATCCAGGTCCGGGCGGCCGCAGCCGCGTCGGCGAGCACGCTGGCCCGTTCGCTCGACCAGGTCGCGCGCCTGCTCGCGTCGCCTTCCGGCACCGAACGTGCGGCCGACCGCTTGGCGCGATGGTTCGCGCCAGTGGTGCTGGTTGCAGCCCTGTCGACGGCCGCCACGTGGAGCATCCTCCAGGACTGGAGCATCGGCGTGATGCACGGTCTCGCCGTACTTCTGATCGCCTGCCCATGCGCCCTGGGCTTCGCCACTCCCTTGGTCTTCTGGGGCGCGGTCCGGCGAATGGCCGCGTTCGGCGTCGCCGTCAAGGGTGGGGACGCGGTGGAGCGATTGGCCAGGGTTCACACCGTGATCTTTGACAAGACCGGCACCTTGACGGCGGAGGGGTGGTGCATCGCGCGCACGCGGTTCTTTTCTCTGGACGGGATGGGCGACACGCTTCTGCGGCGGCTGGTCGCGGCAGCCGAGCGCGCCAGCAACCATCCCATCGCCGCCGCGTTTGACGGATTCGACGCAGGCTTGAGCGGTCCCGCCATCCGGGTCGAGTCGCTGGAGATGCTTCCCGGAATCGGATTCCGCGCTCGCCTGTCCGCGGCCTCCGCCGGCCGATGGGACCTGTCGGTCGGCTTGGCTGAACGTTTGCTCGAAGCCCCGCCGCTGCTCGGCGCCGGCCGGGATGCGGCCGCCCGAAGCATCGCGGTTCTCGTCGACGGCGCGCCCGCCGCGATTGTGGAAATCGAGGAGACGCTCCTCGATTCGGCGGCCGAGGCGTTGCGGCAGATTGAGGCCTCCGGCATCGAAACCGTCCTGGCGACCGGCGACGCCGCCTCTCGCGCGCTGGCTGTCCCAGTGGGCCGGCACCACTTTTCGCTTACGCCGGAGGACAAACTGGCTCTGGTTCGCGCGCAGCAGTCGGCGGGGCGGTCCGTCCTGTTTGTCGGCGACGGCTTGAACGACTCGGCAGCCATGGCCGCCGCCGAAGTTTCCATAGCGGCCCCCGGCAGTGTTGATCTCGCTTCCGGCCTCGCCGACGGAACCCTGACTACTGGCGACCTTCGCGCCCTTCCTCGAGCGATCGAGACGGCGCAGCATGCCCTGTCTGTGGCGCGGTCGAACCTTTACTGGGCGGCGGCCTACAACACCGCCGGGATCGCGATCGCGGCAGCCGGCCTGGTGCACCCGGTGACATCCGTGCTGCTGATGACCTGCTCCAGCCTGTTCGTGTCCTGGCGAGCCGCGCGCTTGTTGCCGGACGCCGCCACCGATGGAGAGACAGCCACGACATGAACTCCTCGACGCTCAACCGGATCATCGCCTGTTCGCTGGCCGCTTCCACTCTCATTCAGGGAGTCTGGATGGGGTTGTGGAGCAGTGGCAGCTTGCAGTGGTACCTGCTCTCTGTCCTCGCCGCCCTTGTCGCCTACCAGGCCTGGATGGCGCGCGAAAAGCTCCCCGCTCACTTCGACATGTTGTTCTTGATGGGTGCACTTGGCGGGCTGGGCATGATGCTGGGAACCTGGATCGACAAGGGCTTCCCTGTCTCGCCGCCCCCGCCGCCGCCCATGCCGCGTCCGCCCTCGCTGCGCCCCGTGGCCACGTGGATGACCTGGCTGATGCTCTTATTTGCGGTACCGCCGGGGGCGTTGTGGAGCCGTTGTCTGGCCCCGATGCGCCGCCGCCCGGCGTGGCTGGCCTTCGCGCTCCTGTTGGACGCCGTCGGCATGGTGACCGGTATGATCCTGGTAGCCTCCGTGTGGACCCGGCCCCTGATGAAGCTGACCGGAAGCCACTTCTCGGCGCACCACTTGGCCATGCTCGTCGGAATGCTGGCGGGCATGCTGCCTGCTATGCTGCTGCGGGACGCGTTGTTCCGAGTGGCATCGAGTTCACGGCAGCGTTGAGTCTCCGCCCCGGAGTGCCCGGCTCACGCCGGGTCGAGCCGCCAGAAGAGGCCACCCGAGCGCCCGTGAGCCCGCAGGTGTTGCAATCAGGCCACAATCGGTGGCGAGAACGCTACGCGGCGGTGCCGCGGCCCGAATCGCAATTGGCTTCGTTTGGAAATTCGCCCTGTTTGGCCTACTCTCAGGCTCGAATTGGCGGTAAAGTAATTTGGCGGAACCATGCGGGACGGCCCCGGATGGAGGGCCGGTTGGTGCGGAACGGTCGATCCGCCGGTGCGTTGCGTGCTCTTGGGTCACGAAACGATGCAGACATTGGATTCCGAACGTCGTAGAGAGCGGCGGAGCCCGGTCAGCGGTCAAGCCGGCGTATCCTGGCAGGACGGCGACGGGCACCGTCAGTTTTCAAGCGTGCGCGGATTGGACATCTCCCCATCGGGGTTGAGGGTGGCGTCTCCACTTCCGATCAAGGTCGGGGTGGCGGTCTGGGTAAATGCGTGGGCATTCGGCTTCAGCGGAAGTGCGCAGGTGCGCCGCTGCCAGCAGTGCGAGGATTGGTATGACATTGGCCTCGAGTTCCGAACGCATAAGACCGATGCCCCGGGGGAGGCGCTGCCAGAGGAGTTCACAGACTACTATGGATTCCTCCAGATCGACCCGCGGGCCGAGGCCGACACCGTTCAACGCGTCTACAAAATGCTCGCCGCGCGCTATCACCCGGACAACAAGCAGACCGGCGATGCGCAGAAGTTCCTGCTCCTCCAGAAAGCGCACGAGGTGCTCAGCGACCCTGCGCTTCGCGCCGCCTACGACATTGAGTACGAGTTCCAGCGAACCGGGCCGATGCCGATCTTCGAACTGAAGGATTTCGTCATCGGCATTGACGCCGAAACCAATCGGCGGTTGGGGATACTGTGTCTGCTCTACGAGCGGCGCCGCGCCAACCCCGATTCGCCGGGCTTATCCCTGCTGGAATTCGAGCAGCTCATGACGATTCCGCGTGAGCACCTGGTCTTCACGGTTTGGTTTCTGAAAGAGAAGCAGTTGCTACGGACAGGCGAGAATTCGGCCTTTGAGATCACCGCCGCAGGCGTCGAGTTCGTCGAGCAGTCCCTTCCTTCTAACAGGCTGATTCAAAAGCTTTTGCGCGCACCGTCGGAAAAAGGTTCGCCCGTGCCGGACACGGAATTGCAGTAGTGTTATCGTCGTTGGGGGGAGTCCTGCCGTGCCGGACCGTGACGCCGGTGTTAAACGCAAAGCCTACCGGGTGGGCGCCGCGCTCGCGATCGTGGCGGTCATCGGACTGGTGGAAGCGCGGCTTGGGAAGGTGAACCACACGACGG
>CAZVIK010000002.1:68696-70810 GCA_964627045.1 uncultured Solibacteraceae bacterium | reverse complement strand
CGTGCTCGGCATCGCGGCGCGATGGGGGCTGGCAGAATCGCTGAGCGCCGCCGTCGCGGCGATGCTCAGTTTCAACTATCTCTTTTTGCCGCCGGTGGGCACCTGGAGCATCGCCGACCCGGAGAACTGGGTAGCGTTTGCCGCGTTCGTTTTGACCGCCACAGTCGCCAGTCAGATCCCGGCGAACGCCAAGCGCCGTGCGGCGGCGCAGGCGCACGCCGAAGAGGCGGCCAATCGCGCCGAAGCCGCGCGGCAAAGTGAAGAGGCGAAATCCGCCATGCTCGATGCGCTCGCGCACGAGTTCAAGACGCCGCTCACGGCGATCAAGGCGGCCGTTTCGTCGCTCCTTACCGCAGAGCCTTCCGCTGCCGCGCAGAAGGAACTCCTTCAAGTGGTGGACGAGGAGACGGACCGGCTCACGTGGCTGGTGAGCGAATCGGTGCAATTGGCGCGCATCGAGGCGGGACGGATGGAAGTGCGCAAGCGGCCGCAGCCGGTGGCGCACCTGGTCGGCGAGGCCGTGTCGCGGATGGCCGGCGCGCTGGAGTCGAGGCCCGTGTCCGTCCGGGTGAGCCAAGACCTCCCTTTGGTGGCGGCCGACCGCGAACTGGTTCTCATCGTCCTCCGGCAATTGCTCGATAATGCCGCGAAGTACTCGCCCACAGGATCGCCGATCGCGGTCACAGCGTCGGAGCGAAACGGATCGATTGCGGTGACGGTCGCCGACCGGGGCCCCGGCATCCCCGAGGCCGACGTGAAGCGCATGTTCGACCGTTTCTACCGGGGGCGGTATGCCCGCGAGAAGACCGCCGGGACCGGAATGGGTCTGGCGATCGCCCGCGAGGTGGTGCGCGGGCACGGAGGGGAGATTCTCGCCAATTGCCGCGCGGGCCAGGGGACGGAGGTCACTTTCACGCTTCCTCTTGCCGGCCGAGAGGTGTTCTCGTGAATCCTCGGATCCTGGTCGTCGACGACGAGCCGCAGATCCGGCGGGTGATTCGATCGGCGCTCAGCGGCCAGGGCTACGAAGTCGCCGAAGCCCGGAGTGGAGAGCGGGCGCTGGAGGCAGCCGCGGAGCGTCCGCCGACGCTCGTGCTGCTCGACGTCAATCTGCCGGGAATGAGCGGGCTGGAAACCTGTCGCGTGCTCAGAGCCGCGTCCGACGTCCCCGTTATCATATTGACCGTGCGCAACGCCGAAAGGGACAAGGTGGATGCACTCGACGCCGGCGCCGACGATTACATCACCAAGCCGTTCAGCACACCCGAACTGCTGGCCCGAATCCGCGCCGCTTTGCGCCGCGCCCCTGCCATCCAGGGATTCCCGCCGTCTCCCATCCGGTTGGGCGGCGTTGAAATCGACCTGGCCGCACGGCAGGTCACGCGCGACGGCCATGTCGCGCGGCTCACGCCCAAGGAGCTCGATTTGCTACGGTATCTGCTCACCCACGCGAATCGCGCGGTTCCGCACCGGGAGATGTTGCAGGCGGTTTGGGGGCCGGAATATGGGGACGAGGTCGAATACCTGCGCGTCTTCGTCAACCAGCTCCGCAAGAAGATCGAAGCGGATCCAGCGAGCCCCAAGTACCTGCTGACCGAGCCCTGGGTCGGCTACCGTCTCCAGACGCCATAGACCCTCCGCCGCTCGCCGCCCGGGGTCTTTATGCCTTCTTTATGCCGCCCGGGCTACACTCGGCCAGACGGTGGGACCCGTGGACAACCGAGGCATCACAGTCATCTACACCAGCCCGGAACCGACCCTGTCGGCTTTGGGAATTGCCCGGCGGCTGACATGGAAGGCCGGTGCGCCGATCCGCCTCATGGCGATTGTAGTCGTACCCTTTACTCTCCCGTTAGGGTCGCCCGCCGTCCCCGTTGGATTCACCGAACAGCGGTGCCGTGACGCCGCCGTTCAGTCCTCCGTTGAGGCAAGGATTGAAGTGTACCTTTGCCGCGACCGCTTCCAAGTGCTACAAGACCACCTCACGCCCGGGTCCGTGGTCGTCGTCGGAACGGTCCGGCGCCGGTGGTGGGGGACTAGGGAGATGCGGCTCTGCCGCTGGCTGCAAGAACACGGCCATAGCGTCGTGCTGGCAGTGCCGGATAGGGAGGCCG
>CAZVIK010000002.1:26545-68686 GCA_964627045.1 uncultured Solibacteraceae bacterium | reverse complement strand
CAACATCGTGCAATTCCGAACGCCGAACTCAAGCCATTGAGGCGGGGGAACCAGTGACCAGGGGCGCAGTTCGCACGAGCGAACGGGGTACTTTCAAGCCCTAGCCCGTCAGCTAACCTCGCAGGCCAATTTGAGAGTCACCCCCGGCACGGGTGAAACGGAGAACTTCAGTGACATCGGAGAATACCCGCGTGACGGCCCGGGTCGTAGTAGCGACCAGCGTCATGCTTTCTTTCATTTCCTTCTGGCGGGCGGCCGCGATTGTATTGAACGACATGGCCTCGACCGCCTACTACATCGGCGGTATCGCGGAAACCGCCATCGGCAAGGCCGCCCCCTGGTTTGTCCTGGGCATCATGTTGTTCTCCTACGCCGTGCGAGCCGTGTACATCGAGAGCTGCAGCATGTTCGTGCGCGGCGGCGTATACCGCGTCGTGCACGAAGCCCTGGGCGGCACGCTGGCGAAGTTCTCGGTATCGGCCCTGATGTTCGACTACGTGTTGACGGGCCCCATCAGCGGCGTGAGTGCGGGGTTGTACCTCGGCGGGATCATCAATGAGACGGCGGAACTGCTGCACCTGGATGGCATTCGAGTGCCGCCGCCGCCATTCGCCGCGGCCTTCGCAATTGTCGCCACCGGCTATTTCTGGCGAAAGAACATTATCGGAATCCCGGAGTCGAGCCAGAAGGCCCTGCGCATCATGCAGGTGACCACTGTGATGGTGCTGATCCTGGTGGCCTGGTGTCTGGCGACGATCTTCAGCCGCGGCTACCAGCCGGTGCCGGCGCCAACACCGGCAAACCTCCATTTCAGCCGTGAGGCCCTGGGATGGCTGGACGGCACGCTGCTTCCCGCGATCCCTTTGATCGCCATCCTGATCGGGTTCGGGCACTCCCTCCTTGCCATGAGCGGCGAAGAGAGCATGGCGCAGGTGTACCGGGAGATTGACCACCCAAAGCTGAAAAACCTGGAGCGGGCGGGGTTTGTGATCTTCCTCTACAGTCTGCTGTTCACCTCGCTGGTTTCGTTTTTCGCGGTGATGATCATCCCGGATACCGAGCGCGGCAAGTATTTGGACAATCTCATCGGCGGCTTGTCGGTCTTCCTGGTGGGACCGGCGCCGCTGCGGCTGGCCTTCCACGCGTTCGTCGTGCTCGCGGGCACGCTGATTCTGTCCGGGGCCGTCAACACCTCCATCATCGGCTCCAACGGTGTCTTGAACCGCGTGTCTGAGGACGGCGTGTTGCCGGACTGGTTCCGGCATCCTCACCGGAAGTTCGGAACGACACACCGGCTGATCAACCTGGTCGTCGCGCTCCAGATCGTCACCATCGTGATCAGCCGCGGAAACGTGTATCTGCTGGGCGAGGCGTACGCGTTCGGCGTGATGTGGAGCTTCTCCATGAAGGCTCTCTCCGTGTTGGTGCTGCGGTACAAACGTCCCGAGGGACGTGAGTGGAAGGTGCCGCTCAACCCCCGCATCCGCGGCGTGGAGATTCCGGTGGGGCTCGGCGCAATCACCGCGACGCTGTTTGTGCTCGCCGCCGTCAACGTGGTGACCAAGAAGACCGCCACCATCTTTGGCGTCGCCTTCACGCTGGCTTTTTACCTAGTTTTCGAACTTTCTGAGCACTACAGCCGCGCCAGACGAGGCCGGCAAGCGCCTGGTACGGAGAAGTTCTCGATCCAGGTGGCCGATCGCGTCTCTCAGGAATCCATCGACATCCGGCCGGGCTGTGTGGTTGTGGCCGTGCGGAACCCCAACCGGCTGGACCACCTCAACAAGGTCCTCATGAAGACCGACATCCGAAAGACCGATATCGTGGCGCTAGCCGTCCGGCTGGTCGACCAGGCCAGCGCCGGAGAGCACGCCCTGGAGCCCCAACAGATCTTCGCCGAGGACGAGACGTTGCTGTTCAGTAAGGTGGTGAACCTCGCCGAAACGGCGGGTAAGCCGGTCCGGCTCTTGGCTGTCCCGGCGACCCACGCCGACCTCGCGCTGCTGGAAATCGCGCGGAGCCTGCAAGCATCGCGCGTAGTGGTAGGGGTTTCGGGGAAGATGGGCACGGACGAACAGGCCCGGCGCGCGGGCCGGGCGTGGGAACGGCTGCCGGAACCGCGGCCGCCGGTCTCGTTCGAGATCGTCACTACAGATCAGGAGTCGCGGTTCTACGACCTAGGCCCGCACCCGCCGCGCCTTTGGCCGGAAGACGTGGCCTTGGCCCACCAACTCTGGCTCCAACTCAGCGGCCGGTTTGGCGCCCGGCTGCACCACCGCGACATCGTCGGCGTGGCCCTGCACAGGATGGCGGCCGAGTTGGCTTCGGAACGCGGGGCGGAGGTGAAGGCCTCCATCGGGCGAGAGGTGGACGGCCGGAGGTGACCGCGCCGCAGGTTACCGCAGTTCTCTCAGGCGAACGTTGCGGAACTCGACGTGGCTCTTGTGGCCGAGGAATCCGATGTGACCCCGGGCGCGCGCCAAGCCGGGGTGCCGCTGGAGCACTTCGGGGTCCTGGACGGAGTCGAGATCGGCCTCGACGACAACCGTGCCGTTGAGCCGTACCGTGACGCGGCGGCCGTTTGCCCTGATCTCGTAGCGGTTCCATTGGCCGGCGCGCTTCAGGCGGCCGGGCCGCGCGGGGAACACGTCATAGATGGAGCCGCAGTGTTGGGCGGGGCGGATGCCTTTGTAGACGGGCGCGGGGTCGTCCAGAACCTGGATTTCCATGCCCTGATAGGCGGCATCGCCTTCCATGGGCGCGCGAATGCCGATGCCGTTGTTGCCGCCGGGACTGAGCCGGAACTCAAGACGCAGGACGAAGTTGGCGTATTCCTTTTCGGTGAAGAGGTTCCCGCCGCCGTCACTGGGGCATACGATCCTGCCTTTCTGAACGATGTAGCCCGGGCCCACGCCTCCCACCAACCGCCAGCCGTCCAGGTTCCGCCCGTTGAACAGCGGATGGAAACCCGGCTCGGCCGGGCTGGCGCCCAGGGCGGTAGCAAGGGACACAAGGACGACCAGTGCGAGTCTCACATCTCAGACCGTATCACACGTTAGAGAAGACCGCCGGTCCTGCCAGCCTACTTGCCGGGATAAAGCCGCTTGAGTTCCGGCGTGAACTCGCGCAGCAAGTTGGTCAGGCTGTTGAATCCCAGGCTGATCCCCACGCCGCGAACTGTGCCGGCCCGCGTGCGATAGCCGGGCGGCAGCCAAAGGTCGCGGGTGAACTCCGCGCCAAACGAGGCGCCGATGCGGGCGATATGAGGCGTCCGGCGTCCGAACCGGTCGTAGGTGAGGACCGTCGATGCCAGAGCGTGCCCGATGCGCCCGAGCTTCCGCTGCCCGTCGCTTGGAATGTAGCGCACCTCGTGCCGCAACGCGGCCGCACCAGCGGCTTCATAGGTCTCCTTGGCGACAATGCGGGCGTAGCGGTCGCCCAGGCGGCGTCCGTATCCCGCCATGCCTTGCCCCCATTCGGGCGGACGGTCACCGAGGTGAGCGCCCAACGCCGGCGCCGCAACGCGGAAAAAGACACCCGGGCTCCAGAAGGCCCGCTTCGCGTACAGTCTCCAACGCTCGTCCCCCGTCAGCGGGACGAAAACCGTGGCTAAAGGGGCTTCGCCGGCGGGGGCCGGCTCGCCGAGGGCAGGCCCCGAGGCGGGATGGCCAGAGGCGCCGGCATCTTCGCTGGACTGCGCGGACGCGCCGGGCAACAAGGCCACCGCTAGGGCGGCCACGCCGCACACCGCTGTAATGCGGGGACTCATGGAACAGTAGTTGGATGGTGTCCCAAGTCTAGCGTATGCAGAAACCGCGTGGGTGGGACAGCGACACAGAACGATACGGCGGGGCGTAGAACGGCGCCCCGCCTGTTCAACAGGCGCCGCTCAACGCCTCGCGGCCTAGCTGCACCCGCTGGTGCCGCCGCAGTTCTCGCACTTGAAGCAACTTCCGTTGCGGGTCATGATGCCGCCACACTCGCTGCACAACGGAGCGTCTTCGGCCACCGGCACGAACGGCAGCGATTGCTGCGGCTGCGGCTCAGTCGGCCGTAGTTTGGGAGTGTCGCCGGCTTCGTTCTCCGGCACGGCTTCCGGACCCAGAAACTTCGCGCCCATCCAACGGAAGATGTAGTCGAGGATCGACTTGGCGTAAGGCACCTGCTGGTTTCCGGTCCAGCCGCTCGGCTCGAAGCGCACGTGGCTGAACTTGTCGACCAGGAACTTCAGCGGCACGCCGTACTGGAGGGAGAAGCTGATCGCCGTGGCGAATCCGTCCATCAGGCCCGAGATGGTGGAGCCCTCCTTGGCCATGGTGATGAACAACTCGCCGGGCTGACCGTCTTCGTAGAGGCCCACGGTGATGTAGCCTTCGTGACCACCGATGGAGAACTTGTGCGTGATCGACTGCCGCTCGTCGGGCAGTTTGCGCCGTAGCGGGCGGTAGACGATCTTCTCGACCGTCGCGGCGCCCTTGACGGCCTCGCTCGCCTTGGAAGCGCCGCTGGTGAGGGGCTGCACGCGCTTGGAGTTGTCGCGGTAGATGGCCACGGCCTTCAGCCCGAGCCGCCAGCTCTCGACATAGGCGTTCAGGATGTCATCCACCGTGGACTCCTCGGGCATGTTGATGGTCTTGGAGATGGCGCCGCTGATAAACGGCTGCACGGCCGCCATCATCTTGACGTGGCCCATGTGGTGAATGGCGCGCGAACCGTTGGGGGCGACCAGGCTGCAATCGAAGACGGGAAGGTGCTCGCACTTCAGATGTTCGGCGCCTTCGATGGTGCCGGTTGCGTCGATGTGGTTCACGATCTGTTCGGTCTGTTCCGGCGTGTAGCCCAGCCGCAGCAGCGCCTGCGGCACGGTGCCGTTGACGATCTTGATGACCCCGCCGCCCACGAGCTTCTTGTTTTTCACCAGCGCCAAGTCCGGCTCGATGCCTGTGGTGTCACAGTCCATCATGAATCCGATGGTGCCGGTGGGAGCGATCACGGTGACCTGCGCGTTGCGAAAGCCCGACTGCTTGCCGGCCTGATACGCCTCGCGCCAGCATTCTTCAGCAGCGGCGTAGAGCGGCGCCGGCACGTTCTCCTTGCCGATGCCCCCGACGGCTTCGCCGTGCATCCGAATGACTTCCAGAAACGCGCTCTCATTTCGCGGGAAGCCGGCAAACGGACCTGTCGCCGCCGCGATGCGTGCGCTGGTGAGGTAGGCCTGCCCGCACATGACCGCGGTCACCGCGCCGGCGTAGTCGCGCCCGCGGTCGCCGTCGTAGGGCAAGCCAAGCGACATCAACATCGCCCCGAGATTGGCGAAGCCCAGCCCGACGGGCCGGTAGTCGTGGGAATTCCGCGCGATTTTCTCAGTGGGATAGCTGGCGTTATCGACGATGATCTCCTGGGCGAGAATGATCGTATCCACCGCCCGCCGGAAGGCCTCAACGTCAAACTGGCCGTCGTGACGCAGGAACTTCACCAGGTTCACCGAGGCCAGGTTGCAGGCCGAATCGTCGACGAACATGTATTCGGAGCACGGGTTGGAGGCGTTGATGCGCGCCGTGTTCTTGCACGGGTTCCAACGGTTGATGGTGGTGTCAAACTGCATCCCGGGATCGCCGCACTGCCAGGTAGCCTCGGCGATCTCGCGCAGCAACTGCTTGGCCTTCAGCGTCTTCACCGGTTGGCCGGACAGACCGGAGCGGGTGGACCAGTCGCGATCTTCCAGGACCGCCTGCATGAACTCGTCGGTGGCGCGGACCGAGTTGTTGGCGTTCTGGAAAAAGATCGAGCTGTAGGCCTCGCCGTCCAGCGACGAGTCGTAGCCGGCATCCACCAGCACGTGGGCCTTCTTTTCTTCCTTGGCCTTGGCCCAGACGAACTTCTCGATATCGGGGTGATCCACGTTGAGGATCACCATCTTGGCGGCGCGCCGCGTCTTGCCGCCGCTCTTGATGACCCCGGCGAAGGCGTCGAAGCCCTTCATGAAGCTCAAGGGCCCGCTGGCTTTGCCGCCGCCGCTCAGGATGGCGTTCTCTTCGCGCAACGCCGACAGATTCGTGCCCGTCCCCGAGCCCCACTTGAACAGCATCCCCTCGGTCTTCGCCAGGTCGAGGATCGATTCCAGCGAATCGTTCACCGAGTTGATGAAGCAGGCCGAACACTGCGGCTTCTGCACGTCCCGCGTCAGCTTCACTACCTCGCCCGAACTCTTTTCGTAGTACCAGCCGTAGCCGCGTCCTTCCCGGACACCCACGTTGAACCACACCGGCGAGTTGAAGCTCGCCTTTTGTGTGAGCACCAGGTGCGCCAGTTCGTCGCGGAAGTTCTCGGCATCGGTATCCGCGGCGAAGTAGCCGTCCCGCTTGCCCCACTCGGTGATGGTATCCACCACGCGATGAACAAGTTGCCTTACGCTGCGCTCGCGCGACGCTGAGCCGAGTTTGCCGTGGAAGTATTTACTGGCCACTATGTTGGTGGCCGTCTGGGACCAGTCGGCCGGGATCTCGATGTCGCGTTGCTCAAAGATCACCGCGCCTTTGTCGTTGGCGATGGTGGCCGTACGCAGGTCCCAGCGGATCTCGTCGTAGGGCGTCTTTCCGGCTGGCAGCCGGCTGGTGAAATACCGGGGAAAGCTCACCCCGGCGGCGTTCTTGGGTTCGGAGATTGGCTTCGTTTGATTCACGGTGGACTCGGGGACTGCGGTTGCGGAGGATCCCATGGGCATCCTACCCCTCTGCCGCCTCAGCTCGGGGGCTCTTGGAGCGGCATCTGCGTTTGTACCCCAATATGTAGTGGTTCGTCAAGAACTAAATCTATATGCGGTACATGAAGTTACAGAATGGCAGCGGAGGACCCGCTAGGGCTGCACAGACTCGATGATTACGTGTGGAAAACAGCGCTCCCCCAGGCTCAGTTCCAGACGGTGTGCGCCCGGCGTAAGCCCTTGAGGCAGATGGAGATTTAATTCGTAGCGCATGGGGACCGGATCGACGCAAAACGTCTCGACGCGCTCGATCGGCGCGCCGTCGAGGGCCGCGCGAAGGTCCTCAATCCGTTCGACTTCCTCGACGACCAGTTTGACGACGCCCGAGCAGATCCGGTGGCCGCTGAGCAGGTCGACGCCATCGCTGACGGCCACTACGCGCGGTACCAGCGGGCCGGGCGCGACCACGCGCAAAGTCGCCTCCGGGGCCAGCCGACACCCGAGCCACGCCAACCGGACAGGTTGCAGCCCGGTCGTCAAACCCGGTGGCAGGTGCAGGTTGAGTTGCCGCAAACCGTCGTTTTCAACCGGTCCAATGTAGAACGGCGTGGCGCGGCCGGCGCCGATCCAGGCTTCCAGATGCAGCAGGTCGGACTCGGGCGGGAGGCCCTCCATCCAGAGCGAGACGGAGGCGAAACGGCCGCGGCAGGGCGCCAGCGGCTCAGTGGAGTAGGCGTTTGTCAGGCGGCGAATCACGGCCCGGGCTCCGCGGCGCTCCCGGCGCAGGCCCTGGTGGAAGCCCTGTTTCCGCTTGCACATGGTGACCCACATGTACTGCGTATCCACTCCTTCCAATGCCAACAACTGCATGTCGTGGCGGAGCGCGAAGTCCGCCACTTCGGCGGCGCCGATGCGAACGCCGTGCCAGGTATCGTAACCGGCGGAGGTCTTCGGTAGGCCGTTGATCTGGCAGCGCAGCAACCCGCCTTCTCGCAGCACGCGGCGCGCCTCGCGCAGGTAACTCCAGACAACCTCGGCGCTGGGGATGTGCTGAAACACGGCGTAGGAATATGCGAAATCGACCGAATCGTCTTCGAAACCGGCCAGGTCCGCACCGCTGTTGACCGAGGCGCGCGCGTTGGGGACGTCCTTTAATCGATCTTCGGCGCGGCGAATCATGCCTTCGGAAATGTCGACGCCGCTGATCCAGGCGAAGCGGCGGCTCATGGGGAGCATGATCCGTCCGGGGCCGCAGCCGATCTCCAGGGCCCGAAGCCGGGCGATTCGACCGGCCCCGCCGAAGCGGCGCAATTCGCCGTCCAGGTTGCGCACGACGTCGGCGGCGGTGGCTTCGAATTCCGCCTCTTCCTGCTCGCGGCGTCCGAAGGCGACGTAGTAGTTGGCGTCCTCGCGTGCGCGCCGCTCCCAATCGGCTCGCATCTGGCCGGTGATTTCAGACATGCCTGCCGCGACGCCTCCGGGACCATTGGATCGCCGGGCGCGGCGGGAGCGCGATCAGGGACGCCGTCGATTCCGCACGGGCCGGGCTGGTTCCCATCTTTCCATCGTAGGCGACATCGCCCTTGCGCGAGAGTCCGCCCGCAACCCGATGGCGGCGGGGAACCCGCTATCCTAACTACCATGCCGTCCGGAGCGCGCCGCGTGGTCTTATTGGTGTGGCTGTGCTTCGTTGCACGCGGCGCTTTCAACTGCGTCACTTTGCCGCTGTGGGAGGGCTACGACGAGTGGGCGCACTTCGCCTATGTGCAGTTGCTGGCGTCGGGTGGCGGCCTGCCCGTGTTGGGGAAGACGCCGGCTTCGCGCGAAGTGGCCGAATCGCTGGCACTGACGCCGCTACCGCGCGGGCATCACCAGATGCCCATCCGGTTTGTGACGCACGACGATTGGTGGAAACTGCCTGCGGCAGAGCGGGACGCCCGCCGGCAACGCCTGCTGGCGCTGCCCCGCCAATGGGCCTCCGAGCCTACGGCCCGCCTTCTGACCAATCATGAGGCGCAGCAGCCGCCCTTCTACTACGCCCTGATGGCTCCAATGCAGCTTGCTGCGAGAGGCGTGGCGCTCCCGTCGCGTGTGCTACTGGCGAGGCTGTGGAGTCTGCTTCTGGCGTCGCTCGCGATCCCCTTGGTGTTTCTGGCAGGACAACGGGTTTTCGATTCGGGCGCCGTCGCTGCGGGCGCCGCGGCGGTGGCGGCGTCCATGCCGGGGTTCGCCATGGCGGCCGGACGCGTGGGTAACGACGGCGTGTCGGCGGCGATCTTCGCCGCGCTGGTGTGGGCGGTGCTGAGCGAAAAGCGGCCGCTGCCGGTTGGAGCGATTCTGGGTCTCGGGTTGCTCACCAAGGCGTACTTCCTGACGGCCGTTCCGGCGTTGTTTGCGATCGCCCTGACCAAGCCGCGCCGCCGGCGCGCGCTGGCCGGGGCGACGGCCTCGCTGGCGGTGGCCGCGGCGATATCGGGATGGTGGTATTGGCGTAACCACCAGTTGACCGGCGCGTGGTCCGGGCTTCAGCAGGTGGCCGCGGGAAGCGACCTCTCTTTGCCGTCGCTCGCCGGCCAGGTCTTTCACACCGACTGGCTGCGCTTCTTCGATGTCGCCTTTCTCACGCACATCTGGAGCGGCAACTGGAGTTTCCTGCAAGTGCGTGGCTGGATGTACCGCGTGTTCGCTATCGTCGTGGCGCTGGCGGCGGCCGGTCTGGCGCGGCGCTGGATGAGCACCCCCCAGGCGCGCCCGTCGATCGCGGCGCTGGGCGCATTCTACGGGTTTTTCTGGTTGGGGCTCTGCTACCACGAACTGACGTTTTCGGTTTTGGGGCTCTCTTCCGGCGCCGGATGGTACTTGTACGCGGTGGTGGCCGCCGAGGCGCTGCTGGCAGCGGCGGGGTTGTGCGCGCTGGCGCCGGCGGGGCGCAGCGGCTTGGTCCTCTTCGGCGTGGCGTTTCTGTTTGTGGCGCTCGATCTCTACGCGGTGCACTTCCTGTTGCTGCCTTATTACACCGGACTGACGGCGCACGCACCGGGCGGCGGGCTGGCGTCTTTTCACCTGGCGCAATTGGGTGACGGGGGATGGGGGCAGATCTGGTCGAGACTCATGCTGCCGGCGCCCGCGGCGCTCGCGGCGTGGCTCGCGTATCTGGCATCGACACTCGCATTGCCGGGGCTGGCTGGCCTGGCGGGCCGCTCGAAGCTATCCTGACATCAATGGCCGTCAAGTTTATCGACCTCACCAGCCCGCCGCTGCGGGGGTTCAGCGCCACGGCGCCGGACGGCGCGGTGATCGGCATCCTCGGGGACGAGGGCGCCGGCGGGCGTGAGTTGCTGCGCGCCGCGGCCGGCCTGACGCCGCCGGCCTCGGGCAGCGTTGAGGCGCCGGCCTCGCGCCGGCTGATAGGGCCAGGCGGCGCTCTGGATTTCGACGGCGACGGCGTGGTGTTACTGGATCACGCCCTCGCGATGCGAGACGCGTTCACCCTGGCACAGGCGTCGATGGAGCTGCTGCGACTGCGGCGGCGCGGCGGGGTGGCGCTGCTTCTCTCCCACGACGAACGGTTGCTTGGCGAAGTGGCCGACGAAATCTGGTGGTTGGAGTCGGGGACCCTGCGTGCCAGGGGCGACGCGCGCGAGGTGCTGGCGGCCTACCGTGAACACGTCGCCGGGCGTCTGCGGGTCGCCGGACAGGGAGCCCGGGTGGAACTCGCGCCGCCTCTCCGGCGCGGAGACGGCCGTGCCACGTTGGTCTCAATCGACACGCTGGACGCCAGCGGGCAGCCGGCGATGACGTGGCAGAGTGGGGAGCCGGCCTCGGTGGCCGTCACGATTCGTTACAACGCGGCGGTAGAGGATCCCGTGGCCGGCATCATGATCCGCACGCGGATCGGGTTCGAAGTATATGGAACCAACACCGAACTGGAGGGAGTCCGGCTGGGCCCTTGCGCGGCCGGGCAGACATTGCGCGTGGTCTTCTCGTTTCGCTGCGACCTCGCGCCGCGCGAATACACGCTGACGGCCGCTTCGCACGATCCGGATGGCACGCTGCACGAGTGGCTGGAAGATGCGGTCGCGTTTGCCGTCGCCGATTCGCGCTTCACCGCCGGCGTGGCCAACCTGAGAGCCCAGGTACGCGTCGAAAGGCTTTAGCCCTTGGCTTCCAGGATATAGGTGGGGGCCAGGCCGGCCACGCTGGAGAACCCTCCGGCCGTTGGATCCGAGACCCAGGTAGAACACCCCTGCACCTTCCCAAGGAACATGTGGGGATGCACGTCCACCTGCAACTCGCGCATCTCCACGGAGCCGTCACGGTAGATGGGGAAGACCGCACGGGACAGCTCGAGCCGCTCCTGTACGACAAAGGGCGTTCGGGCTGCTTGGCGCAGCGCGCGTTCCCATCCGGCGCTATCGGTGCGCGCGCCGTCAACCGCGTGTTCCTCCCCGGAATCGTCGTTGGGCTTCAAGACGAGCTTTTCGCGGTTGGCGAGAATGAATTCGAGCAGATCGACGGTCTTGCCGCCATATCGGGTGTTCCCGGGCGCGACCACGCGCGTCCAGGGAACGTACTGTTGGATGGCCTTGCGCTCGGCCGCCGGGAAACCTCCGGTCAACGCTTCGTCGGTGAGCAGCGCGTAGACGGCGCGCTTGTGCCCGATCTCCGAACGGAAGCTGTTGACCAGGCACACGGCGCGGTCACGGTACGCCCGAACCAGGGCATGCGAGAGGTCGAAGCGCAGCAGGAACTCATGCACGCGAACGTCGTGCAACATCAGGTCGATCTGGAAGTCGCCCTGTCGCAGGGCCCGTCCGCGATACTCCAGTTGGTCGGGATAGACGACAGCCGCAGCCAACCCGTGTTGCGCCAGTTGCGCGCAG
Organism: uncultured Solibacteraceae bacterium; assembly: GCA_964627045.1. GTDB lineage: Bacteria > Acidobacteriota > Terriglobia > Bryobacterales > Bryobacteraceae > CAZVIK01. Next base: position 57,100 of record CAZVIK010000002.1, on the reverse strand, counting down.
ATCATCGCTGGTTCGCCCGGCTCGGCCGTTTGGAAGGCCGGCCGGAAGTCCATCACGCCGACCCTCGGCTTCTGCCGGCTGCCGAACTGCTTGAACGCCGCCAGCAGCGAGGCCGCCAGAGGCCGGGTGGCTCCGATTTTGGCCAGGCGGTACTGCCGGCGGAACTGTTTCAGCGCCGCGCTGTCGTAGAAGAGGTCCGCCAACGCCGCTCCATAAGCCACCCCCGGGGGTGCGCCCGCGCTGTACGACACAAACGATAAGTGCTGACCGTTTACCTGAGCGTCAAGCACCGACGCCACGGCCAACGCGGAATAGCCCGGGTCGACCGATGCCAGCATTTTCTCGGCTGGCAGCAGATGCAGCCTCGCGAGGATTGTCGAGTTGGCGAGCGCCATTCGCTCCATGCGGTCGATGGCCGAACCAAGCGTCTCAGCCGCCTTGGTGAGAGCTGTGAACTGGCGGCGAGTCAGGAAGTTCGGGCGAAGGAAAGGGCACAGCGGCCGCGGACCGTCTTTGAGCCGGCCGGCAAGCATTTTCGACTGCAACTCGGCCGCCCAGCTTAGGTCAGCGAGCGGACCCGATTCCAGGAGTTTGTGGTAGCGGGCAACGGCCTCGCCCAATTGCGTCATGGCAACTTAATCCAGCATCCTTACTATTACTATCGCACAAGGGTGGCAAGAAGCCAAGAAAACGATGGCGCGAAAACATAGCTAACGATTCTGGAATCAATTAGATAGAAGAGATCCCATTTCTCGTGCCAAACCGGTTCGGATTGGGAGGTTTTTCCCGATCTCCGGATTGGAGACAATGAATTGAACCGTCTTTGACTCCTATGAACAAGAAACCGTGCAAGATCGTTTGGGCGCTGCTAGCGGCCCTGCTTTTTCTGCTGCCATGGCAAACCAGGGCGGACGAAGGAATCTGGCTATTCGACCGTTTTCCCGCCGAGAAGGTGAAACAGAAGCACGGCGTCGAGGTCACGGGCGCGTTTCTCGACCGCATGCGTCTGGGATCGGTGCGCTTCTTCGGCATCGCTTCGGGGTCGTTTGTTTCGCCCAACGGCCTGTTGTTCACCAACCACCACGTCGCCTCCGAGTGCATCCAGCAGCTCAGCACGAAGGAAAACGACTACATGAATCAGGGCTTCTACGCCGCTACCTTGTCCGAGGAGAGGAAATGTCCGGACCTGGAGGCCGACGTGTTGCTTTCGATGCAGGACGTGACCGCACAGGTGACGGCCGGTGCGCCCGCCGATACGGCCAGCGCCGAGGCCGGGCGAATCCGTCGCGCAAACATCGCCCGCATCGAGAAGGACTGCACGGCGAGCGCCGGCGATCGTTGCGAAGTGGTGACGCTCTACTCGGGCGGCGAATATCACCTCTACAAGTATCGGAAATACACCGACATCCGGCTGGTCTTCGCTCCGGAGGCGGGAGTTGCGGCCTTTGGGGGAGATCCCGACAACTTCACCTACCCGCGCTACTGCCTGGACATGACCTTCTTCCGCGCCTACGTCGACGACAAACCGGCCGAGACACCCGGCTACCTGCATTGGAGCCGCGAGGCGGTGAAGGAGGGCGACCTCATCTTCGTTCCGGGCAATCCCGGCTCCACGGGGCGGCTCAACACCGTGGCGCAACTGGAATATTTCCGGGACGTCTCCTATCCGCTGGTCCACGCCCGGCTGGAAGCGTTGATCAAAACGTTGCTGAAGTTCTCGGCCCGTAGCGCGGAGAACAAGCGCCTGGCGGCCGACAACCTGTTCTCGCAACAGAACAGCTACAAGGCTTACAGCGGCTATCTGCTGGGCCTGCGCGACGCCGGATTGATGGACCTCAAGCGCCGGGAGGAATCCGAACTGCGCGGTTCGGTGGCGCGCGACCCGAAGCTCGCTGCGGCCTACGGCGCAGCCTGGGACCGGATTGCCACGGCCTACAAGCAGTTCGCCGGGTCCTACAAGGAATACTTCCTGCTGGAATCGGCCGCGGGACGCGGGTCGGACCTCTTCCGGATCGCGCGGGATGTGGTGCGCCTGTCCGAAGAGCGCGCCAAGCCAAGCGACCAGCGCTTGCGCGAGTACCGGGATTCGGCGCTGCCGGGTGTGGAGTCGTCTTTGTACGCAGACATCCCGATATCGCCCGCTTTGGAAACGGCTGTTATCGAAGACTACCTGCGGTTCCTGCAACAGTCCTTTGGAGCGGGCCACCCGGTGGTGAAGAGCATCCTGAACGGGAGGTCCCCGCAACGGGCCGCCCGCGAGTTTGTCAAGACGTCGAAGCTGGCCGATGTGGCCGAGCGCAAGCGTCTGGCGGCCAGCGCCGAGGCAGTGAAGTCGTCGCCGGACGGATTGGTGCGATTGGCGCTTCTATTGGACCCTCGAGCGCGCGAGGTTCGAAAGATCTTCGAAGACACGCTGGAGACCGTGGTGAATGGGGAAGGCGGCAAGGTCGCGCAGGCGCGCTTTGCCGTGATGGGCGCCTCGGCCTACCCCGACGCCACCTTCACCCCGAGGGTTTCCTACGGCGTTGTGAGGGGGTACAAGAGCGCGGCGGGCAAAGACATCCCGTTCACGACCGATTTCGAAGGACTATACAAGCGCGCCACGGGGAAGGACCCGTTCCGGCTTCCGGCCCGTTGGGTGGCCTCGAAGGGGAAGCTGAACCTGAGGGCCCCGTTCAACTTCGTGTCCACAGCGGACACGCACGGCGGCAACTCGGGCAGCCCTACGGTGAACGCCAAGGGCGAGATCGTCGGCATCTTGTTCGACGGGAACCTGGAGAGCCTGCCAGGCCGCTTCGTGTATTCAGAGGAGAGGTCGCGGTCGGTTCACGTTTCGCTTCCGGGGATCGTGGAGGCCCTTAGGCGGGTCTACGGCGCAGAGCGGCTGCTCGAAGAGATGGGGATTAAGTAGTCTCCATTTCCGGCGGCGGCCCGGCGGCGGCGGCGTGCGCTACAATCGCTGTTGCGCGGCTGCATACATTGTGGTTCCAGAGGACATACGCAAGCCGTACGTTGAGGAGAGAGTGTGGGCAATCATCCATCGCATTCCGAGTTGAATTCCATGAACCGACGGACACTGCTGGGCGGCGGCACCGCCCTGGTCGGCGGCACGCTGGCCGGACTGGCGCTGCGTCCCGAGGCCGCCTCAGGCCAAGCCAAGGCGGCGGAGGCTCCGAATTACCATCCGCCGGTGGTTGACGTGAAAGGCGGCAAACTCCGAGGGTTCCGTGACGGCAAGACCTTCACGTTCCTGGGTGTCCCGTATGCCGAGGCCGACCGCTTCGAGCAGCCCCGCCCCGTTCAGCCTTGGACGGGCATCAAGAACGCGCAGGCTTGGGGACCGGTGTGCCCGATCCCGGAATCCACCGCGCCGGGCGTCGATGAGTTCGTGTTCCCGCACCGCTACTGGTTGCAGAACGACCATTGCCAGGTGCTCAACGTATGGACCCAAAGCCTCGGGGCGGCCGCGAGAAAGCCGGTCATGGTGTGGATGCACGGCGGCGGCTTCACGAATGGCTCCTCGATGGAATCTTACGCCTATGACGGCAAGAACCTGAGCGAGTTCGGCGATGTCGTGGTGGTCAGCATGAATCACCGGTTGAACATCTTGGGCACGCTGGACCTGTCGGCCTACGGTTCGGCGTTCGCCAACTCGCGGCAGACCGGCATGGCCGACCTGGTGGCGGCCTTGCAGTGGGTTCACGACAACATCGCGGCCTTCGGCGGAGACCCGAGCAACGTGACCATCTTCGGACAGTCCGGCGGAGGCAGTAAGGTTGTCCGTCTGATGCACATGCCGGCCGCGCAGGGTCTGTTCCAGAAGGTGGTGGCGCAGAGCGGCGGCGGTTTGAACTACCGCGGCACCAACCCGGCCGAGAGCATCAAGGCCCAGCAGATGCTGGCCGCGCAGACGCTCAAGAACCTGAATCTGAGCGGCAGCCAGATCGACCAGCTTCAGAAGGTCCGCTATCAGGACCTGCTGGCGGCGGGCATCGCCGCGCAGCGCTCGGTAGCAAAGGAGTTGGGCCGGCAGAACATGGGGTGGGATGTCATCGCCGACGACCAGTACGTCCTGCGCGAATACTGCGACTGGGACCACGAGATTCCCCTGATGGCCGGCACCGTGTTCAGCGAGAACTTTGGAACCCTGCACCGGGGCGACGGCCGCAAGAACGAGTGGAGCCAGGCGGAGATCGACGACAACCTCACCAAGACGTTCGGCGACAAGAAGAACGACATCGTCGCCGAGTTCAAGAAAGCCTATCCGCGCAAGAAGGTTCAGGACGCGCTCTACTACGCCGCCAGTTCGCGCCCCGGCGTCAAGACGACGCTCGCCTGGAAGCTGGAAAAGAGCAAAACGCCCGTCTACAACTACGTATTCGCTTACGAGGCGCCGGTCAACGGCGGTATCACCGCCTTCCATTGTGCCGAAATCGCCTTCGTCTTCCACAACCTGACCGAGCCCCACATCCGGCTCGCCACCGGCGGCGCCGCCGACGCGATGGCGCTTCAGGATAAAACCGCGACGGCTTGGCTTAATTTCGCCCGCAAGGGCAACCCCAGCCAGCCCGGCCTGGAGTTTAAGCCCTACACGCCGCAGGACCCGCAGGCCATGGTGTTCGACTCGGTCAGCGAGTGCCGGGCACTGGCCGACGATAAGTTGGTGTCTCTGATGCCCGCACCGCCGCGCCGCGGTTAGGCCGGGGGAGTGCGCGGGGCGTTTTGCGCACCCGGGCGTCAGGTTCACGTTCGATTGACCGGGGGCCGGGGCAGCCGCCGCCACAGGGCGGCCCCGGTCCCGTTTTCATTTCACAGGGCCGTTGCGCCGCCTTCGCGCGGCCGGAGCGGGCGTGATGCAGCCGAGCAACACCGGCCGCCGGGCGCCGGTGGCGGACGGGAGATTCCCGGCGCGTCCCCGCCAAGTCTCGTAACCCAAGAGCGCAAAGGCGACGGCTTCCTTGGCATCGGCGTCGATGCCGTAGTCCGTGGACGTGGCGATCGCCGCGCCGCGGAAGAACGCTGCCAGGTGTCCCATGATTTCGGGGTTGCGCGCACCGCCACCCGAAACGATCCACTCCTCGGGCGGAAACGTGGCGAACCGGCGCACCCCCTCGGCGATCGAGGCGGCCGTCAGCGCCGTCGAGGTGGCGATCAAGTCCAGTAAGGGCAAACGCGTCTTGAGAAGGCGTTGAACGAAAGCGGCGCCGTACTGTTCGCGGCCGGCGCTCTTCGGAGGCCGCCGGCGGTAGTAGCCGTCCGACAGGAGGTCTTCGAGCAGGCGCAGGTTGATGTGCCCCCGCGCGGCCAGCCTTCCGTCTTTGTCAAAGGTGCGCTTGCCGCCGGTGTAACGGCTCACCAGCGCATCGATCACCATGTTGCCGGGACCGGTGTCGAAGGCGGTCACCTGGCCGGGAGAGGCGGCGGGAGGGATCAAGGTCACGTTGGCAATGCCACCGATGTTGAGCGCCACCCGGCCGCGCCGCGCATGGCGGAACATCAGGTAGTCCACAAACGGGACTAACGGCGCGCCTTGGCCGCCGGCAGCGATGTCCCTGGGGCGAAAATTCGAAACCACCGGCACGCCCAGCCGCTCGGCGATGATCGACGCTTCCCCGATCTGAAGGGTGGAAGCCACGCGCCGGCCCAGGAACGAGACGGGCGCGCCTTCGTGATGAATCGTCTGCCCGTGACAGGCCGCCAGGTCGGGCCGGACGCCGCCTTTCAAGACCGCTTCTGCGTAAAGCTCGCCCAACAGGAAGTGAAGGCGCGCAATGCCGGCCGCGCCCGAGGCTGTAAGGATCGCCTCCCGCACCTTCGCAGGGTAGGGTACCGTCCAGAAATTCTTGACGGTGAACCGGCGGCCGTGGATGTCCACCAGTGCCACATCGATTCCGTCGAGCGAGGTGCCGCTCATGATGCCGGCGACGATCATTGGCGCTTCAACTCCTCCTGGAGTTCGCTCAGCAGCTTCAGGGCCTCGACGGGCCGAAGCTCGTCGATGTTCAAGCTCCGTATGCGCCCGGCGATCTCGTAGTTGACCGGTTCGAACAACTGAATCTGGACCGGCCCGGCGGGGCGATGCGGCACGAGTTCCTCGGTTACCTCGTGCTCCGTCTTTTCGTGCAAGGCGAGGATTTCGCGGGCGCGCTCGATGACCCCGTGCGGCAAGCCGGCCAGACGCGCGACTTCGATGCCATAGCTGCGATCGGCGCTGCCCGGCTCCACCTTGCGCAGAAACACGATCTGATCACCCGACTCGGACACCGAGACGTGGAGGTTGCGAACGCCCTCCAGTTGACCGGCCAGTTCGGTGAGTTCGTGATAGTGCGTGGCGAAGAGCGTCTTGGCGCGCAACTTCCGGTGGATATGCTCGATGACGCTCCAGGCGAGCGCCAATCCGTCGTAGGTGGCCGTGCCCCGGCCGATTTCGTCGAGCACGATCAGGCTGCTGGCTGTGGCGGTGTTGAGGATGACCGCCGTTTCGGTCATCTCCACCATGAAGGTGGAGCGGCCGCGCGCGAGATTGTCCGACGCGCCTATCCGGGTAAAGACACGGTCCAGAACCGGAAGCACGGCGGATTCAGCGGGCACGAAAGACCCCATCTGCGCCAGCACCGCTATGAGCGCCGCCTGCCGCAGGTAGGTGGACTTGCCGCCCATGTTGGGGCCGGTGATAACGGCGATGAAGCTGCGGCCGGAATCCAGGTACAGGTCGTTGGGAATGAACCGCGCGGCCTCGCGTTCGGCCAGCCGCTCGACCACGGGGTGGCGGCCGGCGGCGATCCGCATCTCGCCGGTTTCCGAGAACTGCGGGCGAACGTAGCGGCGTTCGGCGGCCACCTGTGCGAGCGCCGCCGTCAGATCGAGTTCCGCCACCGCTCCGGCGGCCGAGCGGATGCGACTGGCGTGGGATGCGGCAAAGGCGCGGATCTCGCCGAAGATAGCGCGCTCCAGGTCGAGGATCTTCTCTTCGGCCTCAAGAATCTTCTGCTCGAGTTCTTTCAATTCAGGCGTGGTGAAGCGCTCGGCGTTGACCAGCGTCTGCTTGCGCTCGTAGTCGGGCGGCGCCAGGTGCAGGTTGGCCTTGGAGATCTCGATGTAGTAACCGAAGATGCTGTTGAAGCGGACCTTGAGCGATTGGATGGCCGTGCGCGCGCGCTCCCGGTTCTCGACGGCGGCGATGTACTGGCGGCTGTTGCGCCGCACGTCGCGCCACTGGTCCAGTTCCGCGTGGAAGCCGTCGCGAATCGTCCCGCCGTCGGCCAGGTTCACGGGCGGCTCGTCGGCGAGCCCCGTGAGCACGCGGTCGCGCACATCGGCGAGTTCGTCCAGACGATCGTAGATTCCGGCGATTCGCGCGGTGCCGCGCAGTCCGTCGATGGCTTTCCTCAGTTCGGGAATCCGGGCGAGCGAACGCGCCAACGCCAGCAATTCGCGCGGCCCGGCCGTCGCCATCGTGACTTTGGCAAGCAGCCGCTCGATGTCCTGCATCTCGCCGAGCGACTTGCGCGCCTCGGTGCGGGGGATCGTCGATTGCACCAGCGCGGCCACGGCGTCCAGGCGCGCTTCGATTTCGGCGCGGTCGATCGACGGCCGCAGCAGCCGGCGCCGGAGCAGGCGCGCACCCATTCCGGTGGCGGTCCGGTCGATCACGCTTACTAGAGTGGAGTCCTTGGCCGCGATATCGGCGGCAAACAACGGCTCGACCAGCTCGAGGTTCCGCACCGTGACGGCGTCGAGGACCATGGCCTCGGAGCGGTCGTAGAAGGACGGTCGTTCCAGGTGGTCGAGGGCGGCCCGCTGCGTGTCCTTCAGGTAGTGAAGGACCGCGCCCGCTGCGGACACGGCCGCCGGATGTCCGGCCAGGCCACAGCCGTCCAGCGTGAGCAGGCGGAAGTGCTCGCGAAGGGTGCGTTCGGCGTAGTCGAAGCCGAAGGCCCAGGCATCGATCTCGGTCTTCACCGTTGCGCCGGCGGCCGAAGGAGCCGCGCCGCCTTCGGGAACCAGCAGCTCGCGGGCGCCGAGCTGCTCGAGCGCTGCGGCGGCTTCGGGCGCATCCACCTCCGTGACGCGGAACTCGCCCGTGGAGACATCGACGTAGGCCAGCCCCGTGCGGGCGCCGCCGGCGGCCAGGGCAGCGAGGTAGTTATTCTCGCGGGAACGAAGCAGCGCCGCGTCCGTGGCGGTGCCGGGCGTCACGACCCGGGTGAGTTCGCGTTTGACCAACTTCTTGGCGAAACGCGGGTCTTCGACCTGGTCGCAGATGGCTACGCGGTAGCCGCGCTGGATCAACCGCGCGATGTAACCCTCGGCGGCGTGAAACGGCACGCCGCACATGGGGATGGGCTGCCCCTTTTCTTTGTTGCGGGAGGTGAGGGTGATCTCCAACTCGCGCGCCGCGGTAACGGCGTCTTCGTAGAACAGCTCGTAGAAGTCGCCCAATCGGAACAGAAGCAGGGCGCGGGGCACCTGCTGCTTGATCGAGTGATACTGCCGCATGAGCGGCGTGGACGGCTCGGCGCTCATGCGTAGATGCCGCGCAGCTTGATGGCGAAGGCGACACGATCGATCGCCAGCATGTAGGCGGCGATCCGATTGTTCACCCCGTGTTTCTCGGCGTACGAAACCACCTGATCGAAATTGCCCACCATCAACTCTCCAAGGCGCTCATTGACCAGGTCTTCGTTCCAGAAGAAGCCCTGGCGGTCCTGTACCCACTCGAAGTAGGACACGGTGACGCCGCCGGCGTTGGCCAGGATGTCCGGGATCACGAAGACGCCGTGGTCGACCAGGATTGGATCGGCCAGGGGAGTGGTCGGACCGTTGGCACCCTCGCAGAGTATCCTGGCCCGCACGCGGTGGGCGTTCTGCGACGTGAGAACGTTCTCCTTGGCGGCCGGCAGAAGCACATCGCAATCCATGAACATCGCTTCTTCAACGGCGATGTTCTCTCCGCCGGCGAAGCCCGTTACCGAGCCGGTCTGCTTCCTGTGCCGGAACAGCGCGGGGATATCGAGGCCCTTCGCGTTGAAGACCGCACCATCGACTTCGATGATGGCGACGACCTTAAAGCCGAGTTCGTGCATGAGACGTGCGGCCATGCCTCCGACATTCCCGAAGCCCTGGATCACGACGCGAGCTTCGGCCGGTTTCAGCCCGAACCGCTTCATCGCCTGAAGCGACACCATCATGCAGCCGCGCCCGGTCGCCTCCGGACGGCCGCGCGAACCGCCGAGGTCCAGCGGTTTGCCGGTCACCACCGCGGTGACTGTGTGGCGCATGTGCATCGAGTAGGTGTCCATGACCCAGGCCATGGTCTGCTCGTTGGTGTTCATGTCGGGCGCCGGAACGTCCTTTTCCGGGCCGATGAAATCGACGAGTTCGGCCGTGTACCGGCGCGTGATACGCTCCAGTTCGCCCTCCGAGAGGACCGTCGGATCGCAAATGACGCCGCCCTTGCCGCCGCCGAAAGGGATGTTGACGACAGCGCACTTCCAGGTCATCCAGGCGGCCAGCGCGCGGACTTCGTCCAGAGTGACGTCCGGAGCGAACCGGATCCCGCCCTTGGCCGGGCCGCGCGCAATGGAGTGCTGCACGCGGTAGCCGGTGAAGACCTCCAGACGGCCGTCGTCAAGCTGGACGGGAATGTTGACGGTGATCTCTTTCGCGGGCAAGCGCAAGACCTTGGCCAGCCCGTCGTCCAGGCCCAGCCGGGCGGCGGCCTCATCGAAGCGGGCGTCGGCGGCCAGCCGGGGATTAAGTTCCTGTTCGGCCGAAACCACAGTACCCATGGACGGCAAACCTCCGACCCAATTATGGCAGCGGAACCGGGCAGGGGGCCAGTGGGCGGCGGGGGCGCCCCGCCGGCGGTTCGGCGGGTTCGCGGCGGCTCCGGCGCAGGCGGCCAAATCGCCCGCTCGCCGCCTCTACATAAACCACTTCCGGGACCGATGCACCGCTTCGCCGAAGCGGCGCATGAACTCCATCTCCTCGGCGTCGAGAGGACCTTGCCGGAGCGCGGCTAGGTTCTCTTCGAGCTGTTTCTCGTTGCTCGGCGACATCATGCAAACATCGACATTCGGATTTGAGAGCACGAAGCGGTAGCATTGCGCCGCTGTGGGCACCGGGCCGTCCTTGGGCCACCTTCGCGGGCGTCGCAACAGGTAGCCCCAGCGGGTGGCCGTGTAGCTGACCACCGCGGGCTGGAACGCCCCCACGTGCGGGAAGATGTCCCGTTCCGCACCAGGATGCGCCGCGTTGTAACGGATCATGAGGGCGTCCAGCGCACCTCGCGCGGCCAGGTCCCCCGCGAATTTCCGGTCGTGGCACGACATCCCCACGGCGCGCACTCGCCCGTCCTCCTTGAGGCGGCGCAGCTCATCCTGAAGACGTTCGGGGAACTCTTTGGCCTTCATGACGCCCAAGAACAGGAACACGTCGATGTAATCGGTTTGAAGCTGCCGCAGGCGGGTCTCGAGCGCCTTGCGGAGGTTCTGGTGCGTCCAGATCAGGTTGTAGGCGCCGGTGGCGACGACGTACTTCTCGCGGTTACCCGACGACAGTCCGCGCAGGAACCCAACCGTCTGGCCGTCGAACCCGTAACAGAAGAAGTAGTTCAGCCCGGCATCGAGAGCCTTGTCGAAGGCCGCTTTGCCCGGACGGTAGGTCCCCGAGAGTCCCAGGCGGAGCACCCGCGGGCCGCTCCGGCCCAAGGTGGCATTGGCAAAATCCAGTCGCATCGCGTCATCTCCGGATCGCGTCTCCGTGAGATTACCAAAACCCAAGACGGCGTGCGATTGACTCCCACAACGTGCCCTGCTAGATTGACTCTTTCATGGCCCCGCCCGCGCGCTTGAAGACCACTCCTCTGCACGCAGTGCACCAGCATCTCGGGGCGAAGATGGTGGACTTCGGCGGCTGGGAGATGCCGGTTCAATACTCCGGCATCCTCGACGAACACCACGCGGTGCGCCGCGGGGTGGGCGTCTTCGATGTCAGCCACATGGGCGAGATCGAAATCCGCGGTCCCGAGGCGCTGGCCTTGGTGCAGTGGGTGACCACCAACAACGCTGCGCGGCTCCAAGACGGACAGATCCAATACTCGGGACTCCTCTACGAACACGGCGGCTTCGTAGACGACATTCTGGTACACAAGGTCGCTGGCGGCCGCTACTTCCTTTGCGTGAACGCGTCCAACCAAGAGAAGGACTTCGAGCACATCCGGCAAACGAACCGGTTTGACGCGGAGGTGGAATTCGTTTCGGAGCGCTACGCGCAGATCGCCGTGCAGGGACCGCGTGCGGCCGCGACGCTTCAGAAGCTGACCGCATTGAGCCTGCCGTCGATCCGCCGCTACTGGTTCGCCGACGGCGAGGTCTGCGGGCGTCCGGCGCGCGTGGCGCGGACCGGCTACACCGGCGAGGACGGATTCGAAATCTACCTGCCCTCCGAGGACGCCGCGCCGCTTTGGGACGCGATTCTGGAGGCCGGCCGCGAGTTCGCCATCAAGCCCTGCGGCCTCGGCGCGCGCAATACGCTCCGCCTGGAAGCGGCCATGGCGCTTTACGGGCACGAAATCGACGATTCCATCACGCCCCTGGAAGCGGGGCTGGAGTGGACCGTCAAGCTGGACAAGGGCGGCTTCCTCGGAAGGGCCGTGCTCCTGCGGCAGCGGGAGGAAGGCATCCGGCGGAAGCTGGTTGGTTTTGAAATGCGCGGACGCCCGATCGCGCGCGACGGCTACGAAGTCCGGGTGGACGGGCACGCGGAGGGTTGGGTGACCAGCGGCGCGCCGTCGCCCACCCTCGGCAGGAACATCGGTCTGTGTTACCTTCCGCCCGAAATGGCCGTTCCGGGCACGACCATCGAAGTCGTCATCCGCGGACAGGCCGCCGAGGCGGTCACCGTGGCAACACCATTTTATAGGCGAGTGAGCTAAATCATGTATCCCGACAATCTTCGCTACACCAAAGAGCACGAATGGGTGCTGGCCGAGGGCGATACGGCCACGGTGGGAATCACCGATCATGCCCAGCGCGAACTGGGCGACATCGTCTACGTCGACCTGCCCAAGGCCGGCGCGGCCTTCGAGAAGGGCGCGGCTTTTGGCTCGGTCGAATCCGTGAAGGCCGTCTCCGAGGTGTTCGCCCCGCTCTCGGGCGAGGTAGTGGAAGCCAATGAGACGCTATCGGCAGCGCCCGAGAAGTTGAACGCCGACCCGCACGGCGCCGCCTGGCTGGTCAAGGTCAAGATGACGAAGCCGGCCGAAATCGAGAGCCTGCTGACCGCGGCCGAGTATCAAAACTACGTGGGAGCGGAAAACTAGTTTGCGGTATCTTCCTCTTTCGGATTCCGACCGCCGCCGGATGCTGGAGGTCTGCCAGGCGGGTTCCCTCGAAGCGCTTTTCGCGCACCTGCCGTCCGAAGTCCGGCTGAAGCGGCCGCTGGCGCTCGGCCCCGGCAAGTCCGAATACGAAATCCTCGACTACTTCCGGGCGCGCGGCGACGAAAACGCGGCCGGCTACGCGTCGTTCCTGGGTGCGGGCGTCTACTATCACTACCGGCCCGTCCTGGTGGATGCCATCGTCTCCCGGGGGGAGTTCCTCACTTCCTACACGCCCTATCAGGCCGAGATTTCCCAGGGCACGCTTCAGGCGATCTTCGAATTCCAGACGATGATCTGCCAGTTGACCGGAATGGACGTCGCCAACGCGTCGCTCTACTGCGGCTCGACGGCCGTAGCCGAGGCCGCCCTGATGGCGGCGCGGATCACCGGACGGAGCCGCGTTCTGGTCGCGCGTACGGTGCACCCGGAATACCGGGAAGTTCTGCGCACCTACACCCGGAACCTCGGGATGCCGGTCGAGGAAGTCGGCTACGATCCGGTCTCCGGCCGGCTGGACCTGGCGGACCTGGAATCGAAGCTCGGCGCAGACGTGGCGGCGGTGATTGTTCAATCCCCCGGATTTCTTGGCGTTGTCGAAGACTCCGGCGCAGCCGGGGAACTGACGCACCGCTCGGGCGCCTTGCTGGTGCACGTGTTCGCCGAAGCGGTGTCGCTCGGTTTGCTGGAGCCCCCGCAGCAGGCCGACGTCGTGGCGGGCGAGTTGCAGTCCTTCGCCGTTTCACCGAGCTTTGGCGGTCCCTACGCCGGCGTGATCGCGACGCGCGACAAGTACGTCCGGCAGATGCCCGGGAGGCTGGTGGGCGAGACCAAGGACGTGCGCGGCCAGCGAGCTTACTGTCTGACGCTCTCCACTCGCGAACAACACATCCGGCGCGAAAAGGCCACCTCGAACATCTGCACCAACCAGGGCCTGGTGGCGTTGATGGCCACCATATTTATGAGCGTTTACGGCAAGCAGGGGCTGCGCGAGTTGGCGGCGCAGAATCTGGCTAAAGCGCACTACCTGGCGTCGCGGGTTCAGCCGCGCTTCTCCGGACCGTTCTTCAACGAATTCGCCGCCACCGTACCGGGCCGGAGGCCGGAGGCGTTGAACGAAGCGATTCTGGCGAAGAAGATCATCGGAGGGCTGCCGCTCGGCCGCTTCTACCCGGAGTTGGCCGATTCCGTGCTTTTGTGCGCCACCGAGATGAACACCCGCGAGCAGATCGACCGGCTCGCCGCGGAGGTGGCCGCATGATCCGCAAAGCCCGCGCGCACGTCACGCAGGACGAGGCGCTCCTGTTTGAACTCAGCTCGCCCGGCAAACGCGCGCACCAGCTTCCGGAACTGGACGTTCCGCTGGTGGACGCCGAGGCCGCCCTTGGCTCCGGCGTGGCGCGAAAGGAGATTGAGGGATTTCCCGAAGTGAGCGAGGTCGAAGTGCTGCGGCACTTCACGCGGCTTTCCACCTGGAATTACGCGATCGATCTCGGCTTGTACCCGCTCGGAAGCTGCACCATGAAGTACAACCCGCGCGTCAACGAGCAGGCGGCGCGGGTGGAGGGGCTCGCCTGGGCGCATCCCTACCAGCCGGAATCGCTGTCGCAGGGCGCCATGGAGATCCTGGCAGCGCTGGAGTCCGCGCTCGCTGAAATCACCGGCATGGACGCGGTCACTCTCCAGCCCGCGGCCGGCGCGCACGGCGAGTTGACGGGGATTCTGCTGATCCGGGCTCTGCTCGCGGCGCAGGGCGATCCCCGCAAGAGGATTTTGATCCCGGATTCGGCGCATGGCACCAACCCGGCGACGGCGGCGATTGCGGGCTACGCCGTCCAGAACATAAAGTCGAACGAACGCGGCGGCATTGACACGGACGCCCTGGCGGGCCTGGTCACCGAAGACGTGGCCGCGCTCATGCTAACCAATCCGAACACGCTCGGCGTCTTCGAAGGCGACATCCTGCGCGTGGCGGGGATACTGCACGCCAAAGGCGCGCAGTTGTATATGGACGGCGCCAACATGAACGCGCTCGCCGGGGTGGCGCGGCCGGGCGACTTCGGCGTCGACGTGATGCACCTGAATCTCCACAAGACCTTCTCGACGCCCCACGGCGGCGGCGGTCCCGGCAGCGGCCCGGTCGCCGTCAAGAAGCACCTGGAGCCCTTTCTCCCGGTGCCCCGCCTGGCGCGCCGCACGGACCGTTGGACCTTCGATTACGACCGGCCGCAATCGCTCGGCCGCGTGAAGGCCTTCTACGGGAATTTCGGCGTGCTGGTGCGCGCCCTGGCCTACATCATGGCCCACGGCGGCGACGGCCTTCGGCGCGCCACCATGGACGCGGTGCTAAACGCCAACTACATCCGCCACAAGCTGGAGCCCTACTTCGAACTGCCTCACGGCGAGCCCTGCCTGCACGAGTGCGTGTTCAGCGACGCCCGGCAGGCGGCTAAGGGAGTTCACACCGGCGACATAGCCAAACGTCTGATCGACTACGGCTTCCATCCCTACACCGTGAGTTTCCCGCTGATCGTGCAGGGCGCCCTGATGATTGAGCCGACCGAGAGCGAGAGCCTGCGCGAACTGGATCTGTTTGCCGATGCGATGATCGCGATCGCCCGCGAGGTGGAGGAGAACCCGGATCTCGTCCTGAAGGCGCCCCACGGCACGCGCACCGCGCGGGTGGACGAGGTCACGGCGGCGCGCAAACCGGTGTTGCGGTGGAAACCGTAGGAAACACGCAGAGCCGTCGCCGCGCAAACCGCTGGGAACTCGCCTGTGTCGTCGCCGTCGTCTTGCTTCTGCGTGTGCCGTTCCTGAACCAGGCGGTGCAAGGCGACGACTACTACTACCTGGCCGGCGCACAGCACGCGCAGATCGACCCGCTGCACCCCAATCACGCCCGCTACGTCTTTTTGGGCGACGAGGTGTCCATGCAGGGTCACCCGCACCCGCCGCTCAATCCCTGGATTCTGGGCGCGTTGATCGCCGTCACCGGCGACATACGCGAAATCCCGTTCCACGCGGCGTACATCCTGTTTTCTTTGGTTGCGGCGCTCAGCATGTACGCGCTGGCGCGGCGGTTCTCCACGGTGCCGCTGGCGGCAGCGCTGCTGTTTGCCGCCGTTCCGGCCTTCGTGGTCAACGGCAATTCCTTTGAGGCGGACCTCCCGTTTCTGGCGTTCTGGATGGCGTCGATCGCGTTGTTTCTGCGCGCTGTCGATAACGGCTCGGCGCGGAGCCTCGCGGGGTTTGCCGCCGTTGCGATTCTGGCCGCCTTGGCCGCCTATCAGGCCGTGGTGATGGTCCCCATCCTCGGCGTGTACCTTTGGCAGCGGCGGCGGACCTGGAGGCTGGCGTGGGCGGCGCTCGCGGCGGGGCCGCTCGTGCTTCTGCTGTGGCAGGGATTCGAACGGGTTTCGACCGGAGCGATGCCCGCGTCGGTGCTGGCCGGGTATTTCCAGAGCTACGGTCTGCAACAGTTGGGCGTGAAACTGAAGAGCGCGCTCGTACTTACCGGCCACGCGGCCTGGATCGTGTTTCCCGTCCTTGTCCTGGCGGGCGCGTGGAGGCGAGAGAACCGGTGGGGGTGGCTGGCAGCGGCAGCGGCGTGCGGCGGCGCCGCTCTGCTTGATCGTCATCCGCTGTTTTGGGCCTCGGTTGGCGCAGGTACCCTACTGGCGTCCTGGCTTTTGTGCGAGTGGTGGAGGAACCGGAAGTCCGCGGCGGGGTTCCTGGCGGCTTGGGCCCTGCTGTTTTTTTCGGCTGCGCTCGCGCTGTTCTTCGCCGGCTCGGCCAGGTACCTCTTGCCGATGGCGGCGCCCGTCGCGATTCTCGTTGCCAACTCGCTCCAGGGCGGGCGCCGGTGGCTTCTGGCGGCTGGAATCGCGCTTCAAATGGCGCTCGGCGTGGCCCTCAGCGTGGTCAACTATCAGCACTGGGATGGATACCGGCAGTCCGCACAGGACCTGCGCGGCCAGACCGAATCCCGGCGCGTCTGGGTCAACGGCGAGTGGGGGTTGCGCCACTATTTCGAAAGCGACGGCGCTCTGGCGCTGCGGCGCGGTCAACCGGTCCAGCCGGGCGAGATGGTGGTCTCCAGCGATCTGGCTTTCCCGATCCAGTATTCCACCGGTGGGGGCACGCCGGCGCCGGTACTGGAGCGCGAAATCACCAGCGCAATTCCCTTGCGGCTGAGCGGTCTCACGGCGCGGTCAGGGTACTCGAGCGTGTCACTGGGCTTGCGACCGTTCGACGTGAACCTCGGGCCGATGGATCGCGTGCGCGCGGTGACGGTCGTCGAGCGAAAGCCGGTGCACTCCTTCTTGGCAATGAACGCGGAGGACGCCGATAAGCACATTTTGAGCGGCGTTTACCAACTGGAAGCGAACCGTTACCGCTGGATGGCGCAGCGGGCGGTCCTTCTCTTGAAGACCCCGGACCGGCCCTGCCGGGTCGAGGTCGAGCTTTTCCTCCCGACGCAGAGCGCCGCACGGCGCGTCACGCTGCTGCTGGGGGACAAGATCGTGGCCGAGGAGACCTTCGCCGGGCCCGGCGCCTACACGATGACATCGGCGCCGGTGGCGCCGCCGCGGGATTCGGCCTCGCTCGCCATCGCCGTCGACAAGACGTTTTCCGTGCCGGGCGACCAGCGGCAACTCGGCGTCATCCTCACCGCAGCAGGCTTCAAACCCGTGAGATGACCGGCCTTAGCCGACGAAGATCTTCGTCGTGTTGCTCAGGCGCCCGTCAACGATAATCTGAACGTCCACCAAGCCAGTCGCCGATGTATTCGGTACCTGGAAGTTGATCTGATACAAACCGGCGAGGCCCGGTGTCAGTCCGTGGAACTCCACGCGCGGCGACTCTATGCCCGCCACCAGCACCCGCACGTCGATCTGCGACCGCGCCAACGTATCAATGGGTGCCGCGTCTCCGTCGCGCGGCGGCGGGACCGTGTTTCCCAGGCCCGTGACGAACAGTACGGCGGTCGCCAAGCGGGGCGCCGGATTCGTACTGCTCACCACGGCGTTGTTGTACAGGGCGCAGGCCGTGCCGCCGCAGGAGTAGAAGATGCCCGGCGAGGCCGGGGCTACCGTGATTCGCTCCGCCGCGCTGGTCTGGCCGCCGGCCGTCACGGCCACGCTGGCCTCATCCTGGCTGAATAGGCTTACGGGAACAACCGCGTTGATTTGGCTGTAGGACGCGCCGGGAACCGTGGCCAGCAGCGGCGCGGCCACCCCGTTGAACGTTACTTGGACCCCGCCCAGGGCGCGCGGCAGGGGGAACTGATAGGCCGGCGCGTCGGCCCGCGTCATGCCCGGGAAATCGCCGAAGATGGCGACCAGCGTGTTGCCGCTGACAGGGTTGGGCGCGGGCGCGAAGCCCGCGGCGTCCACGACGCCGCCTTCGAAGATCCGCGGCGCTGCGGCGCCCATGCTAAGCGTCAGGGGGGGTGAGGTGGCGCGGTCGGCGTTGACCACCTCCAAAGTTGCCGTAGCGTCGTCGAACGGCGGAAGTTCGATCTCCATGCTCTGGCTGTCCATGGCCAGCGGCGTCAATACCTGCGTTGTGGAAGCCGGCAGGGTCACACGCACCCGCGTGCTCTGTTGGTAGCCTTCACCCGCAACCCATACCCGCCCGCCTTTCGGAGCGGGGTTCGGCGAGACCTCCCGCAGCAATGGCGGGCTGAGCAGTGCGAACTGCACCGGCGACCGGTTGCCGGCCACCCCGGTGATGTTGCCCGCTATGGTTCCGGTCGCCGTGTTTATGATGGAAACGGTTCCGCCCGGGGCCGTGTTGGTGACGTAGAGGTAGTCTTCGAAAGGAACCAACGCCAGGTGGCCCGGCCGGCTGCCGACGTTCGTCGTCTTCGTCACCGTGTTGCTGACGAGGTTCACGATAGACACGTTGTCGGAACCCTGATTGCTCACGTAGCCGGTGGCCCCGTCCGAGGTAATCGCCATCGCCGCGGGTTGCGCCCCTACGGCGACGAGAGCCGTCTGAAGATTGCTGCTTGTGTTCACTACCGATACGTTGCCCGATCCGCTGTTGAGCACGTAGAGCCGGCTCGAGTCCGGCAGCCAGGCCACATTTGCCGGCGAAGTCCCCACGGCGATGGGAGGCCCCACCACTTGGTTGACCGTCAGGTCGACCCGCGTCAGGCTGTGCGACCCGCGGTTGACCACATAGGCGGAGTTTCGCCCGGGAAGAATTGCGATGGCGCACGGCTGGCTCCCGGTCGCAAGCGTGGCCGCGATCTTGTGACGGTGAACGTCGATCACGCTGACCGTCGCGCTTCCGCGGTTGACCACGTACGCGTACCGCCCCTCGGGTCCGAAACGGACCTGGACCGGATTGGACCCCACGGGGATCGTGTCGTTCACCTGTAGGGCGATCGCGTCGATCACCGTCACCGTGCCGTTCTGCGAGTTCGCGGTGTAGACGACCAGGCCGTCGGGCGAGGCCGCGATGTCCACCGGTCCGGCGCCGGCCGCCAGCGGGATCGTCTTCAGCAGCCTGTTATCCACCACATCAATCGCCGAAACCGTCGAGGCATCGCGGTTGGCAACGAATCCCCGGCGGTTGTTGGGCAAGATTGCCATGGCCGCGGCTCCCTCCCCGGTGGAGATGGCCGTGTCGTCCGTCCTGCGGCCGAGATCGATCACCCAGACCTTTCCGGTCCCCTGATCGACGACGTAAGCGGCGTTTCCCGGGGTTTGAACGGCAGCGTGTGCAGCCAACAGGCTGATGAGGAACAGGGCGACGGCGTTCTTCATGGGCTCCTCCGCACTTGGGCGTTCCGCGGCGCTTGCCTGCGGCGACCGTTAACCATGATAACCCCGCTCGATTCGGGCGGCGCGCCTCCGGCATCTGTTACGCTGAAGATTCCATGCGGCGGTTTCGTCCGCTCCTGCTTCTCGCCATCGTGGCCATTTTGGGCGCTGTCGGGTGGGTCTATCGTTCTCAGCGAGATACCCAGCAGCGGCGCGCGCCCGCCATCCCCAGGGCCCTGCCTGCAGAGAAAAGCGCGGCGTTGGACCAGTTCTGTTGGAACCAGACGCAGAACGGGCGTACCACCGTACAGGTGTGCGCCGCGAGTTTCGAACAAATCAAGAGTCCCTCGCGCGGCTACTTGACCGGTGTTGAGGTCCAGATCTTCGACGCAAACGGCCTGACTTTCGACCGGTTCAAGACCCAGACGGCCGAGTACAACATCGAGGACGGCGTGCTCTACGCCAGCGGCGATGTCGAGATCACCACGGGCGAACCCGTGGGAGACGCACCTCCAGGACGCCGGGTGCGCATCCAGACCTCCGGATTGAAGTTCGAAAGCAAAGCCGGCCGCGCCAGCACGGACAAACCCACTCGTTTTCAGTTCGAATACGGCGAGGGGACCTCGATCGGCGCATCCTACGACCCCGAATTCCGGGAACTCGTTCTCAAGAGCCAGGCCAAGGTCACCTGGTTCGGCAAGGACCCCAAAGCCAAGCCATTCCTTGTCGAGACCGACGAGTTGATCTACAAGGAAAGGGATGCGGCCATCCTGGCGGGCCCATTCTCCAAGCTGCGGCGCGGCACGATGACCGTCGAGGGCGGACGCGCCGTGGCGTGGCTCAAGGAGGGGAACGTCGAACGCGTCGAGGCCAGCCAGGCGCGCGGGCAGGACCGGCCCGAGGAGGGACGCGACGTCGAATACGCGGCCCAACAGATATTCGTTGATTTCGGCGCCGGGGGCGAGGTGCGCCAGATCGCCGCCGACAAAGACGCGCGTCTTCGCTCCTCGTCGAAAGCCGGCGTCACCGTGGTTACCGCCGATCATGTCGATCTGCGGTTTGACCTCGCCAAGGGCGCCAGCCAACTGGCCAGCGCCTCGGCCCGAGGTCGCGGGGTGGTGGAGTCCCTCCCCGCGGTGGGTGTCCCCGGGTTGAAACGAGTGCTTCGCAGCGAGGAGATCGATCTTAAAATGCGCCCCGGGGGAGAGGAAATCGAGCGGGTCGAAACGCGGGCCCGCGGCGTCATCGAGTTCCACCCGGCGGCCAAGGGGCAGGCCCTGCGCCGCATGGAGGCCGCGCGCATCGTGGCCGTCTACGGCCCAGCCAACCGCGTGCGGAACCTCGCGGCAACCGATGCGGCGACTCGGTCCGAGCCGCCGGCAACCGAGGGGAAGCCCGCCCCACCGCCATTGCTCACATGGAGCCGGCAGTTGAGCGCCGATTTTGACGCCGCACGTGGCGAGATGGTCCGACTGGAGCAGTGGGGCGACTTCCGCTACGAGGAAGGCGACCGCCGCGGCCGCGCCGAACGCGCCGTCCTCGACACCCGCGACGACCGGATCACCCTGAGCCGCGCCGCCCGGTTCTGGGACGCCTCCGGTTCGATCTCGGCCGGCACCATCGTCATGAATCAGCGCAGCGGCGACGTTCAGGCCGAGGGCAACGTGGCCTCCGCGCACGAGCCGGATACACGAAAGCAGACGGCTTCCATGCTATCGCCGGCCGAGACCTTTCAGGCCACGGCCGGCCGCATGTTCCTGGAGGGCGCGAGCCGGCGGATCCGTTACGAGGGGAATGCCGTCGTCTGGCAGGGCGGAAACCGCATCGAGGCCGACCGCATCGAAATCGACCGCGCCGGACAGGAGCTGGCCGCTCGCGGCAACGTCCGCACACGCCTGGTCGGGACCCCCGGCGTTGCGGACGCGAAAGCCGCCCCGATGGTGACGTCCGTCCGCGCTCCCGAGATGGATTATGCCGAGAAGACGCACACGGCGGTTTACCGTGGGGGAGTCACGCTTACCCGCGGGCCGACACAGGTGACCTCCACCGAGTTGCGAGGCATATTCGCCAGCGCGCCGGGGGCCTCGGCGTTGGAGAAGGCCATCGCCGACGGAAACGTCGTCATCCTGCAATCATCCGGGGGGCGGGTACGCAAGGGCGTCGCTGAACACGCCGAGTACGCCTTGACCGAAGAAAAGGTGACGCTCTCCGGCGGGACCCCGGAATTCACCGACAGCTGGCGCGGCTCCACGCGGGGCACGCAATTGACCTGGTTTTCCGGCAATGGTAGGCTGCTCGTCAATGGCCGCGACGATCAGCCCGCCGTCAGCGTGATCCGCCGCAAGTGACGCCCATGCGCAAGCTACAAACCTGTGAGATCTCCAAGACCTACAGCCGCCGGAAGGTAGTGGACGACGTGTCGGTGCTCGTTGAGCAGGGCGAGGTCGTCGGTTTGCTTGGGCCGAATGGCGCCGGGAAGACCACATCGTTCCATGTCATCGTCGGGCTGGTCAGCCCCGATTCCGGAAGGGTCCTGCTGGACGACGAGGAGATCACCTCGCTGCCCATGTACCAGCGGGCTCGAAAGGGTATCAGTTACCTGCCTCAGGAGCCCTCTGTTTTCCGCAAGCTCACCGTCGAGGAGAACCTCCTGGCCATCCTGGAGACGCTGCGTCTGAACGCGCGCACGCGCCGGGAGCGCATGCACAACCTCATCGAGCAACTCGGTCTGGCGACGGTCCGGCACAACAAGGCCTTCACGCTATCGGGCGGCGAACGCCGGCGCGTGGAGATCGCCCGGTCCCTGGTGATCGAGCCTACCTTCCTTCTGCTCGACGAACCCTTCAGCGGGATCGACCCGATTCAGGTTCTGGAGCTGCAACGGATCATCTTCGACCTGAAACGTAGCGGCATCGGCATCCTGGTGACCGACCACAACGTGCGCGAGACGCTGGCGGTCACCGACCGCGCCTACATCATCAACAACGGCCGCGTCTTCCGCGCCGGGAGTCCGGAGGCGCTGGGCCGCGACCCCGAGGTCAAACGGATCTACCTCGGTGAAGGCTTCCAGCTTGCCCCCACCCCCTAATCCTCAGCCCCTTCTCCCCCGTTTGTTAGAATGAGGCTGGATGAGCTTGCTGTCGCCCAGACTGCAATTGAAGGTTGCACAGAAGCAGATCCTGACCCCTGGCCTCGTCCAGATGGTCACGGTCCTTCAGCTAAACCGGTTGGAACTGAAGGACATGATCACCCAGGAAATCGCCGAGAATCCGGTCCTTGAGGAGGCCGTCGAAGACGGTACCGAGGAACTGGCCCCCGAGGAGATTCAGGCGATCCTGGAAGCCGAACGCGACCCTGCCGAGCCGGCCCCGGCCGACCAGGGCATCCTGGAGACCGTCAGCGAAGCCGCCAGCCTGCCTGAAGACGCTCCCGACCTGGAGCCGCCCGAATCGGCCGCCGCGCCGGGTCAGGAGCCGGACGCCGCCGTCGAGGCCGCCGGCCAGTCCGACGCCACCGATCCTTTTGAAAACATCGATTTCGGATCTTTCTTCGACGACTACCTCGACCCAGGATTTAAAAGCCCCGCCTCCGAGTCGGTCGAAAAGCCCTCCTTCGAGGCCTTCCTGACGGCTCCGGTGACCCTGGCCGACCACCTCCGCGGCCAACTGAGCGTTCTGGTTCTTTCCGACGCCTTGCGGGACGCCGCCGACCTGATCATCGGCAACCTGGATGAGAACGGTTATCTTACGGTGACGCTGGACGAGTTGGCGTCTGAGGGCGAGCAGCCGCTGCCGGTCCTGGAGGAGGCCCTCAAAGTGGTGCAGTCGCTGGACCCGGCGGGCGTCGGCGCGCGCGACGTGCGCGAGTGCCTGTTGCTCCAACTGGAGAGCCGGAATGCCGCGGGCGGTGTCGCCTGGCTAATCGTGCAGGACCACCTGAAGCTCGTCGAATCCCGGCAGCACAAGGAACTGGCGCGGCTGCTCGGCCGTCCCATGGAGCACATACAGATCGCCGACCGCGTCATCCGCGCCTTGGACGCCCGCCCCGGATTGCGCTACTCGGGGCCCGGCGCCCGGCAGGTCGAGCCCGATGTCGTCATCTTCAAGGAAGGCGACGACTATATCATCGAACTGAACGACGACGATCTGCCCCAGTTGCGGCTCAACCGCGGTTACCGGCGCATGCTGGACCGCGACCGGGAGCCGAGCAAGGAAGTCCGCAACTACGTAAAGGAACGTTACGCTTCCGCCATCCAGTTGATGAAGAACATCGAACAACGCAAACAGACCATTCTCAAGGTCTGCCAGGCGATCGTCGGCCGCCAGTTGGCGTTTCTCGATCACGGGCTGGAGTCGTTGAAGCCGATGATGATCAAAGACGTGGCTGAGGAGATCGGCGTCCATCCGTCGACGGTCAGCCGCGCCGTCGCCAATAAGTACGCCCACACGCCGCAGGGCGTCTTCGAGTTGCGGTACTTCTTCTCTGAGGCGGTGCAGGGTCCGTCCGGCGGCGCCACGCCGCTGTTGTTGTTGAAGCGGCGGGTCAAAAAGATGATCTCGGACGAAGATCCGGCGCACCCGCTGACCGATGAGCAGATCACCGCGCGCCTGCAAGAGGAGGGGATTCACGTCACACGCCGCACTGTGGCCAAGTACCGCGAAGACATGAAGATTCCATCCACCCACCACAGGCGGGTTCGCGAATGAGCAGTCGCAGTCACAGGGGGTCCGATGAAAGTTACCTATACGGGACGCCAGGAGCCGTTCGTACCGGCGCAGAAGAAGAAGCTGGACGCCAAGATCGCCAAGCTGGGCAAGCTGCTGGACCGCAAGGACGGTGAGCGGGAGGCCCATGTCATTCTCACCTCCGAGCGCCACCTGAGACGCGCCGAGATCACCGTCAACGTCTACGACCACCTCATGGTCGGGGTGGCTGCCAGCGCCGATTCGTTCACGGCGCTTTGCGAGGCCATCGACCGGCTGGAAAAACAGGCGCTGAAACTGCGCTCCAAGAAGCGTGACACCAAGCGGGAATCCAAATCGGAGTGGAAGGCCGGGGAGATCTCCGCTGCGGCCGGGCCCGTTGAGGAAGAACCGCCGGCGCGCAAGGTGTTCCGCGTCGACCAGCACGACTACCGCAAGCCGATGACCGTCGACGAGGCGCTTCTGGAACTGGATCAGAAGCGCGATTACTTCGTCTTTCGCGACGCCGAAACCAGCCGGCTTGCCGTGCTGCTGCGCCGTCGCGACGGCCACGTGGACTTGATCGAGGCCTGAAGACATGGCCGCCAAGCGCCCCCGGCGCGGTCCCAAGCCTCCGCCGGAGCTGGTGGTAATCACCGGGCTGAGCGGTTCGGGTAAGGTCACCGTCCTTAAGAGTCTGGAAGACCTTGGCTATAGCGCTGTCGACAACCTCCCGGTGGCGTTGATCCCCAAGTTCGCCGAGTTGGTGCGCGATTCTCCCGCCGCGCGGCGCGCCGCACTGCTGGTGGATATCCGCGAGGGCGAGGCCCTGCGGACGTTTCCCGCGGTCTATGCCCGCCTCCGCCGGTTGCTGCCGGCGACGCTCGTCTTTCTGGAGGCCGACGAGAACACCATCGTGCGCCGCTTCAGCGAAACGCGCCGGCCGCATCCTCTGGGCCGGCAGGCTTCGGTGGCGGCCAGCGTGCGCCGTGAACGCCGCAAACTGGCCCCGATCCGGGCGCTGGCCGAGCACATCATCAATACTTCGAAGTTCAACGTTCATGAGCTCCGGGAGATCATCGGCGAAAAGTTCCAGGGGCAGAGCCCGCTTGCCAAGACTCTGGTCTATGTGACCAGCTTCGGCTACCGGCACGGCGTTCCCGCCGACAGCGATCTGGTTTTCGACGTCCGCTTTCTGCCGAATCCGAACTACATCGCGCGCTACAAGCCGCTAAGCGGCCGGCATCCCATGGTGGCCCGCTACATTCGCAGCTTTCCGCAGACCATGGAGTTTGTCGAGCGGATCTCGGATCTGCTGGTGTATCTGCTGCCCCACTACATCCGGGAAGGCAAGAGCTACCTGACCATCGCCTTCGGCTGCACCGGCGGCCGCCATCGTTCCGTGATGATGGCCGACGAAATCCGCAAGCGCCTCTCGCGTCACGGCTTCCGTGTCAAAACCTCGCACCGCGACCTGGCCAAAAGCTAAGCGGCGCAGGAATTGCTTTTTCTGTGCGGTTTGATATACTTGTTTCTTCCATGCGGCGGAGCTATTCCAGCGCGTTCATCTTTACGTACCGGGGCTACTGGCCCCGGCACCGTTAGAGTGGCGCTGGCATAGTCCTTCGCAGATCGTTTTCGAGATTCAACCAGCCCACTCGAAAGAGTGGGCTTTTTGCTTTTAAGCCCACCCGGGCGGGCGGACAAGGGGGAAGTGATGATCATTTCAATGGGGGCGCACGCCACCAAGGAGCAGATCGACCAGGTCTGCGACCGCATCCGCGAGTTCGGCTACCGCGTCCATTCCATCCAGGGCGAGGAGAGGGTGGTAATCGGCGCCGTCGGCGTCGGCGATGTGACCGCCTGCCTTGAACAGATTGACGCCATGCCCGGCGTCGAAAGCGCGGTGCGCATTTCGGCGCCCTACAAGTTCGTCAGCCGGGAGTTTCGCTCTACAAAAACCCGCGTTCGCGTGAACGGCACCGAAATCGGCGGCGACGAGTTCATCGTGATCGCCGGCCCGTGTTCGGTCGAGAACGAGAAGCAGATTATGCTCGCCGCCGAGGCGGTGGCCGCGGCCGGCGCCCACCTGCTCCGGGGCGGCGCGTTCAAACCTCGCACCTCACCCTACGACTTCCAGGGTCTCGAAGAGGCCGGCCTGAAGCTCCTCTACAAGGCCAAGCAGGCCACGGGACTGGCCATCTGCACCGAGGTGATGAGCGAGGGCGACGTCGAGTTGATCAGTAAGTACGCCGACGTTTTGCAGATCGGCGCCCGCAACATGCAGAACTTCTCCCTGTTGAAGGCCCTCGGCCAGACCGACCGGCCCATCCTGCTCAAGCGGGGGATGAGTTCCACCATACGCGAATTGCTCATGTCGGCCGAGTATATCGTCGCCCACGGCAACCCCAATGTCATCCTCTGTGAGCGGGGCATCCGCACCTTCGAGAGCGCCACCCGCAACACCTGCGATGTCGCCGCCGTAGCCGTTTTGGCCGAGCTCACCCACCTCCCCGTGGTGGTGGACCCGAGCCACGCCACCGGCCGCCGCAGCCTGGTCCCGCCGCTGGCTCGCGCGGCCGCTGCCATTGGCGCCGATGGCCTGATCGTCGAGGTTCACCCGACGCCGGACAAGGCCGTCAGCGACGGTGCACAGTCGCTATCTCTAAGCCAATTTGCCGAAATGATGGACATGCTGAAACCTTACATTCCCCTTTGGCGGCAGCAGCGGATGACGGCGGCCTCCGGCTCGGTGTAAGCTACTTTGAGGTGAGATTCCGCCTGCACCCGGCGCTGGTTGTCGCCCTGGTCGTGACCGCTTGCGCCACCACCATCCTTGGCTTGGCCTACTCGCGCTCGCGCCGGACGGCTACCCTCCAGGGACTGGTCTCGTTTTTGCCGGACCGGGACGGGACCGTGCTGGCCATGGACATCGGGCGCCTCCGCCGGGCCGGACTGCTGAGCGCCGTGGCCGGTTCCGGAGTCGCTCAGGAGCCCGAATACGTGGCATTTGTTCAGGATACGGGCTTCGACTACGCGGCCGACCTGGACCAGTTAACCGCCTGGTTTGGCCCCGGTTCGGTCTGCATGCTGCTACGCGGCCGCTTCGATTGGGATAGGTTGCGCCAGTACGCCGCCAAGCAGGGCGGCACGTGCCAGAACTCCTTCTGCCGGATGGAGGGCAGTACTCCGCAGCGCAGGATTTCCTTCTTCCCGCTAAGCCGCTCGGTGATGGCGTTGGCGGTGGGACCGGACGAATGGGCCGCCACGGCCCTGACCGGCCAGAAGCCCCTGCGGCAGGCGATGCTAGCCCCCGACCGCGCGGCCTGGCTTCTGCTGTCGCCCGCGGTCCTGAAAGACTCCGCGAGCCTTCCCTCCGGCACGCGCCTGTTCGCCAAAGCGGTCGAAGGCGCCGAGCGCGTGATGCTGAGCTTGCAGGAGTCCAGCGCGGGAATCGCGATCGAGTTGGACGTCGCCTGCCGGTCGGCCGAGGACGCCGACACGCTGGCCTTCCAGCTACGCGGTGTGACAGAGTTGTTGAAGAAGTTGATTGCGCGCGAAGACCAGACGCCCTCCGGCAGCGACTTGAGCGGCGTGCTGGCCGCCGGCGTATTCAATCGCGTCGACACGCGGGTACTTGGGCGCTGGCCGGTTCGCCGCGAGTTCCTGGACGGTATACTTGAGACAGCGAAGTAGAGCGAGGGTCACGTTGCTATGAAGGGTGTCCTGTGTTCGGGTAACGTAGTGGCGGACTTGCTGGTCCATCCGGTGGACCAGTTGACCTGGGGTGCCACCACTTGGGTGGATACGATCGGGCACAGCATGGGCGGCAACGGCGCCAACACCTCCTATGCGCTGGCCCGCCTCGGCGTCCCCGTCCGGCTCGCTTCGGTGGTCGGCGACGACAACTACGGCGACGAGATGTTGGCCGGTTTGCGGAGCGTCGGCGTCGACACCAACGCTATCGGCCGCGCCTGGGGCGCTTCGGCGGCCACCATCTCGCTGGTGCGCAGCGACGGCAACCGGCTGCTCCTACACAAGCCCGGCGTCAATCTGCACGCCATGCCCGAGCCCTTGGAGTTTTCGCCTTGGCTGATGCAGGGCGTGTCCCGCTACCACCTGGCCAACCCCTTCGCGCTCCCCGCCTTCCGCCCGCACGCGGCTGAATCCCTGCGCCGCGCCAAGGCCGCGGGCTTGGCCACCTCCGCCGATGCCGCCTGGGACAGCCAGGGACGCTGGATGAAGGAAATCGGGCCATGCCTCCCTCATGTCGATCTCCTGTTCGCCAATGAGGAAGAAGCCCACATGCTTACCGGTCTCACCGATCCCCTCGAAGCCGCCCGAGTCCTCCGTCAGGCCGGTGCCGGTGCGGTGGTCATCAAGCTGGGGCCTCGGGGCTGCGCCGTTGTCTCGCGCGACGAAGAGTTTTATTCGCCAGCGTTTAAGGTCGAAGTGACCGACACCACCGGTGCGGGCGACTGCTTCGTCGGCGGCTTTCTGGCCGCGACCCAGCGGGGCTTGCCTCTGACGGAAGCCGCCGGCTTCGCCAACGCCGTCGGCGCGCTTTCGGCCCGCCGCGTCGGCTCGGTGGCCGGCGTGCTTTCCTGGGAAGAAACCGAAGAGTGGATGTCGATGAACGAGCGGGCTTCCTAGCCCCCGGCGGTCCGGTCGGCTCCGCCCGGCCCATCGCGCGTCCCGAGCGGCGGCGGTTCGGGGGTTTCGGCGCGTCTGTTATGCTGAAGGCGAGGATCGGGCCCTCCGGCGACAGCGCATGATTCCGCTTCGAGACTCCCAGCCAAGCTTCTCCAAACCGGTGGTGACCTTCGCCCTGATCGCGGTCAACACGGTCCTGTTCCTCTACCAGGCCTCCCTCGACCGCTTCTCACTGAACCATTTCATCCAAGTCTACGGACTGGTCCCGGACGACTTGCGCCTGGGGACGCTGGTGAGTTCGATGTTTTTGCACGGCGGCTGGCTCCACCTGATCGGGAACATGTGGTTCCTATGGATCTACGGCGATAACGTCGAGGACCTGCTCGGCCACGGCAAGTTCCTATTTTTCTATGTCCTTTGCGGCGTGGCGGCGGGACTGGCGCACGTGGCCCTTAACGCGGATTCGCGCATACCCACGGTGGGAGCTAGCGGGGCCATCGCCGGCGTCATGGGGGCCTACCTTGTGAAGTTTCCGCGTTCGCGCATTGTGACGTTGGTGCCCGTGGTCTTCTTCCTCACCACCATTGAAGTCCCGGCCAGCCTGATCCTGGTCTACTGGTTTGTGGTGCAGTTTTTCAGCGGGTTCGGCAGCATTGGCTACTCGAACCTGTCGCAGGGCGGAGTGGCTTGGTTCGCGCATGTGGGCGGATTTCTGGCCGGGGCGGGGCTGATCTTCTTGCTGCGCCCGCGCGACCGCTACCGGCGCCGCCCTGACGTGGCCTGGTGAGGGTGGGTACGATGCAGACGCAGGTGGACATCCTGGCGATCGCCGCGCACCCCGACGATGTCGAGCAGACTTGCGGCGGCACGCTGCTGGTGATGTCTGGAAAGGGGTATCGCACCGGCGTGCTCGATCTGACGGCCGGAGACATGGGCACGCGCGGGGACGCGGCCACCCGGATCGCCGAATCCAACGTCGCGGCGGAGTTGCTCCGGTTGGCCTGGCGCGGGAACCTGCGGATGCCCGATGCAAGGCTGGAAAACACGCTGGGGGCGCGGCTCTCTCTGGCCATGAAGATCCGCGAACTCCGGCCGCAGGTGGTGATTCTGCCCTACTGGGAAGGCCGCCACCCGGACCACTACCGCGCCTGCGAGATGGGCTACGAGGCCTGCTTTCTGGCCGGATTGCGGCGTATCGACGAACATAGCGAGCCGCACCGGCCCCGGAAGATCCTCTACGCCTCGTCTTACGCCAACGTCACGCCGTCGTTTGTGGTCGACATCAGCGGCGAGTTCGAGCGCCGCATGGCGTCGCTGCTGGCCTACCGTTCCCAGTACGGCGAGCAGGACGAGGGGCAATCGCTCTTTCCGAAGGAGCAGGAGATCCGCGAGCGGTTGGGGGCAGTGGCGCGCTTCTACGGCAACCTGATCGGCGTGCGCTTCGGCGAACCCTTCGTGGTCAAGGAGACCATGCAAGTGGACGACGTGGCGGCGCTGAGCGGAAGAAGCATCTAGCCCGTTGGCAGGCGAGCTTCGGCGCTGAGGGGGATACGCCGTGCGAACGAATCGGACTCGTTGGTGCGCGATGCTGCTGGCATTCGCGAGTGGCCTGATCCCGGTAACTGCTCAAGGCCAGCACATTACGGCGTTCACCGGAGCATGGAAGTACAACGCCTCGGAATCGTCGTTTGACCCGGGGCCGCCGTTGCGGGACTTCACTCTGGCTTTCACGCCCGACGGCGTGCGCCACCTCGACTTGACCGGCGCCGATGGGAAGCTGCTCAAGGTGTCCCTGCCTTGGTCGGATGGCAAAGAGGTTACGCCCGCAGGGATGGAGAACGCCAGGGTCGTCTCGAAGATCCAGGGTCGCACGGTGGACGACGTCTGGAGACAGGATGGCAAGATTATCGAGACTGTTCGTGGCGTCGTGTCTCCCGATGGAAGGACGCTGACGATGAACGTGGAAGGGCCGCTTCCGCAAGGCGGCACGTTCCGCAGGCGCGCTCTCACCGGCGGCCGACCAACTCCAGTGGCGGAGCTGCGGGTGAGCGGAGCGCGCGGA
>CAZVIK010000002.1:4691-26535 GCA_964627045.1 uncultured Solibacteraceae bacterium | reverse complement strand
CGGGGGCTGGCCGAACAGGCGGCTGTACTCGCGGTTGAACTGGCTGGCGCTTTCATAGCCGACCTCGAAGGCGGCACTAGCGGCGTCCAATCCGTCGATGAGCATACGGCCGCGCGCCTCCTGCAACCGGATGTGTTTCTGATACTGGAGCGGGCTCATGGCCGTGAGCGACCGGAAGTGGTGATGGAAGGTGGAAACTCCCATGCCGGCTAAGTCCGCCAGTTCCTCCACACGCAACGGCTTGGCGTAGTTCGCACGGATCCAGGCAACGGCCCGGGCGGTGCGCTGGCTCTGATCGCCCACCGTGGCGATGGCCCGGAGCCGCGCGCCGGCCTCGCCGCACAACACCCGGTAGACGATCTCCCGCTGGATCAGGCCGCTGAGGAAGGGGATGTCCCGCGGCGTCCCCAGCAGATCCACCAATCGGCAGCAAGCGCCGAGGAACTCTTCGGTGGTCTCCCCGGTCGCCATGCCGGGGGTGTTGTGCGGCGCACCACCAACCGCGATCTCCTCCCGCCTAAGGAGATCCCTTACGAGGGACAACTCGATCCTAAGCAGAAGGGCCAAGGCCGGCTTCTCCTCGCTGGCCTCGACGACGCGGCTGACCACGGGGAGGTCTACCGAGGTGAGCAAGTACCGGGTCGGATCGTAGATGAAAGCCGTGCGACCGAGTTCGATGCTTTTTCGGCCCTGAGCGATGACGGCCACGCTCGGCTCGTAGGTCAGCGAGCACGGCGCGGTCGGCGCCGTCCGGCGGGCCAGCCAAAGACCGGGGACGGCGGTTTGCAGTCTCTCCTCTGCGCCGATGAAACAGGCAATCCTGCGGGCCAGTTCGGCCCGAAGCTCCGGGGCGCGGTCCTCCGCCGGAGAGGCGTCCGCCCTGCGGCGGGTTAAGGTGGCCATCCCAGTGTCCTCGAGCCAGGATAACCGCTCCATCGAGCAACTGTGAAGTGGAACGGTGGGTATCCGGAGAATCAGGCAAGAATTCGGCAGGATCGGGATACCGGGCTCGGGAGGTCTGTCCCTAGTCTGGAAGTGAGCAGCAGAATCCTATCTTGACGAAGGAATCACATTATGAATTCGCGTGCTTCCCGTAGGAACTTCCTGGCGGCTGGCTTGACGTTGCCGACGGCGGCGTTGGCGGTGCCTCAACGGCCACAGGCGCCGGTGGCCAGTCCGTCGTCTGGGGCGCTTTCGTATCGTGTGCTGGGCAGGACCGGGCTGAAGGTGACCTCGGTTGGCTTCGGCTGCATGGTCACTTCAGATCCGACGGTCATCTCGCGGGCTGTCGATATGGGCATCACCTACTTCGACACGGCACGCGGGTATGCGCGCGGCAATAATGAGCGGATGGTCGGCGGGGCGCTGAAGGGCAACCGCCAGAAGGTGGTCCTGTCGAGCAAGTCGCACGCGATGACCGCCGCCGAGGCGCGCTCCGACCTCGATACCAGCCTGAAAGAACTGGGCACAGACTACCTGGACATTTGGTACGTACACAACCGTGACACGGCGGCACAGGTTCCCGACGAGATCATTCCGGTGTGGGAGGACGCGAAGAAACAGGGCAAGATCCGGCACATCGGCATCAGCACGCACAACCCCAATGTCATGACGGACCGGATCCTCCAGATCGGCAAGTTCGATGTGGTCTTGAGCGTCTACAACTTTGCCGTCGGGAGCGCGAATGACGCCGCCTACGACCGGCTCACCAGAGCGGGCATCGGACTGGTGGCGATGAAGGTGATGGCGCCGGCCAGCCGGGCGTTCGGCTTCACCGTGAGCGGACCCGACCGCACCGCTCAACCGGGCGGCCCGCTGGCCGCGCTCAAGTGGGTGTTGCGCGACCAGCGCTTCGGGAGCACGATACCCAGCATGACGGACACGGATCAACTCGAAGAGAACTTCCGCGCGATGTCGGAACCGTTCGGCGCGCCGGAAGAGAAGCTGCTCGCTGGCATTAACGAGGATGTGCGCCCGCTCTATTGCCGCATGTGCTACCAGTGCAGCGGGCAGTGCCCGCAGGGCGCGGCCGTGCCGGAGACGATCCGGTATCTGTCCTACAGCGACTTCTACGGGCAGTTTGCGCTCGGGCGCGAGCACTTCCAGACGCTGCCGGCAAGAGCTCGCGCAGCCCGCTGCGGGGAGTGCTCGGAGTGCGTCGTGAAGTGTCCGAACGGCGTGCACATACAGGAGCGCCTGATGCGGGCACAGGAATTGTTCGCATAACGGACCGGCCCCCCGTTATGCAGCAGGCGGCGCGCCGTGTGCTGGGCTGCGGCGCGCCGTGCAGGCTTCCCGCCAAAGGAGAAGGAGTGCAGAAACGCAAGACGAGACGGGTGAACCCTCGCGGAATCCGCTGGGGACTTTCAACCATCATTCTTCTTTGCGCACTTGGGTCGCCCGCCGTGCGTGCCCAGGACGCCATCGTTGCCGAGCAGATGGTCCGGCTGCGGATTCCGCGCGTGAGCCGGGCGCCGCAGCTTTCGGACTTCATCAACGGCGTGGCGCGCGAGGCCGAATACGCCGTCACCGACTTCCGGCAGTACCGGCCGGGCGACGGTGAACCGGCTACGCAGCCCACCACCGCATATCTGTCCTACGACGACAAGAATCTCTACGTCGCCTTCGTGTGCAAGGACGATCCGAAGCTGATCCGGGCACGGCTGACCAAGCACGATCAGATTCAATCGGATGACCGCACCATCGTCACTCTGGACACCTTCAACGACCGCCGCCGCCACTACTGGTTCAACGTGAACCCCTACGGCGTGCAGGAGGACGGCGTCTCGGTGGCCGGTGAGGGCGCCTACCTCAATTGGGATTCGCTCTGGTATTCCGAAGCGAAGACCACCGAGGATGGCTACGTCACCCTGCACTCGATCCCGTTTAAGAGCATCCGTTTTTCAAACGACCCGCAACAGACCTGGGGGCTGGTGGTAGGCCGGTTCATCATCCGGAACAACGAGTGGTCCACCTGGCCGCACATCAGCAGCCGGCGGGCCAGCTTCGACGAGCAGGTGGCCTACATGGAAGGCATCGAGGACATCTCGCCGGGACGCAACGTGCAGTTGATTCCGTACGGGCTGTTTTCCCGGTCGCGCAACCTGGATATGGCGCCGGGAGCCGTGCCTCAATACCGCACAGAGAACGATGGGCGCGTGGGGCTGGATGCCAAGGTGGTTCTGAAGGACGCCCTCACGCTGGACCTCGCGCTGAACCCGGACTTTAGCCAGGTGGAATCCGACGCGCCGCAGGTGACGACGAATCAACGCTACGAGGTGGTCTATCCCGAGAAGCGGCCGTTCTTCCTGGATAACGCCAACTACTTCGCCACCCCCGAGCAGTTGTTCTTCTCCCGGCGCATCGCCGATCCTAGCCTCGGTGCGCGGTTGACCGGGCGGATCGGCAATTGGACCATCGGCGCGCTGATGGCCGACGACCGCGCGCCGGGCGAGCGGGCACTGTCCACCGACCCCCGGCATGGGCGTCAATCGCCGGTGGGAGTCGTCCGCATTCAGCGCGAGTTTCAGCGGAATTCACGCGTCTACAACGTCGCCGGGATGGCGACGACCCAGGATTTCGCGTCGACTCACAACCTGGTCTTTTCAGTGGACACGCGCCTGCAAGTACTCCCCAACTGGTTTTTCCGCGGGCAGGCGATGACCAGCGATACTCGAATGGCCGATGGGAAGCGTCTGGCCGGCCCCGCCTACGTCGCCGAGTGGAGTCACTCGGGCAGGCACCTTGTGTCGACCACGCGATACACCGACCGCAGCCCCGACTTCCGGGCCCAACTCGGCTATTTCAATCGTGTGGATATTCGCGAGTTGACGCACACGGCGGGATACAACTGGCGGCCGGTGGGCCGCACGGTGCAGAGCTACGGGCCGGAATTTCGGGGCATGATCAACTACGACCGGCAGAACCGCCTGCAGGATTGGAGTTGGGGACCCGGCTTCAATGTGGCCATGACCCGTTCGACGACTCTCGCTGTGTGGTCTGAGCAGTTCTACGAGTTGTACGCCGGCAAGGGGTTCCGCCGCCGCAACAGCGGCGTAAGCTTCAGTACCGATTGGTGGGGCTGGATGGCGGCGAACGCGACCTTCGAAAAAGGAACCGGCATCAACTATACCCCTGCGCCGGGCATGACGCCGTTCCTGGGCGAGCGGACGGCCGCCACATTGGGCGTGACATTTCGGCCGGGTGCGCACCTAAGGGTCGAAAACACATACATCTACAGCGGGTTGCAGACCCATGATCGCTCGGGGCTTTCGGGGGTGGCCGACGGGACGGCGGTGTTCAATAATCACATCCTGCGCTCAAACGCGAACTACCAGTTCACGCGAAGATTCTCAGTGCGCTGTATCACGGACTACCGGGCCGTGCTGCCCAACGCCGCGCTCATGCGCAGCGAGAAAACCAAGCGCATCGGAGTGGACGCACTGGCGACCTACATGCTGAATCCGGGGACGGCGCTGCACTTGGGGTATACGGACCTCTACGACAACCTGCGACTGGACCCGGCGGTGAACCCCGCGTTGCAGCGCACTTCGTTCCCGGATTTCAACACCGGCCGGCAGGTGTTCGTGAAGCTGAGCTATCTGCTGAGGTTCTAGCCCAGTGGCGGCCTGCGGGACCATGCTCAGATGCTGAATCGGGACGTGAGTCGATCCCGCGTCGCGGGTGTGGTTCGCCGCGGGACAGGTGCCGTTGGCCAAGAGCTGCTTGCGTTGCCGCCGCCGGAGGGCCATCCTGTAGTTGCGGACCGCCGTCGCGGGACGGCGGCGTGAGCCATGGCTGGGATTGGGTCGTCAGAGGAGGGAGCATCGGATGAGAGACATTTCGCGTCGTGATCTGCTGAAAGGCTGCGCGGCTGGCCTGGGCGGTTCCGCGCTGGGCCGCATCGGGCTGGGCCGCGCAGTGGCCACGCAGGGCATCGCCGCCCCGGCGGGCAAGGCCACGGTCTACTTCACCAAAGACATCAGCACCGAGAGCCTGCTACAGCTTTACTCCAAGGTCAACGGAGGGATGACCGGCAAGATCGGCATCAAGCTGCACAGCGGAGAGCCGAAGGGCCCAAACCTGCTTCCGGTGGAGTTCATCAAAGGGTTGCAGGCAGCGATTCCGAACAGCACACTCCTCGAATGCAACGTGCTCTACGGCAGTCCGCGGGCCAAGACTGAGTCGCACCGGACGACCATCGCCACCAACGGATTCAACTTCTGCGAGGTCGATATTATGGACGCCGAAGGCGAGGCGACGATTCCGGTGCCCGGCATGCGCGCGTATCTCTCTTCGCCGAACGCGTCCTACGCCAAGGGCAACCATCTCACGGAAGTGGCCGTGGGCAAGACCATGCTCAACTACGACTCGATGCTGGTCTACACTCACTTCAAGGGTCACCAGATGGGCGGCTTCGGCGGGTCGTTGAAGAACATCGGAATCGGATGCGCGTCGGGGCAGGGCGGCAAGCTTCAGATCCACGGCTCGAATTGGGAACTAGGGCCGGCCTTTTTGGAACGCATGGTGGAGTCGGGCAAGGCCATCGCTTCGCACTTTGGTAAGCGGATCACGTACATCAACGTTTTGAAAAATCTCTCGGTGGATTGCGACTGCAACGCCAAGAGTGCACCGCCTACCTGTCCCGACATCGGCATCGTCGCTTCCACCGACATTTTGGCCATCGACCAGGCGTCCATCGACCTGGTGTACGCCATGCCCGAGAACCACAAGCACGACCTGGTGGAGCGCATTGAAAGCCGGGGAGGGCTGCGCCAGCTCGAGTACATGGCGAACCTTCAGATGGGCACCCGGCAGTACGAGTTGGTGCCGCTGGCACCGTCCGCCTAGCAACGTCCGCCGGGTCCGCGTCCCACCTCGACGGCGGAGTCCGCCGAGCATCCCACTCAGCGTGCGCAGCGCAGAAAGCTACGCGTCCCGCTGCCCCATGGCGCGAGGCGGGAGTTCGCCGCCGGTCGACGTTCAGCGCCCGCCGAAAAGGCGAAGCTGGCCTTCGGGGATGCGCTGGACTTCTCCACTCGTCTTGCGGCCCGCCGGGCGCTTGTTTCGACCGAATCAGCTCGATGTCGGCACGATGCGAAAGACTGGGGACATACCTGGCCACGGGCGGCCATCGCAGCCTCGACCATTGCAAAGAGGATTAGGCAATGATTAGGCAGGATCTGGCTACCGGTCTGGCCGCACCTGTCGATATCCTGATGGCAGGAGGAGTATGCAGAAACGCAAGTTGGGAAACAGCGGTCCTGAGGTCTCGGCCATCGGCTTTGGCTGTATGGGCCTGAGCTTCGGCTATGGCCCCGCCACCGAACGGCGGCAGGCGATCGCCCTGATCCGGCAGGCTTTTGACCGCGGGGTGACGTTCTTCGACACTGCCGAGGCTTACAGCCCATTTCTAAACGAAGAAGTAGTCGGCGAGGCGCTGGAGCCCTTCCGCCAGCAAGTCGTCATCGCGTCCAAGTTCGGCTTCAAGAACGGTATCCCCGTCCAGGGTCTGGATAGCCGGCCCGAACGCATCCGCGAGGTGACGGACGCCGCCTTGAAACGCCTCAGGACGGACGTGATCGACTTGCTCTATCAGCACCGCGTCGACCCGAACGTCCCAGTGGAAGACGTCGCGGGGGCGGTGAAGGACTTGATTGGGCAGGGCAAGGTGAGGCATTTCGGCATGTCCGAGGCCGGCCTCGAGTCGATCCGTCGTGCGCACGCGGTCCAGCCCGTGGCGGCCCTTCAGAGCGAGTACTCTCTCTGGTGGCGCCAACCGGAGCACGACGTCCTGCCGCTCCTTGAGGAACTCGGCATCGGATTCGTTCCCTTCAGCCCGCTCGGCAAGGGCTTCCTGACGGGCGCCATTAACGAAAACACCACCTTTGACAGCACGGATTTTCGCAACGTCGTTCCTCGCTTCTCGGCAGAGAATCGCAAGGCCAACCAGGCGATGGTCGACCTTGTGAGGGCCGTCGCAGAACGGAAACAGGCGACACCGGCACAGATTGCGCTCGCCTGGATTCTCGCCCAGAAGCCGTGGATGGTGCCAATTCCTGGGACCACCAAGCCCCACCGGTTGGAGGAGAACATCGGGGCGGCGGCGATCGAACTGAATCGGGAGGACCTCGGTGAGCTGGCGGATGGTTCGGCACGGTTAACCGTGCAAGGCGGCCGGTATCCCCCGCACCTGGAGAAGATGGTCGGGCGATAGCCGGCGCGCGAAACCGATCGCTCGTCGCTTTCCGGAAGCGGGCACGCCGGACGCGGTAGACCAGACATCTCGGAGGAAGCCCAATGAGCAAGAGAGTGCTGATTCTGTCTTCCAGCCCCAGAACCAACGGGAACTCAAACGCTT
This sequence comes from uncultured Solibacteraceae bacterium, assembly GCA_964627045.1. GTDB lineage: Bacteria > Acidobacteriota > Terriglobia > Bryobacterales > Bryobacteraceae > CAZVIK01. The sequence continues at coordinate 19,175 of CAZVIK010000002.1, read as the reverse complement.
TGTGTGATCAGTTCGCCAAGGGTGCCACCGAAGCCCGGCACAAAGTCGAGAAGGTTGTGCTGGCCGAGAAGACCATCCATTACTGCCAGGCGTGCTCCGCGTGCCGCTCGGCCGGCGAATGCGTGCAGAACGACGACATGGCCCCGATTCTCGACCAGATGGAAGCCGCCGACGTCATCGTGATGGCAACGCCGGTCTACTTCTACTCCATGTGCGCGCAATTGAAGACGGTCATTGACCGGACCGTAGCCCGCTATACCAAGATCGTCAACAAGGATCTCTACCTCATTCTCACGGCCGCCGACGGCAACAAGGCTTCCATGCAGCGCACCGTCGAGGGCTTCCGGGGCTTTACATCTTGTCTGAGCGGGGCGAAGGAGAAAGGAATCGTCTACGGCACCGGCGCGTGGGAGGCGGGTGACATCCTGGCCAAGCCGATGATGAGACAAGCTTACGAGATGGGCAAAGCGGTTTGACGAAGGCTCGCCGGGCTCTCACTCGAAGACATGAACTTCCGAATCGTGACGACGCTTTTGATCGCGGCGCTGGTGCCCGCGACCATCGCTCTGCCCCAGGGAACAGGCGGCGCGGGCGCGGGTGAACCCGTCGAGGCGGCAAGCGCGCCGGAATACTCGATCGAAGGGTTGAACCTAGTTGGGACGGTCGCTGCGGCACCGGTGTTTTCCGACACGGTCCTGGGAACCGATACCAGTTTCCGGCGGGCGCTCTTCAAGCACGGCATGCTATTTCGAGTCACCGCGCTTCCGCGTGTCTCGGTGAACCTGCTGGACGGTCCGGTTCCCTCCGGCCAGCAGGTCTACATCGGGCAGCGGCCGACCTGGATTACGGGCTTGAATCCCGTGCTCACCTTCGACCTCCGTCAACTGGGATTGCGTGAGGCGCAGCTCAACATTGGCGCCGCCTGGAGGTGGACCAACTGGAATCCGGCCGGACCGAAGACGATTTCCATATCCACGCTCTATCTGTACAAGATGTGGGCCGAGCGCGGGATATCGATCAGGGCGGGCTACATGGGCAACGACCTGGAATTTGTAGGGATGCAGGTGGGCGGCTCGACCGCGACGGCTGTGCAAGGTGTGTACGCCGTGCTGCCCTATCAAGTCGGCATGTCGTACTTCCCCTTGACGGCGCCGGCGCTCAATCTCCGCTTCCGGGGTCCCGGGCGCACCTACTTCAAAACCGGCGCTCAGAGGAGCCTTGATGCCGCAGGTGGTGCGGCCAGCCAGGCCCGCAACCAGACCGGTTTCCGCTTCATCCCGAAAGGCAACAAGCTTCTGCTGATCAACGAGGCTGGCTACCAGCGCGCGTCGAGCGCCACATCGAACCAGGTGTGGTTCCGCGCCGGCTACCTCCACAACAGCACACTCTACATGAACCGGGTCACGGGGCGGATGGAATCGGGCAACTACTGCGCCTACTTGCTGTCGGACTTTCAGCTTCTTCAGACGAATCCGCAGAATCCGGGCCACGGGCTTTTTGCCGGTGGGACCGTCATGACGGCGCCGGCCAAGTTCAATTCGTATTCACGCTACTACGAAGCGCGGCTTTATCAGAAAGCTCCATTTCAATCGCGTCCCGACGATGTGCTGTCTTTCGTGGGTGCGTACCGGACACACAGCGAGCACACCACCGGGAAGCTCGCAGCGCTGGGCCAGACGGTGTGGCGCGGATCTGTCTCCTTCACCGGTGGCTACTCCATTCACGTATCGCGGGGAAACTACCTGAGCCTGGGACTGGGATGGGTCCGCGGAGCGGCTATCACGCCGCGTGTGAAGGACACCCTCGCCTTCACCGCCAACTGGGGCGTGTATTTCTAGGAAGCGCCGATGGCGAACGGGACCACACCGGGAGGCGATGGGCCTCCCGCCCGCCGGGTCGTAATCCACGCGCCGAAACCGGCCGGCGTTTCCGTCGGATTCCGTCCGATTGACCGCAACGCGACTCGGTCCGAGGGCGGCATTGGTGGAGATGCTGGGTCATGGAAAGCGCGACGAGCCGCGTGGACGGCATTCCCCCCTCCCACCGGGCTATGGGCGCGCCAGGGTGTCACCATGGCCCGATTCTCAACGGCGGATCCCTTTCTCCTGGCGCGTCGTTACCGCCTGGTCCTGGTTTGACACTGCGGGTCCCGGCGCGCGAGAATACGAAAAGGCGCGCGGGAGTAACTCAGCTGGTAGAGTGCAACCTTGCCAAGGTTGATGTCGCGGGTTCGAATCCCGTCTCCCGCTCCAAACCCTCCTGGCGGGGCGGCCCTACGCCAGAAGCGGGGGAAACCCCGATCCCAAGACAATTCAACCGCATAAGGCCTTCACGCGAAGCCCGTGGTTTCCGAAGTCGCGGTAGCCGGAATCTTGACGCTCAGGCCCTCCATTCTGAAGTGAAATCTCTCGGTGGCAGCGACTTGCGCCCGTCGTCATTACCACTGGCAAACGGAGGAGCTCAGGCATTGCCCGCCGCGACGGATTCCTCGACCAAGCACCGCGGCCGGCGCTCAATCTTTCTCGACCTCAAGTCTGCTATCTTGGCTGGCTGGGACGTGGTCGGGGAGTTCGGTCTGCTTGGGGCGTCCGGCCTAGTGCCGAATCCTGCCGCGTCGCACCACAGGCAGCGGGCTTGCCATCGTTTGACGCGCCGCTGTGGAACGGGCGATGAGGAGCCTAAGTTTCGATATCGAGATCTCCGACGTGTTCGACCTGAAGCCCGGCGAAGACCTGCTCGCCTACGCGCCGTTCCACATATCGGTGGCGGCCACCGTCGAGGCGGGCGGCCAAGCCCGGCTTTGGTACACGGCAGGGGACGGCGGCAAGCCGGCGCGCGACATGGACCGCGCCCAGGCCCGGGAATTGCTGTCGTTCCTTGCCGGGCGGCAGGCCGAAGGTTGGCGCGTCTTCGCCTGGAACGGCCTCAGTTTCGACCTGCGCTGGGTCGGCTACAACGCCGAAGACATGGACACCGCCGCCCGCGTCGCCCTCGCTCTCTACGACCCCATGTTCCAGTTCTTCAATCAGCGCGGCTTCCCCGTCGGCCTCGCCAGCGTGGGCGCGGGCCTCGGCATTGCGCAGACCAAGCTGATGGACTCCGCCGACGCTCCCCGCGAATGGGCCCTTGGCAACCACCGGCGCGTCATGGACTACGTCACCGGCGATTGCCAGATCACCAACCAGATCGTCGACGCCATCGAGCGCCGCGGCGCCGTCGTCTGGCGCACCAAGAGCGGATCGATCAGTTCGGAGCCCATGCGGCGCTTCAAGACGGTGGCCGAAGTGCTCCGCGATCCCGAGCCGGATCAATCCTGGATGAAAGGCCCCGGCTTGAAGCGCTCTCACTTCATCGAGTGGATCCCGGCCCCCTTGCTCCGCGCCGGCTAACCCAGTAGCGCTCGCAGGTCCCCCCCCAGCGCCTCCAGAAACTCCCGGCGCGCCGAATCGATGAAGAAGTGTCCGCCGTCGAACCAGCGCAAGTTGAAGCTCGCGTTGGTTTCCTTCGCCCACGCCTCCAGGTGCTCCGGCCGGATATTCGGATCGCTCCGGCCACCGTAGGCAAAGACGGGCATTTCCAACGGGGCTTCCTCCGAGTAGACGTAGCTTCGGTACAGCGCTGTGTCCGCCCGCAGCGCGGGCATCACCACTCGCTGCAACTCCGGACTCTCCCGCACCGCGGCCGGCAGCCCTTCCAGTCTGTCCAGTTCTTTCAGGAAGTCCTCTTCGGATGGCTCCGCTCCCGGCACGTGCCCCAGGCGGAACCGGGGCGCCCGCGCGCCGGAAACCAAAAGCGCCAAGGGCAGCGGCCTTTTTGCCCGCCGCAACTCACGCGCCAGCTCGAATCCCACCGCCGCCCCCATGCTGTGCCCGAAAAAGGCGAACGGCAGATCCAGATATGGGGCCATCGCTTCGGCGAGCGCCGCCGTCAATAGGTCCATCCGGCGGAAGGGCGCATCCGGCAAGCGGCTCTCGCGCCCCGGCAAACGCGCCGGCGACACCAGCACCTCTTCCGGCAACGCGTCGCCCCACCCGCGAAACGCCGAGGCGCCCGCTCCGGCGTACGGGAAACAGAACAGCCGCAGGCGCGTGGAAGCGGCCGCTTTGGCCCCGGGAAACCAAATCTCTCCAGCGGGTCTCTCCAAGGCACGTTTTTGGAGGCGCAACGCCAAAAGCCGGCGCTTCTCTTCCGGCAGTCCCTTGAGTCCCGCCGCTGGAGCCTCCACCGTCCGGGCCGTCTCCCGGTCCGCCCGCGGCCTCAGGCGAACCTCTTCGAGGTACCGTTCGAACGGCTCTACGCTCAACCCGGCCGCATACTCGAGCGCCCTGCGCCGCGATAGACCCGATAGCTCCTCATACCGGGCCCGGTTGCCGAGCAACCCGGAGAGCGCCTCGAACCACGGCCCGACATCCTGTTCGGGCGCCTCCGCCTCCGGCACCATCTGTTCATCCACCCGCGGGCGGTACCGCTCGATGGGACGCACCGGCAGCAGGTAATCGACGCCCAGCATCGCCTCGGGAATCCCCCCGACGTTCGCCGCCAGTACCGGGACGCCCCGCAGCATCGCCTCCGGGATGATCCGGCTTCTGGCCTCGGCCCACAGCGACGGCACAAGCAGCACGCGGGTGCGCGCGAACAACCGGTCCACGTCGTCCACCGGTTCCAGAACCCGAATGTTCGGATAGCGCGCCAGCGTCTCGATGTCCCGGCGATTCGTCCCCCATGTGGGCACCGCCGCGAACGCCACCGCCGGCATCCGCCCTGCGAGCGCCGTGAAGATCGAAATGCCTTTCACCGCGCACGGATTCACCAGCGTCACGAACTCGTTGTCGATGCGCCCCAGGTCCGTGAACGGCCCCGGCTCCATCAGCGATATCGGGACGTGGACGGCGTCCAGGCCACCCCATCGCCGCAGATACCCTGCCACGTACTGGCTGACCCCCACTGCTCCGTCCACCCGCCGCAGCGTCTCCGTCTTCGAGGCGCTCGGAAACGCACAATCCGGGCCGAACGGCGTCGCGATGGTGGCGCGCGCCAGGTAGACCACACGCGCCTGCCCCGCCCGAAGCGCCGCCTCCAGCAGTAATTGCGCCGGGTCGTCGGTCGAGGTCAGAATGACATCGGGCGCGAACCGCTCGATCTGGGCTGAGAAGTAGGCGCGAACGTTCGCGCGTTCGGCCACCACGCGAACCTCCACGCCCCGTTGGCGGAAAACGATCGCCCCGCCGGTCTCCTCCGCCGCGACGCCCCGCGCGGCGAGTTCGCCCCGCAGCCGTTCCGGCTCGCCGGCCGCCAGGCTCCCCAGCCGCGCCACCACGCGGCATTCGTGCCCGCGCGCGGCCAGCGCCTCCATCAACAGACGGTTGGACTTGTCGCCTCCGCCGTGCGACGGATAGTACAGCGAATTGTGCGCCAGCAGGATCCGCATCCCGCGGAACCTACGCAAACAGCTCCTGCGCCCGCATCACCCGGTCGCGCACCTTGACGCCGTTCGGGCAATCCACCGAACACTCGGCGCAATCCCCGCACCGTACCGCCCGCGCGCTTTCCGGCAACTCCAGGTACCGCTCCCGCGCCATGGCGAACTGGCCGTAGCCTTCGGCGTAGCTCAGGAACCGCAGCATGTCGGGCACCCGCACGCCCTTGTCGCACACCCCGCTGCAGGCGCCGCACATCCGGCAGTACACCGGCCCGATGTAGGCCATGAGCGATTGCAGGATCTTGTCGTCCTGCGGCGTGTAGGGCTCGGCCATCGCCCGCAGGTTCTCGTCGAGCTGATCCTGGTCGGTCATGCACACGATCGCCGTATCCACCGACTGGTTCTTCAGCACCCACTTGATCGCCGCCAGCGCGCCGCCCGGCATCCCCAGCACCTTCTTCAATGCTTCGGGGTCCGCGCCGTAGAGCCGGTCTCCGCGCCCCACTCGCGCCACGCCCCCGGCCATCGCCTTCATGGCCACGATTCCCATGCCCGCCGCCCGCGCCCGCTGGATCGCCCCGGCCAGGTCGCCGCGCCGCGACTGCTGATCGGCGAGACTGAGATTCTGCTGCGAGAAGTTGTAGGTCGTCAGCACCACGTCGGTCTGCCCGCGCTTCACCAGGTGGTCCAGCATCTGGTCCATGTTGAAGTGCGTGCTGACGCCGGCGAAGCGGATCTTGCCCGCCTTTTTCATCGCCTGCTGGTATTCGAGCAGTTCGTCGGTCACCTCTTCCGGCGTGCTACGGTTGTGCAGGTACCAGATGTCCAGATAGTCGGTGCCCAACTCCTTCAGCGTGGTGTTGAGATGTTCTTCGGCCTGTTGTTTGTTGGTGGCCGCCGACTTGCTCGAAATCACCACCTGTTTGCGCTTGCCTTTCAGCGCCGCGCCCACCATGCGCTCGTTGTTCCCGTTCTGGTAGCTGCGCGCCGTGTCGAAGTGAATGACGCCGATGTCCGCCGCCCGTTCAATCACCGAGGGGTCCGACGTCGTCATGCACCCGAACGACAGCGTGGTCACCTTCAGTCCCGTCTTGCCCAGCGTCCTGTAGCTCAGCTTCGCGGGCGCTGCCGCTGACAGCGACGGCGCCGGTGAAGCGGCCGTCGCCAGCCCCGCCGCGGGCAGCGCCAAACCCGCGCCCAGAAAGGCTCTTCTAGAAGCGTTTTGATTCATATCATGATCCCCAGTCCCAAGTTAAATGACTGCTCTTCCCGTGCCAGTATACAACCATCGGTCTACGGCGCTCCTCCACGGCCGCGGCGCAGCCGTTCCAGCAGGAGCGCGCGCCGCTCCGGAGACAGCGCTCCGATCTGCCCGCCCGCCGGTTTGGCTGGCGCGGGCATGCCGGGCGCCGCTTCGCCCGAAAGCCGCGTCAAGTATTCCTCCAGCTTCGCCGGCCGGATCTCGGCCACGAATTGGAGCGCCCGCTCGCGGCAGGTCTCGGATTCCTCCTCGTACAGCGCCGGTTCCCCCAGCAGCGCCTGCAACGCTTCGGTCCACGGTCCCAGGTCCTGCTCGGGAGTCACCGCCGCCGGCAGTCCGTGCTCGTCGAAGTACGCTTCGTAACGCTGGATCGGCTGCACTGGCAGCACGAACCGCGTCCCCAGCTTGGCCTCCAGCAGCCCCCCGGAATCGCTCGATATCACCGGAATCCCGCCCAGCATCGCTTCCATCACACTCAGCCCGAACCCCTCGTACCATAGCGAGGGCATCAGCAGGACTTTGGTCCGCCGCAGCACCTGCCCGATGTTCTTCACGTTCGCGAGCAGCCGCACGTTAGCCAGTGATTCCAGGGCTTCGCGGTCCGTCCTGGTGGTCCCCCAGCCCGGCACGGCCGCGAAGACGGATTTCGGAAACCGCCGCGCCAGGCCTAGGAAGATCGAGATGCCCTTCACCGCGCACGGGTTGATCATCGTGATCAGTTCGCGTTCCCCGGCCGGGTACTTTTCAAACGGCGGCTCACCGTATACGGGCGGGTGGATCACCTCCGGCCTCCGCCCGATCGCCTGTTCGATGTATCCCGCCGTATGGTTCCCTATGGCGATGATGCCGGAGCAGGCCCGCACCAGTTCGGCCCCTTCCCGGTTCGGACTCCAGCTCGCCGGTCCGAAGGGAAACAGTTGCGGGGTGTGCGCGACGTAGACGACACGGCCCGGCGCGTGCCGCACCGCCTCGCGAAGCAGAACCTGTCCCAGGTCTTCCGAGGAGATCAAGATCCAGTCCGGCGCGAACCGTTCGATCTGGTCGTGCAGCAGCCAGTTGCGCCGGTGTGGCTCGGCCGCCGAGTAGACTCGAATCGCTCCCCGCCGGACCACGCGGACGCCGTCGGCCTCTTCGGCGGGCTCTTCGACAGCCTCAATCTGCTCGTTTCGGATCTGCTCGGTCTTTCCGGCGCGCTCACCGGGCAGTTCCGCCGCCACGATCCGGCACTCGTGCCCGGCCCCGGCCAGCAGGTCGAGCCAGACGATGTTGCTCCGCGTCGCGCCCCCTCGCGGCGGCACGTACGACGCGTTGGCGGCCAGCAGCACGCGCATCGCTCAGTCTCCCGGCGGGTTCCCCGTGCCGGCCGTCTCGCGGGCCAGCAATTCCCTGACTTCCTCGTCGCTCAGGTTCTCGATCTCGGCCAGGATGTCGCCGTACGCCTCGGCTCCGGCCGACTCGATCAGCCGCACCTCGATCGCCTTGGCCAGCTCGGCGATCGTGAATGCGCTGCTGTAGACCACATCCAGCGGCAGATCCACCTGGTAGGCTTGCCGCACGCGGCTCAACAACTGCACCGCCAGCAGCGAATGCCCCCCCAGGTCGAAGAAGTTTTGATGGACCCCGACCGCCGGCGCGCGCAGCAACTCCGCCCACAGGGCCGCCAGCTCCGCCTCCAGCGCACTTCGCGGCGCGTCGTCGGGCGTCACGTGGTTCTCGAGGCCCTGCCGGGCCGCGGCCACCTGTTGCTGGATCTGGCTCACCGTTCGGAGTTGCGCCGCGATCCCGGCGTAGTCGAGCTGCTCCCTCGCTTCCGGCCGCTCCTCGACACTCTCCCGCGCCTGCCTTGGAGCGGGCGCCGACGGCTTGTAGGCCACCCGGCGCGCCTCCGCCGCAGGCAGATCGAACCGGACGCCATTCTCCGCGCGGACCTTGAACCGCGCTCCCACGCTCTCCAGGAACATCAACGCGGGTTGGTTGCGCTGGGTTGGGGAGAACGGAACCTCCACGCGCTCCAAGCGGCGCTCCTCGGCGATCTCGCCCAGCCGCGCCATCACCCGGTGTTCCACCCCGCGGCCCAACACGCGGCAACTCAGCAGGAAGGTGTCCACCCGCAGGGCTCCGCCGCCCGCGCGGAAGATCGCCAGGCCCGTCAAGCCGTAGCTTCCGAACCGGTCGCTCACCTTCACCACCAGGCACTCGGCCTCGCCCGCCGCCAGCAACGACTGGATCTCGGCCTCGGTGCGCCGGATGGTCGTGAAGTTCATCTGGTTGGTGCGATGAGTCAATTGCGCCGCTCTCGGCAGGTCCTCCGGCGCCAGCGGCGTAATCTGGATCTCCAGTTGCAGCGACTGTATGAACTCCTCGAGCGTCTTGGCCTGCTTCTCCAGCCGGCTGCGCTCGGCCTTTTGCGCGTAAAGTTCTCCCCGGCGCTTGTCTTCCTCGGTAACGCGCAGACGATCGAACGCCCAAACGTGCCGGAGAAACGCGGGGATCTCCTCGGCGTCGGCCGGCAGCGGCAGCGTCAATACCTCCGGCCGCCGCGCCTGCACTTCGCCGCATTCCTTCGCGTTGTCGTCGATGAAGATGAAGCTGTCCAGGCCCAGTTCCAGTTCCTCGGCCAGCGAGGCCAGGTTCGTCGATTTCGCCGTCCAGTTGATGCGGCGCGCCACGAAGTCCTCGAGCTTCAGCGGCATCTCCGGGTGGGCGCGGAACGTCTCGATCACGTCCTCCATGTTGTTCTTGCTGCACAGGCACAGCAGCATCCCGGCGTTCTGTTGCGCCGCCATGAACTCCTGTAGCGCTCGCCGCGGCGGGTCCAGAACCACGCCTTCCGGGCCGTCCTCGCCGCAGATGCCGCGCCAGAGCGTGTCGTCGCAGTCCAGCGCCACAACCTTGTATGGCGTCAGCCGCAGCGCGTGGGCCTTGCGGGCCAGAAACGTCCCCAGCGCCGTGAAGTACTCCGGGGTGTATGGCACGTGCCCGAGTTCATCGCCGTGGGGATCGTGCCGCTCGCCCACCGGATACAACGATTCCATCTCGGCAAGGCCGGCGAAGTACACCGTCTTGAGCCCTTCCAGTTCCGATTCGATCGCCCGCATCATGCGCGCTTCGAACTCCGCGTACCCGGGTTGCCCGAGGAACGCCGGCGATGACGGACACGCCGCCACCACCAGCGGCGACGGGAACGACTCCGACGCCGACCTCAGACACTCCACCAGGTGCCGCACATCGCCTTCCAGGCTCTCCAGCGTCCCTTCGCGCGTGCGGCGGAAGCGCACCCAGTCTTCCAGCCGCGCCAGCACCACGTTGATCCCGCCGCGGTTCTGCGCCAGCATGCTCGACTGGTCCAGGAGTTGTTGAAATACCTGGTTATAGGGGGCGAAACGGATCGGGAGGTCGATCCCCAGGCGCCGCAGCCAGAATGCAAACGTTTCGCGCAGCGGCTCAGCCGTAAACGTGGCGCTCACCACAAGCGCGGAGGCGCTCGAAGGCCCCGTGGCACAGATGGTTGGCGGCGATTTCATTCAGGCGCTCGAGACTACGGCTCGGCCGGCCCTCGGGATCGAGTCGCGGAACCGGCGCTCGACTCCATTATCGACGATCCGGGAATATCGGACAACCTCATCGGCTCTGTGGTGATCGCTCTCCGAAGACACGCTGACCAACGGACACGTGAGGTAGCAGCTCGACTTGTAGCGCGGTTAACGCCGCACAGAGGAGCGGAATAGAATGTACCCATGCCCAGGTTGGAAGTCCGAGACATCCGTAAAGTTGATGTCTACAAAGACATCGCGCGCGTCCCGAGGAGCCACAGAACCGGTCCCAATGGGAAGACGATCCCCGAAGCACGAATCTGCAAGGTCAGTGTTGGAAAAAAGAGCGCCTACCTTTCAATACGGGGGCAACAGCAACATCATGACGCGGCCATTCATCTCGACGAAACGACAAAAGGCAAATTGGGGGTTGCCAAAGGATCGCAAGCCGAATTTCAGCTAACCCAGGTCGGCTGGCTCGGTCAGTTCCTTTGGGCGTCGGGTGCAACCGATCCCGCCTACCGGATCGCGGCTCGAATAGGCGCGGTATCTGTAGGCCTTGGTGCGTTCGGCGTTCTTCTTGGGGCCATCAGCGTGTTCTTGTCGGTGTGCGCGCTCGGAGGAGCAAGGTAACGCCGTGCCAGCCCCGTCGGGTGCGGAATCGGGTCGCGGCCGAACCCGTTAAGATGGTTGGTTCATCCCCATGGGAAGCTTCACCGATCTTCTGCGCGGCAATCCCAACTACCGCCGCGTGTGGTTCGGGATGCTGGTCAGCGAGATCGGCGACTACTTCAACAACGTCGCGGTCCTCAGCCTCGCCATGGAGACCACCGGCTCCGGGCTGGTGGTCAGCGCCGTCATGCTCTCCCGGGCGATTCCCGCCGCGCTGGCCGGACCGCTGGCAGGAGTCCTGTTGGACCGCTTCGACCGGAAGCGCGTCATGATCGCCAGCGATTTGGCCCGCGCCGTCGTCGCCCTGGGCTTCCTGCTCACGCTCCAGTACAAGGAGCCGTGGCTGCTCTATGTCCTGAGCGCCCTGCTGATGTTCGCGTCGCCGTTCTTCACGGCGGGCCGCGCCGCCATCCTCCCCACCATCGCTCGCAAGGAGGAACTGGAGGCCGCCAACTCGCTCACCCAGACCACGCAATGGGCCACGCTGACGGCCGGAACCATCCTTGGCGGCCTCAGCACCGCGCGTCTCGGCTACGAATGGGCTTTCGTGCTGAATGCGTTGTCTTTCGTTTTGTCCGCTCTGGCGATCCGTACCTTGCGCTCGCCCACAGGCAGCTTCCGCGCCGCGCAAGCTCCTTCTCCGGCCGGTTGCCATCGCGGCGCCTGGAGCGAATACCGCGAGGGCCTCGCCTACATGCGCTCGGTACCGCTGGTCTTCGCCATCGGCCTGCTCTCGGTGGGCTGGGCCATGGGCGGCGGCGCGGCGCAGATCCTGTTCGCGCTGGTCGGCGAGCAGGTCTTTCACCGCGGCGCCGAAGGCATCGGCACCATTTGGGGATTCGCCGGCATCGGGTTGCTGGCGGGCGGCGCCATCGGCCACCTGGCCGGCAAGCGCGTGGGTTTCGCCGGGTACAAACACGCCGTGACGATTTCCTACCTGGCGCACGGCGCCACCTACGCCGCCTTCAGCCTGATGACCTCTTACGGCGCGGCGCTGCTGTTCATCCTGCTTTCGCGCGTCGGTATGGCGGTCACCTCGGTCCTCAACAACTATCAACTGCTGCGGTTCACCCGCGACGAGTTTCGGGGCCGGGTCTTCGCCACCATCGAATCGCTTCGCTGGTCAACCATGATGTTTTCGATGGCTGCCGCCGGGGTCGCCTCGGAGTGGTGGAGCCCGCGGGCCATCGGCGTCGTCGCCGGCTTGCTGGGCGTGGTCACGGCTCTCGCCTGGGCCTGGGCGAACGCGCGCGGCCAATTGCCGCAACCCGAGGACGCCGCCTCTGCCTCTTAGAGCCGCCCCCCACTAGCAGGGGAACAGCAACCCGCAAACGAGGGGTATTTTGCGAATGAATAATTATTCACTCCTGGGCGAAACAGGGCCGAAAAAGGCGGTTTCGGGGAAGAAATGGCTCAGGGCGTTACCCCGCCGCGCGCCGAGGCGATCCGCTCCACCTCGGCCAGACGAGTCCGCGCCTGAGCGGCGTCGGGCGCGTTGGGCGCCGCTGCCAGGTACGTCCGCAGTGCGGCGGCGGCTTCCTGGAACTCACCCTTTACCGCCAGCACCACTCCCAAAATGTGATTGGACGCCGGAAAGCTGCCGGCCTTGTCCAGTTTCACGGCCTGGCGCGCGCTGTGCTCGGCGACGATCATGTGCCCGAGGTTGAACTCGGCGACGGCGGCGAAGTAGTAGACCCCAGGGTAGTTGAACGGGTCCAGTTCGATGACGCGCGAAGAGATGGCGGCCAGGTCCGCCCACTGCCCTTCGCTCGCGGCGAGCGACGCGAGTTGGATCTGCGGCTTGATGAACTTGGGGTCCAATTCCAGCGCCTTTTGGTAGGCCCGGCGAGCATCATCCGTCTGATTCAGTTGCTGGGCGGCGAGGCCGAGTTCGTGCCAGGCGTCGGCGAAGCCGGGGTACGCGGACACAGCCTTTTCAAACTCCTTGCGCGCGTTGGCCCACTTCCGCTTCCGCATCTCGCCCAGCCCCTTTTCATAGGCCTTCCGCGCGTCTTTGGGCGCGGCGAGCGTGGTAGCGCTGACGGTGGTGCCCTGCACATTTCCCACCCGGCGCAGGATGATGCTGCCGATTTCGGGATTGTCGAGCGAGCGCCGCCCGAAAAGCGGGACCACGCCGGAGACATAACCGGCCAGGTTGGCGCGAACCTCGCAGTTGGATAGCTCGCGTTCGGAGACGCCGCCGAAGGGGTTGCCGCCGGCCGTCCCAAGCTCGTCCATCCGGTAGCTGCCGCCGCTGACGCTGGCGTCCGGCAGCATCCCACGATTCTGGCCGAGTTGGATGGTGAAGCGCCCCCGGGAATCGGTGTAGCCTTCCTGGTAGACCCGGCCGCCGCAGACGCGTTCGATGACGACCAGTTCGGACGGTGCGGTTCCGTCCTCAAGCTGCACGCGTCCCGACACGTAGACCGGCCGCTGCATCTCGGTGACGGTGGTTCCCGTCTGCGGTGTGGTTTGCGTGGGAGTGCGCGTGGTGGGCGTCGTCGGCGTCGGCGTGGTGGGCGTTGTGGGAGTAGGCGTGGTGGTTCCGCCGCCGCCCGGCGTCGTGGTTCCGCCGCCCTGCCCGTACAATAACACCCCGGCGCCAACGGTCAACGCCAGCCCTCTAAAAAGTGTTCGGATTGCCCGGCGCGGCATAGATCCCCCTTCCGTCGAGCCCAAAGCCATTATAGGCCGAACCGGCGCCGGCGGCCGTCCCCTTGGCGGTAAACAGTTTCCGGAGCGGGGGGAGGCGCGCTAACATGAAGATGTATGCGATCTTTCCGGCCGATAGCCACGTCCCTGTTGGTTTTCCTTTTGTTCCTGGCAGGTTGCGGGGATGCCCCCAAACCCGTCACCGAGAAAAAGGAGGCTCCTCCGCCAGAGCCGGTGACAGGCTTGACGGCCATGTACCAGATGTACAACCAGGCGCGGCAATGGGCGCCGGATGCGCAGGTCCTTCGCGCGCGGAGCATTCCATTGGCCGAGGTGAAGGGGGACAAGGGGAAGTCGGGCGCGTGGGAGGCGATCTTCGTCTCGTCGGCCCGGAGCGCCGCCAAGACCTACACCTACTCTGTGATCGACGCCGGAGGAAACCTCCATCAGGGGGTCTTCGGAAGCATCGAGTCGTCCTACTCCGGTCCGAGGGGACAGGAGAGGCCGTTCCCCATCATCACCATGCAGGTGGATAGCGACAAGGCCTACGGAATCGCGGTCGATAAGGGAGACTACTTCGTCAAGAAAAACCCCAAGCTGCCGGTGTTCTTCCTGCTGGAGTTCACCGCCGATCAGACGGGCCCGGTGTGGCGCGTCGCCTGGGGCGAGACGGTGACCACCAGCCAGTTCTCGGTTCTGGTCAACGGGGCGACGGGCGAGTTCGTCAAGGCGCTGCGCTGACTCCGGCGCGCTAGACCCAAGCCAAGGCGCGGGGCCAGGAGCTTGTTGAAAAAGTCCGATGCAAGCCCTGGAGACCGCACAGGCTGAAGCCTGCGCCACTCAGTTTCATGGACTTACTGCTCGGTGTGGCGCAGACTTGAGTCTGCGATTAGCTTTTGCAACAAGCTCCTAGGACGGACCGCGGCGTTTGCGCGAGGAGGTTTTTG
>CAZVIK010000002.1:0-4681 GCA_964627045.1 uncultured Solibacteraceae bacterium | reverse complement strand
CGGCGCGAGGCGAACCACCGGGATCAGCGAAGTCTCCGAACGGCGTTCCTGGCGCTCGATTCGCTCAGCCATTTCGCGGTTGAGACTGCTGACGAATTCCTCCATCTGGCGCTGCATGGCGGCCATCTTCTCGCGCATGTTCAGGATGATCTCGACGCCAGCCAGGTTGACGCCGAGTTCGCGGGTCAATTGCAGGATCACTTCGAGCCGCTCGAGGTCGCCGTCGGTGTAAAGGCGGGTGTTGCCGTCGCTGCGGGATGGCTTCAAGAGGCCCTCGCGCTCGTAGAGGCGCAGCGTCTGCGGATGCACCTCGTAGCGCTCGGCCACGGCCGAGATCATGTAGGCGGCTTTGGATCGGAGCTTGGCCATCGGCTAAACCTCCCCGGCTAGACCTCTCAAGCTATACCTTGGACCAGATTCCAGCGCGCGGGTCCTCCGGATTGAGCGCCGCCAGTTCGCGGAGCAGTTCTTTGGTCCGTTCGTCGCGGACGTGCGGCGCCTCGACGCTCACTTCGACGATCTGATCGCCGCGCGGTCCCTTCCGCGCGTTCATCACGCCGCGCTCGCGGAGGCGGAACTTCTGCCCGTTCTGCGTCCCCATGGGGATCTTGAGAAGGGCGCGCCCGTCGATGGTGGGCACCTCGATCTTGGCGCCAAGTCCGGCTTCGGCCACCGTGATGGGGACGCGGATCAGGATGTCGTCGCCCTCGCGCACGAAGAACGGGTGCGGCTCGACACGGATGGTGATATAGAGGTCGCCTTGCGCGCCGCCGTGGGAACCGGCGTTTCCCTTGGCGGCAACCCGCAGCCGCGCGCCGGATTGCACGCCGGCCGGAATCCTGACCTCCACGGTTTCGACCCGCGAGATCCGGCCTTCGCCGTGGCAACTTGGGCAGGCATTGCGCAGGCGTCCCTGGCCGCCGCAACGCGGGCAAGTGAGGTTGAACCGCATAGAGCCGGCAGCCTGGGTGACGTTGCCGCTGCCGTTGCACTGGGGGCAGGTCGCAGCCTGTCCGCCGCCGCGCCCCGAGCCGCCGCAAGCGCCGCAGCCTTCAAAGTGGCTGACGTTGAGCGGCACCTGCGCGCCGCGGATGGACTGCCAGAAGTCGATGGTGGCGGCGTACTCCAGGTCGGCGCCCGCTTCGGGCCGCGCCGATGTTTCGGCACGCTGGCCGCCGAAGAACTGGCTGAAGATATCGCGGAAGCCGCCGGCGGCGCCGGTGGAAGCGCGGCCGCCCGAGGAGGCCTGGTTGAAAAAGTCCGAGAAATCGAAGCCGCCGAAGTCCATCTCCGGGCCCCGGCGCGGCGGCGGATCGGCGCCGGGCGGGAAGCCGGTGGACGAATAGAAGCCGTACTGGTCGTACATCTGCTTCTTCTTGGCGTCGCTGAGAACGTCGTAGGCTTCCTGGATTTTCTTGAAACGCTCCTCGGCGTTCTTGTCGCCGGGGTTCACGTCGGGGTGAAACTTCCGTGCCAGGCGGCGATAGGCCTTGCGGATCTCTTCGGGCTTCGCCTTCCGAGAGACGCCCAAGCTCTCGTAGTAGTCCTGGTTCGCCATAGGTGCGCCGGGCGGCGGCCCGGCGGATTCGCTCCGCGGGCCGCCGGCCGTCCGTTACACTCTATTTCTTCTTGTCGTCCACATCGACGAATTCGGCATCGACGACGTTGTCTTTGGGCGGCTCCTTCTTGGCCTCCTGCTGGGCTCCGGCGCCGCCGCCTTCACCGCCGGGCTGCTGCGAGGTGGCCTTGTACATGGCTTCGGCGAGCTTGTGGCTGGCCTGGGTCAGCTTGTCGGTAGCGGCGTTGATCTGTTCCACGCCCCCCGCCGAAATGGCCGACTTGGTTTCGGCCACGGCGGCCTCGATGTCCTTGGCGTCGGAGTCGCTGATCTTGGAGCGGTGCTCCTTGAGCATCTTCTCGACGTTGTAGACCATAGAGTCGGCGCGGTTGCGGGCCTCGACCTCGTCCCTGCGCTTGCGGTCGTCGGCGGAGTGGGACTCGGCGTCTTTGGCCATCTTCTCGACCTCGTCCTTGCTGAGGCCGCTTGAAGAGGAGATGGTGATCTTCTGCTCGTTGCTGGTGGCACGGTCCTTCGCGCTGACGTTCAGGATGCCGTTGGCGTCGATGTCGAAGGTGACTTCGATCTGCGGGACGCCGCGGGGCGCGGGCGGAATGCCTACAAGCTGGAAGACGCCGAGCAGACGGTTGTCCTGGGCCATCCCTCGCTCGCCCTGATAGACCTTGATCTCGACCGAAGTCTGGCTGTCGGAGGCGGTCGAGAAGACTTCGCTCTTGCGCGTGGGGATGGTGGTGTTGCGGTCGATCAGCTTGGTGAACACGCCACCAAGAGTCTCGATGCCGAGCGAAAGCGGGATGACGTCGAGCAGCAGCACGTCCTTGACCTCGCCGCCGAGCACACCGCCTTGCACGGCGGCGCCCACCGCCACGACCTCATCCGGGTTGACGCCCTTATGCGGCTCGCGGCCGAACAGGTCGCGGACGATTTGCTGGACCTTGGGAATGCGGGTGGAGCCGCCCACCAGGACCACTTCGTCGAGCTTGGAGGGATCGATGCCGGCGTCGGCCAGCGCTTTCTTGCAAGGGCCGACGCTGCGCATCAGGATGTCGTCCACCATCTGTTCGAAGCGCGCGCGGGTGAGCTTCATGACCAGGTGCTTGGGCCCGCTGGCGTCGGCGGTGATGAAGGGCAGATTGATCTCGGTTTCCAGAAGGGTCGAAAGCTCGATCTTGGCTTTCTCGGCGGCCTCCTTAAGGCGTTGAAGCGCCATCTGGTCGCGGCCGAGGTCGATGCCGTTCTGGCTCTTGAACTCCTGGACGATCCAGTCGATGATGCGCTGGTCGATGTTGTCGCCGCCCAAGTGGGTATCGCCGTTGGTGGACTTGACCTCGACGACCCCCTCGCCGACTTCGAGGATGGAGATGTCGAAGGTGCCGCCGCCGAAGTCGTAGACGGCGATGGTCTCGTCTTTCTTGCGGTCGAGACCGTAGGCCAGTGCGGCGGCGGTGGGCTCGTTGATGATGCGCATCACTTCGAGCCCGGCGATCTTGCCGGCGTCCTTGGTGGCCTGGCGCTGGGAATCGTTGAAGTAGGCGGGCACCGTGATAACGGCCTGGGTGACCTTCTGTCCGAGGTAGGCTTCCGCCGCTTCCTTCAACTTGGTGAGGACCATGGCGGAGATTTCGGGCGGCGAGTACTTCTTGCCGGAGATATCGACGCGCACGTCGTCGCCAGGAGCGGTGACCACGCGGTAGGGCACCATGGTCATCTCTTCGTTGACCTCGTTGATGCGGCGCCCCATAAACCGCTTGATGGAATAGACGGTGTTTTCCGGGTTGGTGACGGCCTGCCGCTTGGCCACCTGGCCGACCAGGCGTTCGCCGCTGCGGGCGAATCCGACGACCGAGGGCGTCGTGCGAGCCCCCTCCTGGTTGGGGATGACGACCGGTTGGCCGCCCTCCATCACGGCGACGACGGAGTTGGTCGTACCCAAGTCAATTCCAATGATCTTGCCCATTCTCTTCAAGTCCTCCGAAAGGATGTGCCGCGCCTTCGCATTAGCACAATCCTATTATCAAAGTTTAGTGCGATCTTGTCAAGAATCAATGTGCGCGGGGATGAGCCTTGTCGTAGACCTTCATCAGGTCCGTGAGGGTGACGTCGGTGTATTTCTGCGTGGTGGAGAGGCGGGCGTGGCCCAGAAGTTCTTGAATCGAGCGGAGATCGGCCCCATCGCTGAGGAGGTGTGTGGCGTAGGCGTGGCGCAGGCTGTGAGGGTGGATGGAGGAATCCCCCGCCAGGAGCGTGGCATAGAACTTGACAATGCTACGGACAGAGCGGTCGCTGAGGCGGCGGCCCTTGGGGTTCAGGAAGACGGCGTGCTCCCCGGGGGCCGGCGTGCGTGCGGCCAGGTAGCGGGCCAGCGCGGCGGCGGACTTGACGGGAATGGGGACCTGGCGAACTTTGCGGCCTTTGCCGCGGACACGGAGCCAACGCTCAGAGAGGTCGATGTCCTCGACGTTAATACCGGCCAGTTCGCCGGCGCGGATGCCGCAGCCGTAGAGGATTTCAAAGATGGCCAGGTCGCGGTCCAGTTGGGGACGCTCGTCGTGGGAAGCGGCCGAATCGATCAGGTCGTTGGTCTGCGCGGCCGTCATGACCTTCGGAAGAGACTTCGGGATCTTCGGAGTCGAGAGCAGGCGGGCGACATTGACGGGAATGAGGTCCTGGGCGGAGAGGTGGTCGAGCCAGGAACGGACGGCCGCAATCTTGCGGCGCATAGTGACAGGTTGGAGGTGCGCTTCGTACAGGCCGGTGAGCCAGCGGCGGAGCAGGAGGAGATCGATCGCGCGAGGGTCGCCGAGGCCGGGTGCGGCGGCGGCGAGGAACTCGAGGAACTGCGTGAGATCGGACTGATAGGCCCGGAGGGTATGAGCCGAGACGTTTTCGCGGCGGCGGTGGTCGAGGAAGGCGCGGACCAGCGGGTCCAGCGGATGAACCGGGGCGTCCTCGGACGGGGCGTCAGCCATGCAAGTACTCTTGTAACGCAACCAGAGCGCGCCTGCACGCTTCGGCATGGCGGGCGCGCTTGTCGCGAGCCAGGCGCGAGCGGGTATCCTCGTCCAACGGCGGCAGCAGATCGAAGGTCATGTTGGCGGGCTG
>CAZVIK010000001.1:9432-85222 GCA_964627045.1 uncultured Solibacteraceae bacterium | reverse complement strand
TCGGTCTGTACGTCGATCAAGCCGGGGGCGCGGCGCAGTTCGGCCTCGAACTTCTGGGCCGCGTCATACAACTCCGCTGTGTCCGGGCCCTGAAGGGTGTACTGATACTGGGCGCGGGTCATCATGCCGCCGATGCGGATGGGCGGCGGGTTCTGGAGATAAACCTGCACGCCGGGGATCGTAGCCAGCTTGGGACGCAACTGGGCCATCACCTGGTCCGCGCTGAGTTCTCTTTCGGAGCGCGGCACCAGACGCAACTGTAGCCGGCCCGAACTGCTTCCGCCGCCGCCGCCCGGCCCGCCGCCGCCGGCATTGGCATAGTATCGCGCCACGTTCGGGTCGGCCGCCACGACCGCGCCCGCCTCTCGCACGTAGCGGAACATATCCGCCGTGGAAGTGCCCTGTTCAGCCTCCAGCGATGCCGAGAGCGTGTCGGCGTCTTCGCTGGGGATGAACCCGGTGGGGATCTTAGAGAACATGTAGACGGTCAGGCCGATCACCAGCAGGGAGAGCGCCAGCATCGCGGGACGGAAGCGGAAGGTCCAGCGCAGGGTCTTCTCATAGAGCCACAGCATGCCGTCGAACATCTTTTCGCTGAGATTGAAGAGCCGGCCGTGCTTGCCTTTGCCGGTGCGCAGGAAGCGGCTGCACAGCATGGGGGTCAGCGTGAGGGAGACGACACCGGAGATCAAAATGGCCGTGGCGATGGTCACCGCGAACTCGCGAAACAGCCGTCCCACGATCCCGCCCAGGAACAACACGGGGATGAAGACGGCGGCCAGCGACAGAGTCATCGAGAGAATGGTGAAGCCGATCTCGCGCGATCCTGTGAGCGAGGCGGTCATGGCGGCTTCGCCCTCTTCGGTATGGCGCACGATGTTCTCGAGCATCACGATGGCGTCGTCGACCACGAATCCGATCGAGAGAATCAGCGCCATCATCGACAGGTTGTTCAGCGAGTAGCCGAGCAGGTACATCAGGCTGAAGGTGCCGATGATCGAGAACGGCAGGGCCAGGCTGGGGATCAAGGTCGCCGACACGTTGCGGAGGAAGACGAAGATGACCATGACCACCAGGCCGAGCGACAGCAACATGGTGAACTGGACATCGTGGAACGACTCGCGGATCGACTGCGACCGGTCGTGCATCACCTCGAGGTTGACCGAGGGGGGCAACTGCTCGCGCAATCCCGGGAGAACGGCGTCGACGGCGTCGACGACCTGAATGGTGTTGGTGCCGGGCTGCTTCTGGATCGAAAGGATGATGCCGCGGGCTTCGCCTTCGCCCTTGCGGTAGTACCAGGCGGCGGACTTGTCGTTCTCGATGCTGTCGTAGACGTTGGCGATCTCCTCCAGACGGACCGGCGCGCCGTTCCGATAGGTCACCACCATGCGGCGGTAGGCTTCGGCACGGGTGAGCTGTCCGGAGGTCTGGATGGTGTAGTTGCGGGTGGCGCCGTAGAGCTCGCCGGTGGGCCGGTTGACGTTCCACTGGTTGATGGAACTGGCGGCCTCGTCGATACCGAGTCCCTTGGCGTTCAGCCGCGTGGGGTCGATCTGAATGCGGACGGCATAGGTGGCGGCGCCCATGATCTGCACCTGAGCGACGCCGTTGACCATGGAGAGGCGCTGGCCGATCATCGTATCGGCGTACTCGTTCAGCTCATACAGCGGCAAGGTCTTGGAGGTGAGCGCCAAGGTGTAGATCGGCATGTCGGCCGGGTTGACCTTGCGGAACGACGGCGGGAACGGCATGCCGGCGGGTAATTGGCGGGTGGTACGGGAAATGGCCGTCTGGATGTCCTGCGCCGCGCCATCCAGGTTGCGGGTCAGGTCGAACTGCACGGTGATCGACGTGCTGCCCAGCGAACTGGAGGAGGTCATCGAATCGATGCCGGGGATGGTGGAGAAGGCGCGCTCCAACGGCGTGGCGACGGCGGTGGCCATGGTCTCGGGACTGGCGCCGGGAAGACTGGCCGAGACCGAAATGGTCGGGAAGTCGACCACCGGAAGATCGCTCACGGGCAACGCACGGTAAGCGACGACGCCGAACAACGCAATCGCCACCATCAAAAGGCTGGTGGCGACGGGACGCCGGATAAAAAGCTCGGAGAGGTTCATGAGCCCCGTCCTCCTCTTGCGCCTCCACGCCGGCCGGGCTGCGCGCCAGGGGCGGGCGGCTCGCCGGCGGGGGATGGACCGCTATCGGCCAACGTGCGAATTCTCATGCCGGGAGCGAGGCGAAGCTGGCCCTCGGTGACCACCGTCTCGCCCGGCTGCACACCCTTCTGGATCACCACGTCTTCGCCGATGTGAAGGCCCGTCGTCACGGGACGCATCTGCGCGACCTGCTTTTCGTCGACCACGTAGATGAACTCGCCTTCCTGACTCATCTGGACGGCGCGCACCGGAACGACGGCGGCATCCTGGAGACTGGTGAGACGCAGGGTGACGTTCACGAACTGACCCGGCCACATGCGGGACCGCGCGTTGGCGAAGGTTCCCTTGAGACGGATGGTGCCGGTGGTCACGTCGACGATGTTATCGACGAAGCTGAGGGTCCCGATTTCCGGCGGGCCGGAGTCGCCCGAGGGGACCGCCTCGACGGCGAGTTTGCCGCCGGCCATGTACCGCTTGACTTCGGCCAGACGGTTCTCCGGGATGGAAAAGGTGGCCAGGATCGGGTGAATCTGCCGGAGAATGAGAACCTCGGCGTCGTTGATGCGGACCAGGTTTCCTTCCTTAATCAGAATGTCGCCGGCGCGGGCGTCGACGGGCGAGTGAACCTCGCAGTAGCTTCGCTGCAACCGGGCGTTGGCGATGGCGGCGGTGTCGGCCTTTATGGACGCCTGCGCGCTCTCGATGGCGGCCTGGCTGGCGCGCACCGCTTCGGCCCTGACCTCGGCTTCAGAAACGTACTGATCGGCCTGCTGTTTGGAGAAAACCCCTTCGCGGTACAGCTTCAAGTAACGGTCGGCCTGTTCCTGAGCGTAGCGCGCCTGGGCCTGGTCCCGCTTCAGGTTCGCCTCGGCCTGGCGCAGCAACGCGGTGTTGCGTGCAAGGCTCGCCTCGGTCTGCCGGATGGTCTCGTCGTAGGGGCGCGGGTCGATCAGGAAGAGCGGATCGCCGGTCTTCACTTCCTGCCCCTCCTGGATGTACATCTTCACCAACTGGCCGGTGACCTGGGCGCGGACGCGGATGGTGGAATAGGCCTCGACGGAGCCGATGACGCGGAGCTCGACCGGAACGTTCCGCTTCTCGACGGCGGCGGTGGATACCAGCGCGGCGCCGCCGGCGCCGCCCCTGCCTCCGCCACCTTTCTTGCTGCCCTTCGGCGCGGCGCCGCCCTCGGTGGCGGCCTGCTGCGAACATCCGGTCAACAGGATGACAAATGCGGCAAATACACCAATGATGCTCTGCTTCATGGGGATCGTTCCATTATCATAGTACATCGGTTGGGGGGCGTTTCCCGTTAAAGTCCCCTATTCTTGCGGACGTGAAAAACCCTCAATCTTTCATGAAGATCGGCGGCGGCGAATGAAGACGGTGCACGTCGATCTCGGGCAGGACTGGCGCGGCGGCCAGAACCAGGCGCTGCTGCTGATGGGGGGGCTGCGGGCGCTCGGGCACGGGGTGGAACTGGTGGCCGCCGAAGGCGGGGCGCTGGCGTCGAAAGCTCGCGCCGAGGGGATCACGGTGCATGCAATGCCAAGCCGGAGCCTGCGGCTGGCGGCGGCATGGAAGTTGCGAAGCGTGGACGCCGAGGTGGTGCATTGCCACGACGCGCACGGGCTGACGGCGGCCTGGCTGGGCGGGGTTCATCGCCGGGCCCGGCTGGTGGCCTCGCGGCGCGTGGCCTACCCGTTGAGCCGGGGGGTGTTCGGCGCGGCGCGCTACCGGAGCGCGCATCGCGTGGTGGCGGTGTCCGGCTTCGTGAAGGACGCCGTGGTGGCAGGCGGGGTCGAGCCCTCGCGGATCGTTGTGGTGTACGACGGAGTGCCGACGCCGGAGCCGTGTTCACCGGAAGACCGCGACGCGTGCCGGCGGAGGTGGACGGGCGAACCCAAAGAGCCGCTCCTCGGGTACGTGGGGCACCTGTCGGCCGAGAAGGGGCATGAGTTGTTGGTGCGGGCCTTCGCGCTTCTCAAGGGCCGTGCCGCGCGGAGCCGCCTGGTTCTGGCGGGCGACGGAGCCGAACGCGCGCGGCTGGAGAGGCTGGCGCGCGACCTCGGAGTGGCGCCGCGAATCCGGTTCGCGGGCCACGTCGAGGAGGTTGCCGAGGTGTATCGCGCCCTGGACGCGTTTGTCTTTCCGTCGCGGAACGAAGGACTGGGCAGCGCGCTGCTGACGGCGATGGCGCACGCGCTGCCGGTGGTGGCGTCGGCCGGGGGCGCGTCACCGGAGATCGTCCGGGACGGCGCGGACGGACTGCTGGCGCGGCCGCCCGATGCCGAAGGAATCGCCGCCGCAGTGGAGCGAATCCTGAACGATCCCGCGCTGGCGGCGAGGCTCGGCGAGGCGGCGCGCGCGACGGTGGCGGCGCGGTTCACGGCGGCGCGCATGGTGGAAGGCACGCTGGCGGCCTACGCCGCACGTTGAATCCGGCCGTTGTAACGATAGAATTGAAGAAGCACTTCCTGGAGGTTCCCCGATGAAACGCGTGGCCCTGGTTACCGCCGCCTTTTTGGCGCTGACAGCGTTTGGCGCCGAGAATCCGCTGTTGGAACGGAAGGAGCCTTTCCCCTACGACCGGCTGCGGGCCGAGCACGTGGAGCCGGCCATCAGCGCACTGCTCGAAAGGGCCGAGGCGATGCGGCGGGCCTACGTGCAGGATCAGTCCACGCCGACCTACGAGAACACGATGACGGCGCTCGAGGAGATCAGCATCGACCTGGACGAAGCCATGACGAGGGCGCGGCACCTGGAGGGCGTGGCCTCGACACCGGAATTGCGCAAGGCGGTGGCGGGGGCGCTGGCGGCGTACACGGCGTTCAATTCGAACCTCGTGCTGGACCAGGGGATCTACGCCAGACTGAAATCCTTCGCGGCGACCGGCGAGGCCAAGGCGCTCACCGGAGCGCGCCGGCGATTCCTGGAGGTCAAGCTCGCCGACTACCGGCGCAGCGGCGCCGAGGCGGCTCCCGCGGCGCGCGAGAGGCTGGCGGCGATCGCCGTGGAGATGGCGCGGCTGCGCAAGCAGTTCGCCGACAACGTGCTGGACGCCACCAACTCGTTCGAACTGGTGATCCGGGACGAGGCGGGGCTCGCGGGGCTGCCGGAATCGGCCAGGCGCGCGGCCCGGGAGAGCGCCAAGCAGAAGGGCGTCGAGGGATGGCGGTTCACGCTCCAGGCGCCCAGCTACCAGGCCGTGATGACGCACCTGGACGACGCGGGCATCCGCGAAAAGATGTTCCGCGCCAACAGCACGGTGGCCTCGGGCGGGCGCTACGACAACGTCCCGGTGATGAAGCGGATTCTGGAGCTTCGGCGCGAGCGGGCCAAGTTGCTGGGGTTCCAGAACTACGCCGACCTGGCCGCGGACGACCGCATGGCGCGAAACGGGGCGAGGATCCGCGAGTTTCTCGCGTCGCTCGAGGCGCGCACGCGGCCCTTCTATGAGAGGGAAAATCAAGAACTGCTGCGTTTCCGCAGGAGCCTGGAAGGCGCGGCGGCACCGGCCCTGGCGCCCTGGGACGTCGCCTACTACGCCGAGAAGATGCGCAAAGCGCAGTATGAGTTCGACGAGGAGGCGTTGAGGCCGTACTTCCCGATGGAGTCCGTGCTGAAGGGGATGTTCGAACTGGTGCACCGGCTCTACGGCGTGAACGTGGTAAAGATGAGCGGCGTGCCGGTGTGGGCACAAGGCGTGGACTGCTACCAACTGCAAGACGCCGACGGTAAGCTGCTCGGGACGTTCTACACGGACTTCTACCCGAGGGAGAACAAGCGGTCCGGGGCGTGGTCCACCGGGCTTGTGACCGGACGGCCAGGACAGCCGCACCGGGGCGCGATTCACGGGAACCTGACGCCGCCGTCGGGCGGAGCGCCGGCGTTGCTCACCAAGCGGGACGTCGAGACGATCTTCCACGAATTCGGACACCAGATACACCACCTGCTGACCAACGTTCCGGTGCAGGGATTGAGCGACACGGCGCTGGACTTCGTCGAGCTGCCGTCGCAGATCATGGAGAACTGGACCTGGGAACGCGAATGCCTGGACCTGTTCGCGCGGCACTACCAGACCGGCGCGGCGATCCCCGAGGAACTCTACCGGAAACTGGTGCGCGCGCGAACCTACCGCGCGGCCTACGCGCAGATGCGGCAGCTTTCCTTCGGCGTG
Source organism: uncultured Solibacteraceae bacterium (assembly GCA_964627045.1). Classification (GTDB taxonomy): domain Bacteria; phylum Acidobacteriota; class Terriglobia; order Bryobacterales; family Bryobacteraceae; genus CAZVIK01. The sequence goes on along the minus strand of CAZVIK010000001.1, from coordinate 78,883 downwards.
CTGGACATGGCGCTGCACGTGGACTACGACGAGGCGCGCGACGGAAGCCTGCTGGGGTACGCGCGCCAGGCGGTGGAGCGGTTCACGCCGTTCGCCCTGCCCGAGGAATACGCCATGGTGGCGAGTTTCGGCCACATTTTCTCCGGGATGTACGCCTGCGGCTACTATTCCTACAAGTGGTCCGAGGTGCTGGATGCCGACGCCTTCAGCCGTTTCCAGAAAGAGGGCGTGTTCAATCCGAAGACGGGCATGGCGTTCCGCAAGGAGATCCTGGAAAAGGGAAACGCCGAGCCGCCCGAAACGCTGTTCCGCAATTTCATGGGACGCGACCCGGACCCCGAGGCGTTGATGCGACGCAGCGGGATGGGCCGCTGACGGCGCGCGGCGGCGCTTGAGATCGCTCCGGCCGATGGGTTACCCTTTGTTTTTCGCGCCGGGATGGTGAGGAGCCCGGCGCTCGCCGAATGCCCCTTCGCATCGCCCTCATTGGGCCAAACCGCAGCCGGACGGGAACAGGACCGTTTGTAGGGCGGTTTCTCGGCCGGATGGGCTGCGCCGTCCAGGCATGGGACCGCGCGGCGTCGCGCGCATGGCTGGAGAGCGGAGAGACGCCGTGCGGCGTGGAGGCGGTGGCGATCTGCTCCCCGCCCGAAACCCACTTCGAATACCTGGCGGCGGCCGTGGAGCGGGGGCTGCACGTTTTCTGCGAGAAACCGGCGGTGTGGCCGGGCGGCGGGGGAGCCGGGAGCTTCGACGAGCTTATCACGGCTCTGGAAGCGGTCCTGGAAAAGGCGCGGCGGTCAAGCAGCGTGGTCCACGAGAACACGCAGTGGGTCTACACGCTCGCCGCGTTCGGCGAGATCGCGGGCCAGGTGCGTCCCGAAGAAGTGCGGCTGTTCCGTTGCGAGCTGTCACCTTCGAGCGGCGGCGCAGCGGAGATGTTGATGGAGTGCGCGGCGCATGCCAACTCGCTGTTATTGGCGCTGGGAGGCGCGGGGGCGCGCCGCGTGAAGGCGGCGCATTGGCCGGCCGGCGCCGGCGGAGACGCGCGGCTGGAGATCGATTTCATGTGCATGGGCGCCGGGGGGCAGGAAATCGAGGCGTCGTACCGCTTTGCGCGACAGGCCGGGCAGCCGCGGCACGCCGCCTATGAGATCAACGGGCGCCGCGTCGAACGGCGGGTGGATCTGGAAGGCTACCGGATCTACCTTCTTCACGAAGGACGGGAGATGCCGGTGGCCGATCCGGTAGAGTCCTCGGTCGCGGCGTTCGTAAACAAGGCTGCGGCGGGGCCGGACGGGCGCGGCCCGGACCCGGGGATTCTGCCGAATCTCCGGATGTCCTCGGCGCTATTGAAGGCGTTGCCGCCGGAACAGGAACTCGAGCATGCATGATTTCCGCTTGAAGTTGTCGGACCCAAGGACGGCCCCGGCGCTGAACCGGTACCTGGCCAAGACGCGGGCCGCGCGGCGCACGCCAGGCGCGGGCGGGACGGGCGGCGGAGAGAACGCCAACGACGGTCCGATTTCCATCAACCTGGATCTGACGCTGGCGTGCGACTATCGCTGTGGCCACTGCATCGATGCGGAGTTGCTGAACGGCGGGAAGCACCTGGGGCTGGATACGGTGAGGGCGACGCTGCGGCTGCTGGCCGAGAGGGGGCTGCGGTCGGTGATTCTGATCGGCGGCGGGGAGCCGGCGCTGCACCCTCAGTTCGAAGAGGCCGTGGCCGAAATCAAGGGGCTGGGGCTGCAATGCGCCATCGTCTCCAACGGGGCGCACAACGATAGGATCGCGCGCGTGGCGGGCCCGCTCGGCCCCGGAGACTGGGTGAGGCTGTCGCTGGACGCGGGCACGGACGAGACGTTTCAAATGTTGCACCGCCCGAGGAAGAAGGTCACGCTGGAAGAAATCTGCCGGACGGCGGCGCGAATCAAGGAGGCGGCGCCGCAGGTTCAACTCGGCTATTCGTTCGTCATCCTGTGGCGCAGCGAAGGCCAGATGTTCACGCCGGCGGCGTCGAACGTGAACGAGATGGTCCTGGCGGCGAGGCTGGCCAAGGCGTCGGGGTTCGACTACATCTCTTTCAAGCCGATGCTGGCGCGGGGCGCGGGGCGGGCCGAGGTGGTCAATCTCGGAAGCCGGGCGGGAGGCGGAGGGCGCGAGCCGGGCGGCGATGCCGAAGCGGTCGAGCAAATCCGCGCGGCCCTGGGGGAGGCCCAGCGGTTGGCGGACGCCGGGTTCGGCGTGGCGCCCAGCCGGAACCTGCTGGCGCTGTTGGACGGCTCGGCGCGCCAAGGGGCGGCGCTCCAGCCGCGCACCTGCCACATGCAGAAGTTCCGGCACGTGGTGACGCCGCTTGGGGTTTTCGCCTGTCCGGCGCACCGGGGCAACGAAAGCAGTTGGGTGGCCGAGGCCGATGCCTACGCCACCCCGGACGGCTGCCGCCGGGCGTCGGAGGCGGCCGAGGCGCAGATCCGGCGCTTCGACGCCGCCACCGAGTGCCGCGAGATCACCTGCATCTATAACGAGACCAACTGGTGGATCGAGACCCTGGTGGAAAGCGGGGAAGAGGTGACGCCGGCGCCCGCAGCGGACCTGTTCCTTTAGCTCGCCGCGGGCGCGCGGGACGGGGCGTCCCCGCCCGGGAGGCGCGGGGTGCGCGACAATGGCCTTCTATGGAAACGGCGAACCAGGATCGCGCGTGGCTGGAGGCGGCGCGGGCGGCGATGCGTGCCGAAGCGGAGGGCATTGAGGTCGCAGCCCGGGCTTTGGACGAAAAGCTGGTGCGCGCGGTCCGGCTGATCCTGGACCATCCCGGCAAGGTGGTGACGACCGGGATGGGCAAGTCAGGGCACGTCGCGCGAAAGGTGGCGGCTACGTTTTGCAGCACGGGGTCGCCGTCGGTGTTTCTGCATCCGGCCGAGGCGGTGCACGGCGACCTGGGGGTGTACGCTCCCGGCGACCCGACCGTGATGTTTTCCAAAAGCGGATCGACGGCCGAGTTGCGCCGGCTGGTGCCGACGCTGCGCGAGTTCCGCTCGCCGATTATCGGGGTTCTGGGCAGCATGGCCTCGCCGCTGGCGGCCGAGGTGGACGTGGTGCTGGATGCGTCGGTGCGCCGGGAGGCCGATCCGAACAACCTGGCGCCGACCGCGAGCGCGGTGGTGGCGCTGGCGCTGGGCGACGCGCTGGCGGTGGCGCTGATTCTGGCGCGGCAGGTGAGTGCGGAGGATTTCGGGCGGTACCACCCGGCCGGGCAGCTCGGCGTCAACCTGCGGCTGACGGTGGCCGATGCGATGCATACCGGAGACGAGGTCGCCTGGGTGGCGCCTGGGGAATCGCTGAAAGACGTGGTGATGGCGATGACCCAGCGGGCGTTGGGGGCGGCCTGCGTGGTGGAGGCCGACGGGCGGTTTCTGGGGCTGATCACCGACGGCGACTTGCGGCGCGCGCTGCGGGCCCACGACGACATCCGGACGCTGAGCGCGGGCCAGATCATGACCCGCCACCCGGTCTCGGTGGCGCCGGAGGCGACGCTGGCCGAGGCGCTACGGCTGATGGAGGACCGGCCATCGCAGATTTCGGTCCTTCCGGTGGTCGAAGGGGCGTCGGGCCGCTGCCGGGGGCTGGTGCGGCTGCACGACATCTACCGTTGGCGGCCGGTATAAGGAACGGGGCGCAGGTTTTGCCCGCCGGCGCGCGGGTTTTTCCCCCGCGCGCATGATGTTATACTGCAAGAGCGCTTGATAATCCCGCCAGACCGGGCCAGGTTCCGAAGTTCGTCCCGCAAAGCAGGCCTCAACCGCAGGAGACCAGATGAAGAACATCTTTGTTGGGAACCTGGATTTCAACGTTAGCGAAGAGCAAATCCAGGAACAGTTTGAGAAGTACGGCCCCGTCGAGCGCGTGAACGTCGTCCGCGACCGTGATACGGGCCAGCCGCGCGGTTTCGCGTTTGTCGAGATGACCAACGATGCGGACGCCGACCGCGCGATCGGCGAGCTCAACGGCGCGACGCTTGGAAGCCGGGCCATCAACGTGAACGAAGCCCGGCCGAAGGGCGCGGGCGGGGGCGGCGGCGGGCCGGGCGGCGGCGGGTTCCGCGGACGGTCTTCGGGCCCGTCCCACCGGCGGCGCGAACCGCGCTGGTAAGCTTAAGTATTTGACCGGCCTGCCGCGATCGCGGGCGAGTCCCGAACGCGGCGGGCCGGATCCCTTTTGAGAAGGCGAATGGCGGCGGCCCGGGAGGAAGCGTCCATTGAAGATACTGCTTTACAACCCGGATAACGGCGTGACGCGGAACTTCATGCCGCACCTGTGGATGTTTTTGCTACAGGCGCTCACTCCGAAGGGGCACGAGGTGCTGCTCATCGACGGCAATGCGCGGCCGATGAGCGACGAGGAACTCGTCGGGTTTGTGAAACAAGAAGGCGTGGGGCTGGTGGGCATCGGCGCCATGACGCGCATGATCGCCAAAGCCTACCGGGTGGCCGACGCGTTGCGGGCCGCCGGGATTCCGGTGGTGATGGGCGGCCCCCATGTTACCGAGATCCCCGATGAGGCGCTGGGACGCGACGGCGGAGCGAAGCACGCCGATGCGGTGGCCATCGGCGAGGCCGATCAAACCTGGCCGCAGATCGTCGAGGATGCCGCGCGGGGCCAACTCAAGGAGACCTACCGGGCCGGCGATGTCGCGGGCGCGGCAGCGAAGCCGGACCTTCAGGACTACCCGGCCATCCCGTGGGAATCGCTGGACCTGGACCAGTTCAACCGCATCCCGGGGCTGGCGAAAAAGTTCATGGCGCACTACCGGACGGGCTGGGAGACGTTCCACATCATCCCGATCGAATCCGGGCGCGGGTGTCCTTACGGGTGCGAGTTTTGCACGGTGACGGGCTTCTTCGGAGACTCGATCCGGTTTCGCACCAATCAGAGCATCGTCGATGAGATGCTGCGGCTGAAGGAGCGTGCGCGGCGTTCGCGCGGCGAGATCGCGGTGTTTTTTGTCGATGACAACCTGGCGATCAACGTCAAGCGGGCCAAGTCGCTGCTGCGAGACATCATCGCCGCGGGCGCGCAGATGTCCTGGGTGGGGCAGATCAGCGCGAACCTTCTGCGGGACGAAGAGCTAATCGACTTGATCGCCGAGTCGGGCGGGCGGTGGATCTTCATCGGCATGGAGTCGCTCGACCGCGACAACCTGGCGAGCGTGGGCAAGAACTTCGTTAAGCCGGAAGAGTACCGGGCGGTGCTGGACCGGCTGGCGAAGCGGAACGTATACGCGATCACGTCTTTCATCTTCGGACTGGATCACGACAAGCCCGGGGTGGCCGAGCGCACGGTAGAGGAAGTCCGCCAATGGGCGCCGGGGCTGCCGGTGTTCGGGCAGATCACACCATTCCCGGGAACGCCGCTATACGACCGCTTGCAGCGCGAGGGGCGGCTGACACGGCCCAAGCACTGGCTGGAGTTCTCGGCGTTCCAGATGGCGCATTCGCCGCTCGGCATGTCGATTCCGCAAGTGCAAGCCGAGGTGAGGCAGGCGTGGGCGAGCGCCTACAGCCCGGAGGAGAACCTGCGTGCCTTACGGTCGATTGCCGGCGAGCCGGCGCCGTACAAGATCAGCATTCTGATCGCGCGGCTGTTCTTCCGGGGCATCTACTTCCAGCAGAAGGGCGCGCGGGCCTGGTTGTGGCTGCTGTTCCGCAACCGCGCCGCCATCGCCAGCGTGATTCGGGACGTGGCCGCGTGGCGCCGCGAAGTGGCGGCCGCCAAGTCCAAGGGTCTGCTTCCCCCTGCCGGCCCTCCGGTCGCGGCTCCGGAACGCCCCCAGGCGGGCGACTAGGTTCGGCGCGCGGCGCGGCGCGTGCGCCACAACTTGGGGTCTCACGCGAAGGCGCGAAGCCGAAAAAACGGGGAACCGAGCCGTTGGTGAGACTGCCCACGTGGCAGGCCTGGCGGCCCGATCCCCAATCCGAGGTTGCGCGCCACGACGACGGGCAGGGCTGGAAAGGGCTGCCCTACGAAGTCGGGGCTGCGCCACGTTGAAGAGCTGTTCCACAAAGTGCGCCGCCGATCCCGCATAATACAATCGTGAACGTCGCGCGCAGGAGCGTGATCGTGCCGGTGGCCATCGCGCTGGTCTTGTCCGGGGCGGAGCGAAAGCCGGCGGAAGGCCGGGATTCCAATGGCGTGGTCGAGGTCGCGGCCAAGGTCTTTCTGGACAAGGCCGAAGTGCGGCGGGCCGTTGGCGTGGAGTTGGAGGAGGCGATCGCCGTGGTGGAGGTGCGGCTCGCGCCGAGGACCGGCCACAAGCTGACGATCGCCCGCGACGATTTCGAATTGTGGTCCGGCAAGAATGGGAGCCGCTCGACGCCGTTCGCCCCGAGCCAGATCGCGGGGGCCGGCGTGCTGGTGGTTTCCTCGGGAAAAGGCGGCGCCGGAGTGGCCTCGCAGGACAACGGGCCGGCGTGGCGGCGGCCGACGGGCGACGGCCGGCCGGAGAGGATCGGCGGCGGCAGCCCCACCATCGGCAATGTGGGTTCCGCCGGGGAGACCACGGCGCGGGCGGGCCGGGACACGAGCCGCAAGAGCACGCTCGAACTCCTGGAGGAGAAGGTCCTGCCGGAGAAGGAGACTTCCGAACCGGTGGAGGGGCTGCTGTACTTCTACCTGGAGGGACGGCACAAACCCAAAGACGTGAGCCTGCACTACAAGACGCCGGCGGGCAAACTGGTGGTGGGGTTCAAGGACTGAGCGGCGGGGGCGTTCCGTGCGCGAGACGGGGCGGCGGCTGGAAGGCGAACCTCGACGCGACTTGGGTTGACCGGTGCGCCGCGGCTGGGGGTCTCACAGGGAAGCGCGAAGCCGCAGAACAAGAGGGCCAGGCCGTGGGCAAGACTGCCCACGTGGCAGACCTGGCCGCCTGCTCCACAACCCGAGGGTGCACGCCACAACAACGGGCGGGGCTGCCCCGCGAAGACGAGCGCAGCCCACGAAAAACGACGGTCCGCGCCACTCAGGCCGGGGGGGTCAGATTTCCAGAATGACAGGCATTACCAGGGGGCGGCGCGAGGTCTGGCGCGTGAGGTAGCGCCGCAGGTCGATGCGAATCTTCTCCTTGATGACACCCCAGTCGGAGCGCTCCTCGGCGCTGGACTCCTCGATGGTGCGGGCGACGACGCTGCGCGCCTCCTGCAACATCTCGGCACTGCCCTCTTCGGAGATGAAGCCGCGGCTGACGATTTCGGGAAGCCCTTCGCTCCGGCCGGTGTGCTTGTTGATGGCGATGATGGGAAGTACAATGCCGTCTTCGGACAGATGCCGGCGATCGCGGATGACGAGGTCCTCGACCACTTCGTCCAGCGTGCCGCTGTCGATGCACACGCGCCCGACCGGGACCTCGCCGTTAATGCGCGCGCCGTAGGCGTCGATCTCCAGAACGCGTCCGGTCTCGGTGACGAACGTTTCCTCCAGGCCCACGAAGCGAAGGTGGCTGGCCAAAGCGGCGTGCTTGGCAAGCTGCCGGTATTCGCCGTGGATGGGCATGAAATAGCGGGGGCGGACGAGGTTCAGGATAAGTTTCAACTCCTCGGCGCTGCCGTGGCCGGAGACGTGAACCGGCGGGTTCATCGATCCGTAGATGACATCGGCGCCGCGGCGCGAGAGGTGGTTGATCATCCGGTAGATGGCCTTCTCGTTGCCCGGAATGATGCGCGAACTCAGCACGACGGTGTCGCCCGGTTCGAGTGAAAGCTGCTTGTGGTTGTCCACGGCGACGCGGCTGAGCGCCGACATCGGTTCGCCCTGCGTCCCCGAGATGACCGCCAGAACGCTGCTTCGCGGCACCGAGTTCAAGTCCTGCGGGCGGAGGAGGATGCGGTCCGGGATTCGCAGCAGGCCGAGCGAATGGGCGATTTCAGTGACCGTCGCTATGCTGCGGCCGAGGAAACAGACCTTGCGGTCGAACTCGGCGGCCAGGTCGATCAACTGCTGGAGGCGGTGGACCGACGAACTGAAGCAGGCCACGACCACGCGCTCGCGGGCGCGGTTGAAGATATCCTCCAGACGCGGGCGGACGGCGCGCTCGCTCTCGGTGTAACCGGAGCGGTCCACGTTGGTGGAATCGGAGAGCAGCAGCAGCACGCCCCGCTTGCCGTAGTCGGCCAGGGTGTGCAGGTCGAACAGGTCGTTGTCGGTGGGCGTGGGGTCGACTTTGAAATCGCCGGTGTGGATGACGACGCCGAGCGGCGTGGTGATGGCGAGGGCGAAGGCGCTGACGATGGAGTGCGTGACGTGGATGAACTGGACCTGGAACGCGCCGATCTGGACACGCTCGCCGGGTTTGACGGCGTTCAGGCGGAGCCGGTCCTTCAGGTCGTGCTCCTCCAGGCGCCGCCCGGCCAGGGCGAGGGTGAACTCGCTAGCATAGACCGGGATGTTCAGTTCGGAGAGGAGAAACGGGGTGGCGCCGATGTGGTCCTCGTGCCCGTGGGTGAGGATGAGGGCGCGGACCTTATCGCGGTTGTCCTCGAGGTAAGTGAAGTCGGGGATGACGACGTCGACCCCGAGGAGTTCCTCCTCGGGAAACATCATCCCGCAGTCGATGACGATGATGTCGTCGCCATAGCGCAGGGCGAGACAGTTCATGCCGAATTCGCCCACCCCGCCGATCGGGATGACTTGAAGTTTACCGTCAGCCATAAGAAAACAAGCGTACCACCGGGGCGGATGCGTTCGCGGGTGGGTTACCATTGAATCACTGTCCCCTCTATGCCGATCCTCCAAGTGGTTGTTCTTGCCGTGGTCCAGGGAGTCACCGAATTTCTGCCCATCAGCAGTTCCGCGCACCTGGCGCTAGCGCCGTGGCTGCTCGGGTGGCAGGACCAGACACTGGTGTTCGATATCGCGCTCCACCTTGGCACGCTGGCGGCCGTCGTCATCTACTTCTGGCGGGACTGGGTGCAGATTCTGGCGCAGGGCTTTGGCCGGCAGTGGGGGAACGACGAAGGGTTGCGGAAGACGCCGCGGCTGCTGTGGCTGATCGCTGCGGCCACAGTTCCGGTGGGCGTGGCCGGATTGCTGCTGGAAGGCTACGCCGAGGACGTGTGGCGGCATAACCGGGTGCTGATCGGCGGGATGCTGGTGGGCGTCGGCCTGCTGATGCTCGTGGCCGAACGGGTGGGGCGGCGCACGCGGGGAATGGAGAAGGTCGGGTTCCTGGACGCGATGGTGGTGGGCGTAGCGCAGGCGCTGGCGGTGGTTCCGGGGACTTCCCGTAGCGGTATCACCATTACGGCGGGGCTTTTCCGCAATTTCGACCGGGAGAGTGCGGCGCGGTTTTCCTTCCTGATTTCGACGCCGGCCATTGGCGCGGCGGCGGCGAAAGCCACCTGGGACCTAATCGAAAAAGGGGGCGTTCCGCCGGAAATGCGGCTCTCCTTCATCCTGGGGATTCTGCTGAGCGCCCTGGCCGGATGCGGGGTGATTGCCGGGCTCCTGCGCTACCTGCGAAGCCATACCCTTAAATTCTTTGTTTACTACCGGATCATTTTTGGCATAATAGTGATAGCTCTGGCCACAATCTTCCGCCTCTAGGCGGAATGCGTTTTCTATCACCGACGTCCCATGCGAGGCTGAACGAAGCGGTGGGAGTGGTGTTGCTCGCCCTCTCCCTCCTGCTGTGGCTGTGTCTGCTGACCTACCAGCATCCGGACCCATCCTGGAACACGGCGGGTGGAACGGCGGCACGCAATCTGATCGGACCGGCGGGCGCGCTGACGGCCGACCTGGCGCTACAGGCGTTCGGCCTGGCGGCCTTCTCCTTCCCGGTGCTTCTGTTGCTGCTGGCATGGAAGTGGGTGCGTTCGAGCCCTCTGGAAGCGCCGGCGGCGCGAGTGGCGGGCGCGGCACTGTTCACGTTGAGCCTGGCAGCGCTGGTGTCCCTCGTGCCCGATTGGAGGGTGTTCGGCGGGGCGATTCCGGCGGGAGGTCTGGCCGGCGTGCTGCTGGCCGGGTGGCTGGTGGGCCTGCTGAACGTGGCGGGCTCGGTGATCGTGGCCGCGACGGCACTGGTGATTTCGGTCTACCTGTTCTCGTCGTTCAGTTTCGCCAAGTCCCGCGGATGGATGGAGAAGCCTCGGGCGGCGATCGAGGCGTGGCGCGAGGCGCGGCAACAGAGCCGCAAGGCGAAGGCCGCCCGGAAGGCGAAGCCGGCGATTGTGGAGGCTCCGGCGCGGAAGGCCCCCGTGGCGATGGAAAGCCCCGCTGCGGTGATCGGGCCCGCGTTGGAAGCGGCCGAACCGGCCGCCGCCGAACCCGAGCCGCCAGCCGACATCCCCATTCACACGCTGGAAGACCTGCCGCCCTGGCGGCGGACCGGCGCGGCGTTGAACGAACCGGGGTCGGAAGCGCCGGCGCCGCCCGAACCCGTGGCGCCGGTTGAGGCCGCCGCCGGGCAAGCGGAGCGCAAGCGGCACGAGTACCAGCTGCCATCGACCGATCTGCTGAACGAGCCTGCGGGCCGCAGCCCCTACGACGAGCAGGAGTTGAAAGACACGGCCGCGCGCATCAAGTCGAAATTCGAGGAGTTCAACGTCCTCGGCACGGTGGTGCAGATCAACCCCGGGCCCGTGGTGACGACGTTCGAGTTCAAGCCGGAAGCGGGGATCAAGTACAGCCGCATCACGACGCTGACCGAGGACCTGTGCCTGGGGCTGCAAGCCGAGTCGATCCTGATCGAACGGATTCCGGGCAAGCCGACGGTGGGCATCGAAGTGCCCAACAGCCGGCGCGAGGTGATCGGGCTGCGGCAGATCCTGGAATCCGACGAGTTGCACAATTCGACGGCCAAGCTGCCGATTCCGCTCGGCAAGGACATCAACGGGCGGATCAAGGTGGCCGCGCTGGAATCGATGCCGCACCTGCTGATTGCGGGATCGACCGGGTCGGGCAAGAGCGTGCTGCTAAACTCGATGATCATGTCGATCCTGTTCCACTCGACGCCAGAACAGGTACGCATGATCCTGGTGGACCCAAAGAGGCTGGAACTGGGGCTGTACGAGGGCATCCCGCACCTGCTGACCCCGGTGATCACCGATCCGAAGAAGGCCACCAACGCGCTGCGCAACGCGGTGCTGGAGATGGACCGTCGGCTGCGGCTGCTGGCCAGCCAGGGCGTGCGCAACATCGAGCAGTTCAACCGGAAGGTGCGCCAGAACCAGTACGAACCGCGAAACCTGTTCGAGGAAGAGGCGGAGGCCGAGGCGCTGGAGCCGCTGCCCTACATCGTGATCTTCATCGACGAACTGGCGGACCTGATGATGCTGGAGCGGGCCAACGTCGAAGAGTCCGTCACGCGGCTGGCGCAGATGGCGCGGGCGGTGGGCATCCACCTGGTGCTGGCCACGCAGCGGCCGAGCGTGGACGTGGTGACGGGCCTGATTAAGGCGAACTTCCCGTCGCGGATCAGCTTTCGCGTGGCGACGCGCGTGGATTCCCGGACGATTCTGGACGTGATGGGCGCCGAGCACCTGCTCGGCAAGGGCGACATGCTGTGCTTGCCGCCGGGCTCTTCCCGGCTAGTGCGTGTGCACGGCGCGCTGGTGACCGAGGCGGAGATCAACCGCGTGGTGGATTGCTGGAAGGAACAGGCCGCTCCCGAGTACGACGCGACCTACCTGGTGGCGCCGCCGAGCGACGACGACGAAGCCAACCTGGAGGAGTTCGACGGCGAACAGGACCCGCTGTACCAGGAAGCTGTGCGCGTGGTGCTGGATATGGGCAAGGCATCTACCAGCACGCTGCAACGGCGGCTGCGGCTGGGCTACGGGCGCGCGGCGCGCATCCTGGATATGATGCAGCGGGACGGCATCATCGGGCCGCCCGACGGGAGCAAGCCGCGGGAGGTTCTGAAAGCGCCCGACTGGCTGGAGGAAGTCGAGACGCAGCTAAGGTAAAGCCGCCGGCCGGCGCATGCCGCTACTGTAGTGCGCCACACGGAATGCCCATTATCCGAGGCGCTTGCGCGATTCCCAATCGCCCCTGGTAACGCCCACAATCACAGCAAAGATACATCGCCGGCGTAGGGGCTTGCCGCCGGCAAGCCCTCGCGGAAATGGCTAGTGCGTTCTGCTTTGGGCTTGGCACCGCCAAGCCCCTACGAAAACGGCCTGCTTCGAGCCGGACATAACCGCCATCATTTCCGCCGCACTACAACTACATGCCGCCGCGGCGTGCCGGAGCGCCCGGCGCCGCGCCGCCGCCTTCGCTGGAGGGAGGAACGATACCCTTCAGCCGCAGGTAGACGGCCAGGTAGCCGTACTCTTCGTTGTTGTGGCCCACGACGCTGTTGAGGGCGCCCAGTTTGGACCGCTGCGGGCCGCGTCCGCCGCTCATCATCTGGACGATGGTGGCGTCGGTGAGGGAATCGAACGCCTTGGCGCATTCCGCCATCGCGGTCTTCATCGCCTCGACGATTTCGGCCTTGGTCTTTTTGGAGGCGGCGTCCACCGACTTCGCTTCGCCGTTGACCGTGGAGCAGGTGCGCATCTGGTAGTCGATGGTGTGGGCCATGGTAGCGCCGAAGTCGCGGATCTCGGGCACGGGCTTGAAGCTGTAGTTCTCTTCGGGCATCTTCTCGGCCATGCGCAGGAGGTTGTTGGTTACGCGGTCGAAAGCCTGCCTGAGTTCGGTGGTCAAAGGGTTGGCCGGGGCCGCCGGTTGTGCGGAAAGCGCCAACGCGGTGGCGGCCGCCACGGCCATCAACAGAACGGTTCGTCTCACTGGGAATCCCTCCTCTATCGGACTGCGTAGGGTCATTCTACCCCGCCGCACGCGCCGCCGGGACGGGGCGCCTTGACCGGGAACGCGATTCCAAACAGAATGGTTCTTAGCCTGTCAGGAGAGTCATGAAATCCATTCGATTCGCGTTCGTTGTAACCACGGCGTTGTTTTCGGCCACGGTGCTGGGAGCCGCCGATCAAGTCAAGACCGCCCACGGCGTGGTTGAGTCCACCGCCGCGCCGGTCAACGGAGTCCGCAGCTTCAAGGGAATCCCGTTCGCGCAGCCGCCGGTGGGCGAGTGGCGCTGGCGCGAGCCGCAGCCGCTGAAGAACTGGACCGGCGTGCGCAACGCCGACAACTTCGGGCCGCGGTGTATGCAGCGCACGGGCCCCGGAGCCGACTACTGGTTCCGGAGCAACGGCATGAGCGAAGACTGCCTGTATCTGAACGTCTGGACGCCGGCCAAAAGCGGTAATGAGCGATTGCCCGTCCTGGTGTACATCTTCGGCGGCGGGTTCCAGAACGGCGACGGCTCCGAGCCGCGCTACGACGGCGCCAGCATGGCCGGCAAAGGAATCGTGGCCGTGTCGATCAATTACCGGACCAACATTTTCGGCTTCATGGCGCATCCGGAGCTGACCAAGGAGTCGCCGCACAAGGCGTCCGGCAACTACGGGCTGCTGGACCAGGCGGCCGCGCTCAAGTGGGTGAGCGAGAACATCGCGGCGTTTGGCGGGGATCCGAAGAAGGTCACGATCGCCGGAGAATCGGCCGGGTCGATTTCGGTGAGCGCGCAGATGGCGTCGCCGTTGAGCCGGAACCTGATCGCCGGAGCGATCGGAGAGAGCGGGGCCATGATCACGACGATGCCGCCGCGCGAATTGGCCGACGCCGAGCAGGACGGCGTGAAGTTCGCCGCCGCGGCGGGCGCCGCCAACCTGGCCGCGTTGCGCGCGATGAGCGCCGAGCAGATCCAGGAGGCCACGACCAAGGCGCAGGGGGTGCGCTTCAGCACGACGCTGGACGGGTACTTCCTGCCGAAGCGGTTGACCGAGATCTTCCTAGCCAAGGAGCAGGCGAAGGTGCCGCTGCTGGCCGGGACGAACTCGGAGGAGCAGGGCGCGCGCAGCGTCCTCGGAACGAGCGAACCGACGCCGGAGAATTTCGCCGAAGCCTTGAAGAAGCTCTTCGGCGGCCGCGCGGCCGACGTGCTGAAGGTCTACGCGGCCACGACGCCGGAGGAGGTTCTGCAAGCCGCGACCGACCTGGCGAGCGCACGGTTCATTTCCCACAGCACGTGGAAGTGGACCGAACTCCACATGCAGACGGGGGGCCAGCCGGTCTACCGCTATTTCTACACGCGCATCCGGCCGCCATACCTGGGGATGCCGGGCCAGCCGCCGCCCAGCGCGGCGCCGGGACGCGGCGGACCTCCGGCGGCTCCGCGCGGCGCGGCGCATTCGGCCGAGATCCAGTACGCCATGGGGAACCTGGATCTGGACCAGCGGTACAAGTGGGAGCCGGCCGATCGCTAGGTGTCCGAGACGATGCAGGGGTACTTCGTGAATTTCATCAAGACGGGGAATCCCAACGGCCCGGGGCTGCCGAACTGGCCCACCTACGACAGCAAGACCGGATACCAGCGGATGCGCATCGATGTGGAGTCCAAGGCGGAGCCGGAGACGGACCGCGCGCGCTACCTGTTGCTGGACGAACTGCTTCCGAAGTAGCGGCTGACCGGGCCGCGCGGGCACCCCGCTCGCGCGGCCTTAATCCTCAATTCGCGGCGATCTCGCGCAGCAGCGGGAGCACGTCACCCGCCGCGAGGGGCGCCGCGCCGGGCTGCCCGAGTCCGAAATAGAGCCTGCGGTACGCGCCAAAAAGCCTCTGATACACCGCCGCCGCGGCAGGGTCCGGTTGGACGATGCGGTGACGGGGACAAAGCGCGGCCTGCGCCTCCTCGATGGTCTTGAAAACGCCGGCGGCCAAAAACGCAAAAATGGCCGAGCCGAGACTGGTCACGTCGCTTTCCGGCACCAGGACGGGCTTGTTGAACACGTTGGCGTAGACGCGGTTGAGCGTCTCGTTCTTCTGCGGAACGCCGCCGCCGTTGATGACGCGGCGGATGGGCACGCCATATTTCTCCATGCGCTCCAAAATGACGCGCGTGTGGAAGGCGGTGCCTTCGATGGCGGCGAACAACTCGTCCTGCGCCGTGTGGGTCAGCTTCCAGCCTAGCGTCACGCCGCCCAGCTCCGGGTTCACCAGAACCGTGCGGTCGCCGTTGTCCCAGGTGAGGCGCAGAAGGCCGGTCCCGCCGGCGCGGTAGTCCTCCAGCCCCTTCGACAGTTCGACGACCGTGCTTCCGGCGCGCCGTGCGATGGCTTCGAAGATGTCGCCGGTGGCCGAAAGGCCGGCTTCGATGCCGGCCATCGCGGGGTGAATCGATCCCTGCACGACGCCGCAGACGCCGGGAACGAGCCGGGTCTCGCGCGCGATCGCCATGATGCAAGTGGAGGTGCCGACCACGTTGACGACGTCGCCCTCCTGCACGCCCGCGCCGATGGCGTCCCAGTGCGCGTCAAAAGCGCCCACCGGGATGGGGATGCCGGCGCGGAATCCGAGCCGCCCGGCCCATTCCGGCGAAAGGCGGCCGGCGAGTTGGTCGCTGGTGGCGTAGCGGCCGCCGAGCTTGCTGTGAATCCCCGCAAACAGCGGGTCCACCGAGGCGAGGAAGGACTCGGGCGGAAGACCGCCGAGCGCGGCGTTCCACATCCACTTATGGCCCATGGCGCAGACCGAACGTGGCGCCTGGGCCACATCGGTTATGCCGCAGAGCACCGCCGCCACCATGTCGCAGTGCTCAAAAGCGCCGGCCAGGCGCGCGCGCTTCTCCGGGTTGTTCCGGAGCCAGTGGAGCAGCTTGGAGAAGCCCCACTCGGAAGAGTAGACGCCTCCGCACCAGTCGATGGCGGGAAGCCCGCTCTCGTGCGCCGTTCGGGTGATCAGAGCGGCTTCGCGCCAGGCGCGGTGGTCGCACCAGAGGTAATAGTCGTCGAGCGGCTCCAGGTTGGCGGCCACGGGGATAACGCTGGAGCCGGTGGTATCCAGCGCCAGCGCCTCGACACGGCTGCCGGGCACGCGCGCGTCCGCCACGGCCTTACGGGCCGCCTCGGCCAGCGCGCGCATGTGATCGGCGTGGCTCTGGGTGGCGTGATCGGGGTCTTCCCGTTTCCGGTGCAGCGGATACTCCGCCACACCGGAACCGATGCGGCCGTCTTGACTGTCGACAATGGACACGCGGACGCTCAGCGTCCCAAAATCCACTCCGGCGACGATGGCCATGCGAACCTCTAGCGGTGGTAGCAGACGTCCCAGCCCAGGTACTTCGTGGCGGCCTCATAGACAGCGGCCGCCGCCGTGGCGCTGAAGTTGGCGGCCACGTGGTGCTCGAAGCCGTTCTCGCAGATGTAGCGCAGCAGGGTCTGCATGTTCTGGATTTCGACCACTCCGGCGCCGCCGAAGGTGTTGAGCGGGTCCTTGGTGAACCGGCCTTCGCCCAGGTAGCCGCGGATCTTGCCCGTGGTGTCGCTGGTGGAGAAGCGGGCGAAGCTCATGGGCCCGGCCTTCACACGGCCGACGCAGGTGCCGAAGGTGTTCAGCTTGCCCACGGTTCCAGCGATGATCTCCTGGTAGTCCATCTTGGCTTCCTCGAAGAAGTGCTTCGGGAGGTTGCTGCAATGGAAGCAGACGGCCTTGTTGGGGTCTTCGCCGTAATTGTTGTTCCAGTCGAGCAGGGCGCTGGGGGTTTCACTGGCGAGCCTGAGCGCGTGCATGGCGACGACGCCGGGGATGTCCACCTCGCAGGCGCTGGACATGAGCTTGTTGCTCATCATGCTCATGATGGTGCAGGGGACCACGCCGAAGAACTCCTCCATCGAAGTCCAGCACTGCACGGCGCTGACGTCGAGGTCGTTGTCCTTCATCCAGGCGTCGATCACCGCACCGAGCTTGGCCATCTTCATGAGGGCGGGAGCGGGCACGTCATCGGATTTGACGTAGGACTTGATCTCGGCGAGCTTGGCCTGGGCGGCGGCGTCTTCGTCCTTCATCTTTCCGATGCGGCCGAAGACCTCCGAGAGGTCCAGGGGTTCGACGGCGATGCCGTGAGCCTCGAGCAGCTTCTCGCTGTAGCGGACGGTGTTGAACGCCGCCGGACGCGCGCCCAGCGCGCCCACGCGCAGCTTCCGCAAACCGCCCACAACGCGGCAGACGGCGGCAAACCAGTCGAGATCCTTTTTGAAGGTGTCCGACGAAGGCGATTCGGTGTGCAGCGTCGTGAGCGAGTAGGGGATGCGGTACTGCGACAGGTTGTTGCAGGCGCTCATCTTGCCGCAGAAGCTGTCGCGGCGGTCGGCGATGGTCATCTTGGTCGCGGAGTCGGGAGTGGCCTGAACCAGCACGGGAACGTTGAGGTTCGCCAGGCGGATGGCCTCCACCAGGCCGCGCTCCTCGCCGAAGTTGGGCAAGGTGATGATGATGCCGTCGATCTTGCCGCGGCTCGCCTGGAAGAGGTCCGCGCAGGTCTTGGCTTCCTCCCGGGTGCAGACGGCGCCGTAGGTCGTCTGTGTGGCGTCGGGGCAAACCACGTCGTGCCCGGCGGCCTTCAGGACGGCGATCATCTCCTCGCGGCCGCTCTTGGCCAGGTGATCGGGGAAGAAGCCCCGGTTGCCCACAATGAGTCCAAACGTCATTTTCTGTGCCATATCCTTTTCTCCTTCAATTCCCAGAACCCTTTTGGCGGCGCGGCGAGAAGAAGTACACATAGATTACGCCGAGCGCCAGCAGGAACGCTCCCCACCAGATTGGGGCATGATACTCGGCCAGAACGGTCGTGCGCTGAATGCCAGCCACCAGGTCGTAGATACCCGCGCCCATGATCAGGACTCCGTACACGGTGAGGAGGAGTCCCACGAAATACCAGATCGAGATTGATTCCTTGTGTTCCGTCATAACCGCCTACCAGAAGATAATCTGGAGAACCACGAACACCGCCGCCACAACGCCCGCCCAGAAGATCGGCCGCTCGAGCAGCGGCAGGTGGCCTTCCGAGGGGACCTTGGTGCAGCTATAGACCAGGCCTACCAGTTCGCTGTCCGGCTTGGGCTTGGTCATGTAACTCACCACGATCGTCACCAAAATACAAATGGTCGACGACCAGAGCGCACGGTACATGTTTTCGGCCATGTCCTTGGCGTCGGGCGAGAGGGCGATGATCGAAAGCGCCGAGTGATCGAGTTTCACCCAGGCCCACATGGCGATGGAGGATACGGTGCCCGTGAGCAGGCCCCAGAATCCCGCCGCCTTGGTGGCGCGCTTCCAGAACATGCCAAGAGTGACCGTGCCGAGCAGCGGAGCGATGAAGAAACTGAACAGCGCCTGGACGTAATCCATGATGCTCTTGAATTCCATCACCAGGTAGGCGGTGCCGATGCTCACCAGGACCCCGAGAATGGTGCACCAGCGGCCCATGCTGACGTAGTGCGCGTCGGCGGCGTCCTTCTTGAAATAGGCGCGGTAGATGTCGTAGGTCCAGACGGTAGAGAAGGCGCTGACGTTGCCCGCCATGCCCGACATGAAGCCGGCGATCAGCGCGGTGATGCCCAGACCGAGGAGGCCCGGACCGCAGTAGCGGGCCAGCATCAGCGGAAGCACCTCGTTGTAGCTGTGTCCGCCGGTGGCGACGGCCATATCCTCGCCGACCAGCTGCATCGGCAGCAGCGCCAGACCCAACAGGCCGGGCAGAATGACGATGATCGGCACCATCATCTTGAAGCCCGCGCCGATGATGGGAGCCATTTTGGCCGAGCGCAGGTCCTTGGCGGCGAGCACGCGCTGCACCACCAGGAAATCCGTCGTCCAATACCCGCAAGAGATGGCCCATCCCAGACCGAAGACGATGCCGGTCCAGTGGATACCCATGGGGTTGTCGGCGAACGAGCCCATGGTGCGCCACAGGTGCGTGTAGTCGACACCGGGGAAGTTCGCGGCGATGCGCGCCTGCAACCCGCTCCAGCCGCCCGCTTCGATCAGGCCGAGAATGGGGATCAACAGCGCGCCAAGCCAGATCAGCACGAACTGGAGAACTTCGTTGAAGATGGCCGACCGCAGGCCGCCCAGGGCCACGTAGATGGCCACGGTGATCGACGAGACCCAGATGCTGAAGTTGATGTCCCAGCCGAGGACCACCTTCATCACCAGCGCCATGGCGTACATATTGATGCCGCTCATCAGCACAGTCATGAGGCCGAAGGAGACGGCCGCCAATCCGCGGCTGCCCTCACCGTAGCGGAGTTGCAGGTAGCCGGGCACCGAGTGCGTCTTGCAGATGTAATAGAAGGGCATCATCACGACGCCCAACAGCAGCATCGCGGGAATGGCGCCCACCCAGTACCAGTGCGCGGCCAGGATGCCGTACTGGTAGGCGGACGCGGCCCAGCCCATCAACTCGAGCGCGCCCAGGTTGGCGGCGAGAAAGCTGAGGCCCGCCACCCAGGCGGTCATCTCGCGACCCGCCAGGAAGAAGTCCTCGCCGGTGGAGGCGCGCTCCTTGAGGTAGTAGCCGATGATCAGCACGGCCACGAAGTAGATCGCGATGATCGTCAGGTCCAGCCAACTCAGAGAGATCAGCCGGGAGGGAGCGTCGCCGGCGAGAAAACAGAGGGGCATTGGCATAGAGGTCTCCCGCTTGCCGGACCGGAACCGGATCAAGCCCGACCCCGCGCCGCAAGCGATTGCAAAGATCCAGGGTATGCGGATGGCACGGCCAAGTCAAGGGGCAGAGTCAGGTCCTCGCCGGCGGCGTCCGACTGCGATAGACTACCCACGAGGTGAACAGATGAAACGGCTCTGTCTTGCAGCGCTGGCGCCGCTGCTGCTGGCCCAGCAACCACCCGCCGCGGCGCCGCCCAAGCCCGCCCAGGAGTTCGCGGGCGACGCGGTCGACGGGTACACCGACACGCCGCGCATTCCCGGCCAGAAATGGCGCGTCCACGACAGCGAACGACCACGGCCGGTGAAGGTGACGCCGGGCCATCCGCCGGCCTACACGGCGCCGCCCTCCGACGCCATCGTGCTGTTCAACGGGAAGGACCTTTCCCAGTGGGTGTCGGCGGGAAGAGGCGGCGTAACAGGGCAGCCGCGGTGGAAGGTGGAAAACGGCTTCATCGAGATCGTTCCCAAGACGGGCCGTCTGGTCACTAAAGAGAAGTTCGGCGATTGCCAACTGCACATCGAGTGGATGGTTCCCAAAGAGGCGCAGGGAACGGGTCAGGACCGCGGGAACAGCGGGGTGGAACTCATGGGGCGCTACGAGATCCAGGTCCTGGAGAGCCACACGAATCTGACTTACGCCGACGGCGGGGCCGGTTCGATCTATGGGGTATGGCCGCCGATGGTCAATCCCGCACGCCCGCAGGGCGAGTGGAACGTCTACGACATCTACTTTGAAGCGCCGCGTTTCGAGGGCGACAAGGTGGTGAAGCCGGCGACCGTGACGCTGTTCTTCAACGGCGTGCTGGCGCAGGATCACCGGTCGTATCTCGGGACGACGGTCTGGCGGAATGTAGGGAAGTACACGCCGCACGGGGCGGAGGAACCGCTCAGCCTGCAAGACCACAATCAGGCAGTGCGGTTTCGCAACATCTGGATCCGGCGCATTGGCCGGCAGGAGGGATCTTGAGTTCGTCACCATTCGACCTGACGGGGAAGGCCGCCATCGTCACTGGGGCCAGCCGCGGTCTGGGGCAGGCCATGGCGAGGGCTCTGGCGAAAGCGGGAGCCGACTTGGCCGTGACCAGCCGAACGCTCGCGTCGCTCGAACCGTTCTGCGAGGAGGTCCGGCAGATGGGCCGGAGGGCGCTGCCGCTTGAGTTGAACGTGCGCGACTACGAGAGCATCCAGGGCATGGTGGAGGCCGCGCACGCGCACTACGGGAAGATCGACATCCTGGTCAACAACGCGGGCTGCAACGTGCGCAAGCCGGCCGTGGAGGTCACCTGGGAGGACTGGAACACGGTGCTGGACACCAACCTGCGCGGGTCGTTCTTCGTGGCGCAGGCGGTGGCGAAGAAGATGATCCCGCGGAAGTACGGCCGCATCGTGAACATCGGCTCGGTGACCAGCGTGTTCGGCTACGCCGGCATCACGGCCTACTGCGCCAGCCGCGGCGGCACCAAGCAGATGACCATGAGCCTGGCCGACGATTGGGGGCCGCATGGAATCACGGTAAACTGCCTGGCGCCGGGGTGGTTCAAGACCGCGCAGAACGCCATCCTGTACGAAGATCCGGACTGGCTGGCCTACCTGGTCGATCGCATTCCGTTGAAGCGTCACGGTCAGCCGCCGGACCTGGAGGGGGCGGTCGTGTTCCTGGCCTCCGACGCCTGCCAGTACATCACGGGACAGACGCTGCTGGTGGACGGCGGAATCACCACGGGTTCGACGCGGGCCATGGTGGCGCAGAAACGGACCGGCTGAGGCGAAGGGCGGGTCCTTTCGTCCTACGGAGACGCGACGCCCGCAGCGGCGCCCGGGTGGGCCGTTCTGCGTTCCAGGAGTTCGTTCACCAATCCGAGGTAACGCTCCATGTGGACCTCGGGCGACCACAGCCGGGCCCAGGCAGCCCGCGCGTTCTGGCCGAGGGAGCGTCTGAGGCCAGGGCGGTCCAAGAGCATCTCCATCGCATGAATCAGCTCTTCGTCATTCCTGTATTGAAACCCGCCTCCACTATCGCGGATCGCCTCCGGAAGCGAACCGAGGTCGCGACCGAGCACCGGTGTCTCCTGGCTGAAGGCTTCCAACGTCACCAGCCCGGAGGTCTCGAAGTTGACCGAGGGGAAGATCAGAGCGATGGCCCCGCTAAGCAGAGGAGCAAGCTCCTCGCGGCTCTTCCAGCCAAGGAATTGGATGTTCGGGCAATCTCGGGCCAGGCTTCGAAAGCGCGCCTCGCAGCTTCCGGCTCCGGCGATCCGCAACTGAGCGCGTTGGAATCGCCGAAACACCGGGATGAGCGTCTGGAGGCCCTTCAGCCACTCAAGGCGGCCAACGAAAAGGAAGTATGGCTCGCTGAGGTTTGGTGCGGCACTCGGCATGGCGCTCTCCAGCGAGGGAGTGAAGTTCGGCAGGTGGGTGATCGGACGTTTTAGACCGAGCTCAACGTGTTTTGCCGCCACAAACCTGCTTGGCGCCAGGAAAAGGTCGACGTGCCTTGCCGCATGGTTCAGGCGGTTTGTGTAGCGCCAGAGCTGGGGAGGCCGGCCGTAGGATAGCGTGCACAGCGAACAAATTCTTTTCGAACATGGCGTCCGGCCGAAGCGAAACAGCCCGTGTGTAGGGCACACCAGCCAGTACTCGTGCATGGTGTACAGCTTCAACGCATCGCCCAGCGCCAGAACGCCGGGGCCTCCCATCAGCGAGACGTTGTGGAAGTGGATGACGTCGAAGTCTTGAGAGAGCAGCCGCCGCAGTTCACTCGCATAAAGGGCTGGAGTCCCGGTCTGGTGGGCCGCCAGAAGGCTGAGCACCGGAGTCCGGGATTGGAGGGCCTGCACGGAGACGTTCGAGGGATCGTCGTATCCGCCTTCCGGGCCGCGCCCAGCAAGCACGCGGAAGGCGTCCGCGTTGTGGATCACCGTAACCTGGTGACCGCGCGCCGCAAGCTCATGGGACAACCGCTTCACGAAGACCCCATCGCCGCCGAACGAGTATGGCGGGTAGAATGTCGTGACCATCGCGAAGCGAAGCGGGCGGTCCAAGCTAACCTCCGACGCAGTTCATCAGCATGCGGCGCAACCCCCGCGGCAAGGAGCGCGCCGCCACGTAAGTACCCAAAAACCGCGACGCCACGCCCGCGAACATCCGCTCCGAGCGCAGGTAGTAAGCGTCCACGCGCGGCAGCGCAAAGATATCCGAAGATGCGCGGACCAAGCCGAGCCGGTCCGAACACGCTACGTCGAAGTACCGGCCGACGACCTCAAGGCAGGCGCGGTTGAAACGCCCGAACGGGTAGGCGAACGCTCGCACCGGCGCGCCAATGGCGTCTTCAATCCGGGCCTGAGATTCGCGGACTTCGACCTCGATCTCGCGGGGAGCCAACCGCGTCAGGTCCGGATGAGTCAGCGTGTGAGCCCCGAACGAGATCCCCGCGCGGTGCATCTCGCGAATCTGTCCCCAGCTCAGCATGGGCCGCCCGCCAAGGGAGGGAAGCCCGGCAGAGAGCGGGCCCGCATCGCGGCCCGTGCACAAAAACACAGTCGCGCTCATGCCGAGGCTTGCCAACACCGGAAACGCATCGGTGTAGACCGACCGGTAGCCGTCGTCGAAAGTGAGCGCCATAGTCCGCGCGGCGAAGCCCGCCCCGCGCCGGATGCGAGCCGCCACCGATTCCAGCGGCTCCGCGCGCAGGGACCTCGCCGCCAAGCCCTTCAGCCCGGCGCGAAAAAGCCCCGGAGGAAAGGCGGTAACGTCGCGCGCATCCTCGATGGCGTGAAACGTCAACACGGGGATGGAGCGGGCCGGCCCGCCAGCGCCGGCGCCTTCCTCCACCGCGCTGCGCGCTAGAACGTCCATCGAAGGGCCATTTGCAGTTGACGGGAGGGGGTGGCGGTCTCTGTGATCCTCCCGGCGCTCCCGAGCCGCTCTCCGGTGCTCTCAAACAGGGCGAGCCCGGACGGCTGCCGGAAATTCGCGCGGTTGGCCAGGTTGAACGCCTGGACGCGGAGGCTCAGGTTCTGGCGTTCGTTGCGGAAGAGCGTCCGATGGAGAGCGGCATCCACTGTGAACAGGCCCGGCCCAACCAGCGTGTTCCGCCCCAGGGTTCCGAAGTAACCCGCCGCGGGCAACGCGAACACGGTGGGATCGAAATACCGGTCCGGCCCGCCGAGGACGGCCTTCCGGCCGAATCCGGCGTAGTCGGGACGCTGGCCCAAGTCGACCCGCGTCGTCAGCAGCCGCACCCGGTCAAATCCGACGGTGGGTGCGAACGGAAGGCCGGTCTGCGCACTCACGAGCGCGTGCAGCTCCCATCCGTGCCAGAGACGGGCCAACCCGCCGCCGCGTCCGGAGGGGACCGCCCAGGACAGGTTCCCGGAAAGCACTCCACGCTGGTCAAAGTCCGAGGGGCCGCGATTGGCGCGGTAGTCGTAGACGGTCGGCACCGAGTCGGTCCCGGAGTAGTCGTTGGTGATGGTGGAAGACGAGTTGTCGATCGACTTGGCCCACTGGTAATTCGCCTGAAATCCCAGCCCGCCCTGCCACCGCCGGCGCACGGTCAACGTTAGACCGTGGTGCACGGAATCGAACTGGCTTCGGCGCATGGCGATCTGCGAAAACGCCGGATTCAGCCGTCCGGCGTCCGCCGCGAGATAGATCCGACCGTCGGGAAGATATTGCGGCCGCGTGGCGTTGACGTTGCCGACAAAACTCATCAGGTGGACGCCGCGCGAGCCGGCGTAGGTGGCGCCCACCACCATGGCGCCGCCGATCTGCCGTTCCACGGATAGCTGGAACTGCGCCACGTAGGGTTGCTGCAAGTTGTAGTCGATGGTATCCAGAGCGGTTAACGGCGCCGATCCCTGGATCGCCGCCAAGAGTTTGGGGAACGTAGGGCGCGTCACCGAGACGCGGCTGAAAAACGGCGGCATGCGCCCGCCGGCGACGATCAGGTCGCGCACGCCGACCAGGTCCTGGAAGATGCCGGCGCCGGCGCGGACGACTGTGCGTCCGTTGCCCCAGGGGTCCCATGAGACGGACACGCGCGGCGCCAGCGTGCGGCCGGAAGGGTTGCGATAGGGAGGCGCACCGACGGTCACGGCGCTGTCGGCCAAGTAGTCGATCAGCGCGGATGCCTTCCCGTTAACCTCACTCGGGGTGTTCGCCGATTCGAAGCGGATTCCGTAAGCGAAGCTCAACTCGGGCCGCCAGCGGACCTCGTGCTGGAAGTAGACAAAGCCCTGCGTCTGGCGCCAGCCCCGGCGGGAATCCGAGCCGGGGACCATGACGTCGGCCGTGCGGGCGGTACCCGCCAAAAACTCCTGGAGCGAGTTGAACTGGTAGTACCCGCAGGCACTGAAGTCGGCTACCTGGTTGAATTGGATGCGGTACAAGCCGGCGCCGATCTTGAGCGTGTCGCGCCCGCGCACGTGCACGAAATCGTCATTCGCCTGATAGGTGTTCAGGATGTGGCTCCGCGGGCGCTGCCGCACGGTCGAGGGCCCGATATCGGCGAGCCCGGTGACGGCGATTACTCCAAGCGGCTGGCCGGGGACGAACGAAAGGGAGCCGGGAACCTGGATCATCAGACGGGCTAACTCCGACGCGGGCACGCGGCTGAAGGCCGAACGGAGGGTGTGGACCGTGCGGGGCGACAACACGTTCTGCATTTCGGCGCTGGCGAACTGGTTTTGAGTCACCGTGAGGAAATTCCAGATGGCGAGCGGTTGCGGCTGGCTCTGCTCGGCATCGTCGAAGGCGTAGCGGCCGGCCAAACGGAAGGTTGGGCTCAGCAGGAGATCCAACTTCCCACTGACGTAGTCCTCCCGCATACCGCGCACCGAGGGATGCAGGAACTCCCCGGTGCCGTCCCCGAAGTTCCTCCCGTTAGGAAGCGGATAAAGATCCAGGTAAGGCTTCACCGCAGCAGCGACGGCGACGGTCTTGGCTCCTCCTGCCGCCGGCAGCAGGCCGATTCTCGCATTAGCGTCGGGGACCACGGGCCGCATCGTGGAAGAGCGAGTCTCCCGAATCGCCTCGTAATTGACGAGGAAAAAGGCGCGGTTGCGGTAAAGGGGCCCGCTGAGCAGCCCTCCGAACTGGTTGCGCCGGAAGGGCTGGGACGCCTCGGCCGGGTCAGCGAAGAAGTTGCGGGCGTCCAGGGCGTCATTCCGGAAATACTCATAGGCGGCGCCGTGCCACTGATTGCCACCGGATTTGGTTACGGCCGTGAACACCGCGCCCGCCGAACGGCCATACTCGGCGCTGAACGGGCTGGTGACGATCACCACTTCGCGCATCGACTCCACGCCGAGGGTCACCTGAGCCGCGCTGGCCGCCACCGAGCCGGCCGAATCGCTAATGGGAATCCCATCCAACAAAAAACCGTTCTGCGAAGGGCGCACGCCATGCACCGAGAACTTGGGCCCCTGCCCGCGCGTCACACTTTGGTCGGCGTTCCTCACGAACAGAACCCCAGGCTGTTGCGCCGCCAGTTCAAAGACGTCGCGGCCGGCCACCGGCAGGTCCTCCAGTTGCTGCTGGCGCACAAAGCTGGCGGCCCCCGACGGAGTCGCGTCGATCAATATGGCTTCCGCCGAGACGGCCACCTGGTCGCGGTATCCCTCGAGCACGAGGGAGAAATCGGCCCGCGCCGAGGCGCCGGATTCGACGTGGACGCCGGATTGAGACTGGTCGCGGAACCCGGCGCGGCCGACGGTGATCTCGTAGGTTCCCGGCGCAAGACGCGGCACCTGGAAGCGGCCGGCAGAATCCGTTACCGCCAGCCGTGGCGCGGCGGTGGCCTCCTCCACCACCATCACCCGCGCGCCCGGGACCACGGCTCCGCTGGGGTCCCGCACGATCCCCTCGACCGACCCGGAGGTCTGCGCCATCAGGGGCGCCACCGCCAAACACGCCAACACGATTCCGCGCCACGTCATCGTCGTTTCCCGTCCTCCCGGAGAGACAAGTACGCCTCCTGCACCATGGTGTTGTCCAACAGCCGGTCCAGAGGCGGCGCCTTCTCACAGAAGCCGCCCGCCACGGCCCAATTCACCAGCCGCTCGACGTCGCCGGGATTCACGATGCCATCGCCGGCGAATCCCTGGCGGCAGGCTTCCTGCACCGCCCCGGGGTCCGAGTGCGCCGCCAGCGCCAGATCCTCCAGGGACTTCGGACTCTCGCCCGACTGAAACCCACGCAACCCGCGCAGATACGCCCTTAGGAAGCCGACGCCGTCACGGCGGTTGCCTTCGACGAGCGCCTTCCCGAAGAGCACGAAGGTGTATTGGAAATTCGGGGACAGTTCCGCAAAGCTGACGCCTCTCACGATCTTGGCACTGACCAGCGAGAGGTCCTTGTCCAGATTGGCCGCCACGAGAGCGTCCACCTTGCCCCCCAGCAGCGCGGCCACACCATCCATAGACCTCAGGCCCACGATCTTGATGTCCTTGCGCGTCATTCCCGAGGCTTTGAGTAACTCGTCGAGGAAAAAAGACATCACCCCGGTGCTGTTGTTCACAACGACGCGCTTGCCCCGAAGCGGGCGGAGGTCTTTCAATCCATCGGGGAACGCCTTGGCGCTGGCAAAGACCGTGCCGCCGGTGGTACATCCGGGGACCACCATGTCGCGCGCCGCGACGACGCGGATGGGCGCACCGCGGACTACGGCGTTAATCAGCGCCGGGCCGACGGAGGTGAACGCGACATCCACCTTTCCCGCTGCCAGCATTGGCAGCACCTCGTTGGCCTGCGACAAGGGAAGCCGCTCCATCTCAATTCCCTCTGCCGCGAAGTACCCCTTCTCGTCGGCCAGGTAGAGCGGGGCCAATGTGAACCTCGGAACCAGGGCGACCCGGAGCCGCCGCAACGTAGATTTCTTCCTCCCGCATCCGGCGAGGGCGACCGCCGCCCATACCGCTCCGGCGGACAACACAGTTCTACGATTCATGCCGTCTTTTCCTGCCTCCCGAGGAGATGTAACGGGAGCACCTTTCCGCGCAAGGTGACCAACGGGTCTTCGTGGACCACCTCCAGCGCGCCGGTGTCGCGCCAGATCCGCGAGGCGCCCGCCCCGCCTTCGAACTGGCGCAACTCCCGAAGGAAACAGTCCTTGATGCCGTCAAGCGAGGCGACCGCCACGCGCCGGCCGACCCTGAGTTGAAGCCGCGCCTGTGCACCGCCGTCGCATTCCACCAGTTGATAATCGGTTACGCTTCCGCCAAAACGCGACGGGAGCGTTTCTTCCAGAATCCGGATGACGTCGGTCCCCACCAGCGTCACGCCGATTCCGGTAAGTTTTCCGAAGCTGGCAATGTCCCGGATGCGGCGGCGGAAGCCGATCCGCGAGTAGAGGCAATCGCAGGTGGCCGGCTCAATCACGCCGCAGTCGTCCATTTCAACGTTGATCAACACACAGTTGCCGTGTTCCACCAGCGTGGTCATCAGGAGCGAATCGACCTCGGCCTCGCTCAGCGGCGCTTTCCGGCGGTAGCTGATGACGGCCATCGAATCCTCGCTGATGTGCACGCAGTTGCCCGAAGTCATCTGGCGGCAGGCCGAGCCAACGCCCCCAACTTCGCTGATGGGATAGCTCGGGAAAACGCTCGCGCCCGCCGACTCGATCACCCGGCGCCGGGCGCCGGTCAGCGCTTCGCCGCCAACCAGGAACACGGTTCCCTGGATCTCGTGCCCGTTTTCGGCCGCGGCCGCGGCTATACGCGCGGCGGGACTCGGGTGTGCGCACACCACCGAGGGCACCCCCTGGCGGCGGCGTCCGGCAATCCAGGCGGAGACGCGGGAATAATCGTTGGAGGGCAGGCTCTCCGGAAAAGGCACCTGTTCCCCGTGGGCGCGCGCCAGGGCCACCAGGCAGTTGGTCGCGAAACGGTAATGCGCGTCGTCCAGCGAAGAGGTGGTAATGGAGAACCAGGGCCCCTGCCGCATACCGGCGCGCGATGCGAGGATGCATCCGAGCAGGCCGTCGGCGGCGGGCAGGATGGCCTTGACGCTCACCTGTTCGAAGTCCTCGACCCCCAGTTCCCGATACCGCAGCCGGCGGCGAGCCTCCCCGTAGAGGCGCGCGGGAATGGCGCCGCCGATCCGCGTGCCGGGGCTGCGGCTCCCACCGCTGGTCGACTCAATTCCGCCGCCCTTGACGAGTGGGTTAAAGTACCATGCCGGCTTGGCTTCCAAGGTGCGGTTGGAGCGCACGATTGGCTTCCGCCCCTTGAACTCATCGTGCGTGAGATACACGCCCGCACGATGCAGCGCGGCGAGAGTCGATTCCAGGCCGTCCTTGGATACCGCGGCGCTCAGGTCCCCGTGCGTGCAACCCGCCAAATGGAACATCTGGTGGTACGGGTTCTCCGGATTGGCGAACACCACACGTTCGACCAGGCGAAGCCAGATCTCCTCCCGGTGGGCAAACTGGTGGCGGATTACCGCCTCCGGATCGGCATACGGCGGCTTCTTCAGCAGCGCCCGCATGCCTGTTAGCATGCGGCGGTAGTAGCCGAGCTTCTCCCAAAGGCCACGGTCAAGCGGCGGCATGGCGGCCTCTCCAGGGGAGCAACGCGGCCTCCAGACGGCGTAGTACGTGATGCAGCAGCACCCCAAGCGCGGCCGAGGTCACGATGGCGACGTAGAGGCGTTCGGTCGCCAGAGTCTGCCAGGAGATCCAGATGAGGCTGCCCAGACCGTCCTGCGCACTGATTAATTCCACGGAGATCGCCGAGACCAACGAACGGCTCAGAGCCAGCCGCAAACCCGTGAAGACCTGCGGCAAACACGCCGGCAGGTAGACGTGGCGCAGCAGATCCCGGGTTCCCGCCCCATAATTGGCGGCCATCTCCGCGTAGGCCTTGTTGACATTGAGCACGGCATCAAGGGCGTGGAAGGCGACGAGAATAAAGGTGCTCAGGGCGATCAAGGCGATCTTGGCGGCGTCGCCCACTCCCAACAAGAGAAGCAGCATCGGGAACAGGCTGAGTTTCGGCGTGGCGAACAATGCCGACAACAGTGGCTCGGCGGACTGGCGCAGCCGCCGCGACGCGCCCATGACAAGCCCAAAGCAAAGGCCGGATATCGCTCCAATGGCAAACCCGCCGAGGGAACGGACGAGAGTGGCCTGCACATGCCCGGGCAACTCGCCGCTGGTTACCATCTTCAGGCCGACCCCCACCAGTTCCGAAGGGGGAGGAAAGAACAACGGATCCAGCATTCCCCAGCGCACGGCAAATTGCCAGCAGGCGAGCACGAGCAACGGAGCCCACAAGCCCAACGCAATCCGCTTCCAAAGCGCCGGCGAAATCATGCCCGCCCCACGGCGCCGATGTCGGCATGTTGCCCGAGAGCCGCCCAAACACGCCGCTTCAAAACCAGGAATTCCTCCTCCAGGACGACGGCGGGATCGCGCGGACGCCCGAAGGGGACCTTCAACTCAGCCACCACCTTGGCCGGTTGACGTGAAAGCACGACGATGCGGTCGCTCAGGACGATGGCCTCCTCGATGTCGTGGGTCACAAAGACGACCGTCTTATGGTCCTGTTCCCACAACTCCAGTAACTCGCGGTGCAAGGCCAGCCGGTTCTGATAGTCCAGGGCGGCGAACGGTTCGTCCATCAACATCGCCGAGGGATCGCTGAGGAAACAACGGATGACCGCCACCCGCTGCTTCATGCCGAGCGACAGTTCTCTTGGGTAGACTCGCTCGCGGCCCTGGAAGCCAAACCGGCGTAGCAAGACCATGGCCCGCTCTTCGCGTTCGGAGCGATCGACGCCGCGCATCCGCAGCCCGAAGGTGGCATTGTCCAGAACCGTCATCCAAGGGAACAGGCTGTTCTCCTGGTACACCAGCAGCGCCAGGTCGTTGCGGTCTTCCGGGCACGGGATCCGGTCGATCGTCCCGGCTTGATACGGGATCATCCCCGCGAGCGTCTTCAGGAGCGTCGTCTTGCCGCAGCCGCTGGGGCCGACGACGGACAAGAACTCGCCGGAACCGGTGTGCAAAGACAGTCCTTTGATCGCCTCAACGCGCCCGTTGTTCGTGGGGAAGCTGACTTCCAGACCGGCGCAACACCACCTCACCGCCACCCCCTCGCGTCCGCCGCTCCCGCACATGGAAGCCGGATCTCAGAAACGCGATTATAGCAGAGCATACCCGCAATCTCGCGCAACGGATGCAGTACTTGTTGCCGGTTCGCCGCGTTGGGTATGATACAGCTTCACAATGTCGTAAGGAGGATCTTCATGCGGCTTGCCATTCTGTCAATGCTTGTCTTGGCGCTGACGCTGCCCGCCCTGGGCCAATACTCGGTGGAGCGCGAAGGCGCCGTCGTGCGGTTGCGCGACGCCGCCGCGCAGACCACAGTCACAGTTGTGCCCGCCGCCGGCAACCAGGCCATCGAAATGATGGTGAAGGGGCAGAACGTGTTCCGGTTCCCGGCCGCGTCGCTGGAGGAATTCCTGAAGCGCCCCGGGATGGCCGGCACTCCTTTCCTGGCGCCGTGGGCCAACCGGCTGGACGAACAGGCGTTCTACGCCAACGGCAAGAAATACACCTTCAACATGGGCCTCGGCAACGTGCGCGGCAACATTCCGATGCACGGGTTCCTGACTTCGACCTCCGAATGGACGGTGGTGGAGGCGAAGTCGGACAGCCAGGCGGCGTGGGTCACCTGCCGGCTGGAGTTCTGGCGGCAGCCCTCCTGGATGGCGCAATGGCCCTTCGCACACACCATCGAGATCACACACCGCCTGCAAGGGGGCGTGCTCGAGGTACGCACGCGTATCGAGAACCTAAGCGCGGAACCGATGCCCGTGGCCGTCGGCTACCACCCCTACTTCCAGTTGACCGATTCGCCGCGCGATGAATGGACGGTTTCGGTGGGCGCGCGGACCGAGTGGCTGTTGGCTCCGGAAAAAGTCCCCACGGGCGAGACCCGGCCGATTGAGAGGTTCTTCCCCAACCCGCAGGCGATCGCACTGAAGGACTACGACCTGGACCATGTATTCGGCGACCTGGTGCGCGATGCTACGGGAAACGCGGTGATGTCGGTGAAGGGAAAAAGCCAGCGGCTGGATGTCGTCTATGGCCCCAATTACCGCGCCTCGGTCATCTACGCGCCGAATCCGAGCGCGGCACCAGCGGCCGGACGCGGACCGGGGGGACCTCCGGCCGGTGCGCCGGGCGGCCCACCCGCGGGGGCACCTCCACAGGGCGCCCAGGGACGTGGCCCAGGGGGCGGCGGGATGATGCAGAACCGCAACTTCATCTGTTTCGAGCCGATGGCCGGCATCACCAACGCCACCAAC
Organism: uncultured Solibacteraceae bacterium; assembly: GCA_964627045.1. Classification (GTDB taxonomy): domain Bacteria; phylum Acidobacteriota; class Terriglobia; order Bryobacterales; family Bryobacteraceae; genus CAZVIK01. The sequence continues at coordinate 47,011 of CAZVIK010000001.1, read as the reverse complement.
CTGGCGCACAAGGGCTTGTACAAGGACCTCCAGAGCATTCCCGCCGGGGGGGTGTGGCAAGAGAGCTTCTGGGTGCGTCCGAGCGGTTTTTGATTTCCCGCGCCGTGGCGCGCGCAGAAATCATGGGCCAGGGGCCGGTGTTTACCGGCCCCTCGCTTTTGTCCGGACCGCGTAGAGCGAGCTTCGCGCCAGGATGAACAGCGTCCGCCCATCCTTGCCGCCGAACACCAGTTGTGTGGGCCGCTCCGCGACCTCGATCACGTCAATCAACTTGCCAGAGGGGCTGTAAACGCTGATTTGGCCGTCTGCCAGGTAAACGTTGCCCTCGCTGTCCACGGCGAGTCCGTCGCCGCCCTGGTGGACGAAGGGCTTGAAGTCCTGGAGATTCCCGTCTTCACCCATGGCGCCCACACCGGTCACGGTCTGCGCCTCGGTCGTGTAGTAGAACGGCTTGCCGGGAATCCCCGGCGCCAGGCCGAAGCCGCGCACCAAGTCGGCACTCTTGATCCCCCAACTTAGTGCACCCGAGGCAAAGTCTTCGCCGGAAGCGATGTAAGTGGTCCCATCCGGAGATAGGAAGTGCCAGGCTCGTTTCGCCGGAGCCATGCTCCCGGAACCGCCGTCGAAACTCCAGTCGCCCACCGGATAGTAGGGGGTCATACCTGGGCGCGGCGCGGCGGCAACAGCGGGAAGAATCTTGACGTCGAGGTTCGCCGCGTCCGGGTTAAACGCATAGACGATTCCCTTCCCTTCGTAAGAGACGACCATGACATTTCCGGCCTTGTCGATGGCCAGATTGACCGGGTCGAGAGGGCTTTCGCGCACCGTAGACAGCCGCCGTGCAGCGGCGCTCCATCGATAGATGCGATGCCACTTGGCGTCCACGAAGAAAAGGTCGCCCGAGGGATGCACCGCGCCGCCCGAGATGTTGAAGAAGCCGCCGGCCAATCTCTCCACCTTGGCGCCGGCCGCCACCACCGGCGTGGCCTTCTTCGCGGCCGGCTTGGGCGGGTTCCCGGAAATGGTAAGCCACGCGAACTCGCGCTGCCGGATCTCCACGTTGTGGGTTTGGTCGTAGACCGCAGCATCGAAACTGACTTTGCTATTGCTGTAGCAGTGGATGTTCCGGAAGCGGATGTCCTTAGAGTTAACAACCTTGATGGCCCACGGAAACGGCTGGAACGAGCTGATTACCCGGTAAATGTGAAAATTGGCCACGGTGATGTTACTGGAGGAATCGATCTCCAGGGGCAGCGCGTAGCCGCCCTCGCCGCGCTCCTCCTCGGTTTGAAGCGCGTAGAACTTCCAGTTGGAAACGTTGCGCAACTGCACCTCATAGCGGACGTGGTGCTCGCTCGACATCTCGTAGACTCGCCCTTCGGTGGCGGTGTTTGTGATCAGCATGCCGGCCTGCGCGAAGGAACTCGGCGTCCAGATGTCAAAGAACGTTCCGCCGCCGCCGTCGGTGACCCACAGGCTGGGATACTGGCTGTCCCAGCGGCGGCTGGCGTCCGGGTCGGCCGTGCGGTTGTTGTTGTAGGGGTTGGCCCGGCCGCCGCCGATCGGAGGAGTCCCGTGGCCGCCGTGGAAGCGGACGTCGTTCATCAGAGAGTCCTTGCCGGACATCCACTTCACGCCCACGGCGCGCGGATTGATTCCGTTGGTGTAGACACCGAGGCCGATCATGATGTTGGCGCCGCCCTTGGGCGCTTCGATCATCGGTTTGGGCCCGTCCACGCCTTGGAAGGCCGGCGTGCGGTCCAGCAAGTCGATCTGCGTGGTGCTCGGGTGCATGCCGATCAGCGCCGTATCGGGCCGCAAGACCAACGTGTCGCTGATGATGTAATAGCCCTGCGGCAGGTAGATGGCCCGGTGGGCCGCCAGCGCCTTGCGGAACACCTCGGTGTCGTCGGTCTTTCCATCGCCCTTGGCCCCAAGCGACCGTATGTTCACCCAAGTGCTCATAGGTGGCAGCGGCGTCAGGTCCGAGGGCGCGGGAGCCGGCATGGACGCGAGCGCCGACGCCTCGAAGATATCCCTCATCGCCGGGGCCGCGCCGAGATCGGCGTAATGATACCCGTGCGAGAAGACCTTGACTTCGTACATCCCGGCGGGACCGGCGACCCTCCGGCCGCTCGGAAAGGACGCAAACACGGGAACCGACCGGCAAACCACGTTCTCCATGTTGATCTCATTGCGCGGGACGTTCTCCAGACCCAGGACGATCGCCGGGCCGGAGATCTCTTCGAGGCGTCCGTCCTTGATCCAGAGTTCGTCGTGGGCGCCGGAGTCGACGGAAACCGCGGTGGGGACCTTGCGGAAGTGCGGGCGCACCAGCGTCAGCCCGGCCGCCGTCTCCCGAATGGCGGCTTCGCGCTGTCCTTCGAAGTAGGCGTCCACGGCCGTGAATTGCCAACTCGGGGACGGCGTCCTGGTCCAGATGCCGTAGGCTCCGCCGTAGAAACGGACGTCCTCCATGACGTTGCCCGTGTCATGGACCCCCGCGATGCCCTGCCCGATCCGGAAATCCATGTGCGCCAGGAACGAGTGCTGGGCGTAGGTTCCACGCACGCCCACCGCGCCCGGGTTACCGTCGCCGATCTCAAGATCGATGTTGCTCATCGCGGAGTAGAAAGTCCCTGCGCCGGAGTCCGGAAGCCTGTCGGAATCACCGCCGCGCGCGGGCGCGCCTGGAGCGCCGGCGGGTCCGCCGCGCCCTCCCGCCGCCGGCCGCCGCCCGGCGAAGAACACCATGTATCTCTCACGGGACCTGTCCTGGTAGCCGGGGGTGTTGGGCGCCAGCACCAGTACCGGCCGCGATTCGCCGTATCCGAAGACCCGGATGCCCGGCCACACATTGATCGTCTTGCCGAGCCGGTAACGGCCTTCGGCCAGGAAGACGACGCCCAGGCCGGAGGTTTCCTGCACTTGGTCGATCGCCTTTTGGATCGCGTCGCTGTCGTCGGCCGCACCGTCGCCGCGGACGCCATTCACCCCCGGCGCCAGATAGACGGCTTGGGGGTCGTCGGGACGCGCCGTGTAGTAGGAGGCCGCCTCCGCACAGACCGTATTAACCAGAAGAGCGATGATGGACACGCCAAACTTGAACACGATGATCTCCTTAAGCACTCGGCGATGGCCGACCATCCCGGAGCCGGGCGCGACGGGACGCGGGGAGCCGTCGCCGCGGGGACAGCCGGACGCCTTCAGCTCATTAGTTTACATCAACAACTAATTCGATGTGGCGTGCGTCAGTCGTCAGCCATGATCGGCCGGGACATGGACGGGCGCGGACGTGCGCCGGAGGGCCGAGCCGCCCCGCGTCGCAGTGGTCACACCGCTCCGAACCGGCTATTCGGGCTTCACCACGAGGGAAGACCCGGGGACGCGCCGGAACAACTCGGAGTCGCGAAGCGCACGGCCAAGGTTGTGCCGCGCCATCCGGGAATGTTCCCGGGCGAGGAACTCCGCGCGGGTACCTTCACGGCTCTCGATCGCCTCCACCAGGTTGCGGTGGTGCTCCGAGGCCATCGTGGCATGAATCGAGTCGGCCGCTTCGGCTCCGTTGATTCCGAAGAACACCAGCGCGCCGGGTTCGGCGAACGGCAGGTTGCAGACCGCCTCCAGCGCGTTCAACAGCATCTGGCTCTTCGACAGCCGCCACAGCGCCTGGTGGAAGACCCCGTTCTCTTCCAGGTAGAGCACAAAGCTTTCGGGGCTGTTCATTGTGATTTGCCCGAGCCTGGCGCAGGACGCCTTCAAGCCTTCCAGTTCGTCGGGGCTCCCGAGCCGTTCGGCCGCCAGGCGCGCGGCGGTACCTTCGAGAACGCCGCGAACTTCGATGGCGTCCCAGATATCGTTGACGGTGAATTCCCGGACCCGGAACCCGCCGGTCACCTGGGCTTCCAGCAGTCCTTGGTGGGAAAGCCGTTCCAGGGCCAGGCGCACCGGCGTCCGGGAGGCCTTTAACATCGGAACCAGCGTCAACTCGGCCAGGCGCTCGCCGGGGCGAAACTCTCCCCGCAACAACATTTCGCGCAGCGTCATAGCCACGCGGTCGGTTTGCGATCTGCTATCGGTGGTGGGACTCAGTCCATTAGTGCTGCCCATAGGATTTGACTCGCTCCGTTATGAAAACATTGAAATGTATACCGCTGCCAATTCTAGCTCTTGTTCGAGCCGCGCACAATATGAAGACGCCCTGCCGGCGGGAAGGCACTGCCGCCGGGACGTTCTGGCCGCCGCAAGGCGCGTAGTATAATCAGCGTGAATGAGCGTCCGGCCGCGGCTGACAGCCGTTTTTCCTACAATCGCTTTCGCAGTCATGATAGCCCAAACCGCGTCGGCGCAGCCGGCGATACCCCTGGTGACGCCGCCGCGGGAACCCGGGCTGTACGCAAGAATCGCGACTTCCTTGGGCAGCCTCACGGTGCGGCTCTACGAAAAGGAAGCGCCCAAGACGGTGGAGAACTTCGTGGCGCTGGCGCGCGGCGGGAAGGCGTTCCGCGACCCCAAGACGAACCAGATGGTCCGTCGGCCGTTCTACGACGGCATCGCCATCCACCGGGTGATCCCGGGTTTCATGGTCCAGATGGGGGACCCTACGGGCGCGGGGACCTACGAGCCGGGCTTCACGGTCCCGGACGAATTCGACGCCAGCCTGAAGTTCGACCGGCCCGGCCGGCTTGGCATGGCCAACACCGGCGACAGGAATTCCGGCAACTGCCAGTTCTTTATCACCGAGGCTCCCGCACCGCACCTGAACGGCCTGCACACGATCTTCGGACAGGTGGTCGAAGGACAGGACACGGTCAAGAAGATCGGCGCGGTTCCGCGCGACTCCAACGATAAGCCGCGCACGCCGGTTGTTATCACGCGCGTCACCATCGAACGGGAAGGCGCGCCGGCGGCGCCGAAGAAGGCCGGGACGAAGAAGTAGCGACCCCCCTACCGGCAGCCCTCGCCGAAATAGAACCGATCCAGAAACTCGTAGCGCGCCCTATGCTCTTCGGGCAAAGGGCGGCTCACCGCGTCCAGGTGCATCACTTCCCGGGCGGCGCCGAATTCCGGCCACCGGGGTAGCCCCGCGCCGTTGGGGTCGCCGTGCTTGACGAAGTTGGCCCAGTAGCCGAGCATCGTCTCCGATACCTTGCGGTCGTCTGCGTCCCAGGGAGCGTGCATGGAGTCCAGGGTTCCGAAGGCGTATTCAATCTCCCAAGCGTGTCCGGCCAACCGGTCCAATCCTGCGACCGAGGTTCCGGCGTGGAACGGGGCGGGGCGATCAAAGACATAGCGATAGACCGGGGCGCGCGCCGTGCGGCGCTGCATCTCGATCCACTTCCAGGTGCAGTGCGCGACAAACCGGTCGCTCGCCAAGTCGCCGGCGCTGCGCAGGGCCTGGGCATCGGTCGATGCGGGATAAAGAGCCAGCGCGGCGTCAGCGTGTTCCCGGAACGTGGCGCGCAGTTGTTCGCGGAAGGCTGCGGCGGTGTACTTCTCCGGCTCGGCGAGCACGCCGGCGCGGACCTCGTCGGCGTTCCAGCCGGCGAGCAGCGGGATCCGGCTTTGCTCACCCCGTTCGTAGAGGGACAGGACGCTCCCCGGCAGGAAACGCCCGTCGATGTTCGGGCTGAAGGCGACCATCCCCATCTTCAGCGCCGCCGCCACCAGCTCCCCGGCGGACCTGGCGCGCAGTTCGGCCAGAGACGTCGCGCCCACCGACCGGGCGAATTCAATTCCCTGCTCTTCGCTTTCGGCGAGCGTTCTGAGCGCCAGCGTTCCCGCTCCCGTCGTGAAGAAAGCGCCGCTCTGTCCGATGGCGCCGCGGAACAGATCCCGCGATAACGGCGACGCCATCAGGGCGCTCACCGAAAACGACCCCGCCGACTCGCCGCCGATGGTCACTCTGCCGGGATCGCCGCCAAACGCGGCGATGTTATCGCGCACCCAACGCAGCGCCGCCACTTGGTCCAGCATGCCGTAGTTGCCCGACGCACGGTCCGGCGATTCGGCGCTCAGTTCTGGGTGCGACAGGAACCCGATCACACCCAACCGGTAGTTCACCGTCACGGCAACGACGCCCCGGGCCGCGAAGTTCTCCCCGCCGTATCGCGGCTCGGCGCCCGAGCCGGCGGCGAACCCCCCGCCATGGAAGTAGACCAGAACGGGGAGCCGTTCTCCGGTCTCACGGGCGGGCGTCCAAACATTCAGGTAAAGGCAGTCCTCGCTCTCGGCATTCTCCGGGAAGATCATGTCCGGAAAGATCGCGGGCTGGACCGCGCGGGGGCCGAATTGGAGCGACTTTCGGATGCCGGTCCAGGGACGTGCCGGTTGCGGAGGCTTCCACCGGAGTCCCCCCATCGGCGGAGCCGCATACGGGATACCGCGAAAAACCCGCGTCGCGGAGCGCGGCAGAACCGTTCCTTCGAGAACCCCGTCGGCGACGCGTACCCTGCTCTCATCCATCGCGGCGACCTCCAGAGACCAGTCTGACACGCGGACCCGCTTTCCGCCGCGAGAGGTCCCGCGTCAGAGTGTATCCTAACGAGAGGAGGATTGCATGCAAGTGAGAAGTGCTCTGGCCCTGGCCGCACTGGCGGGCCTGGCCACGATGGCGGCGGCCCAGACCGCTGCACCGCCGAACGATCAGCAGGTCGCGGCGCGCGTGGAAGGACTGCTCAAGCAGATGACGGTGGACGAGAAGGTGGGCCAACTGGTCCAACTCCCCGGCGCCTACGTTCCTGACGCCAATCAGCTTGAGGACCGGCTGCGCAAGGGCATGGGCGGGTCCGTATTGTGGGTGCGCGGAACGGCGGCACTGAACAAGCTACAGAAGATCGCGATGAGCGAGTCCCGGTTACGCATTCCGTTAATCTTCGGGTTGGACGTGATCCACGGCTACCGCAACATCTTCCCGATGCCGCTGGCCATGGCCGCGTCCTGGGATCCGGCGCTCATCGAACGCGCCCAAACGGTGGCCGCGCGGGAAGCGCGTGCCGCGGGGATTCACTGGACCTTCGCGCCGATGCTGGACATCGCACGGGATCCCCGTTGGGGCCGGATGATCGAGGGCGCGGGTGAGGATCCTTTCCTCGGCGCGGCCGTTGCCAAGGCCCAGGTGCGCGGCTTCCAGGGCGCCTATGTCGGGGCTCCCGGACACGTGCTGGCCTGCGCCAAGCACTTCGCCGGCTATGGCGCGCCCCACGGCGGGCGCGACTACGACTCGGTGTTTCTTTCCGACACCGAGTTGTTCAACGTGTATCTGCCCCCGTTTAAGGCGGCCGTCGAGGCGGGCGTGGGCAGTTTCATGAGCGCCTACATGGATCTCAACGACGTGCCCGCCACAGCCAACCACTTCCTGCTGCGCGAGACCCTCCGCCAGAACTGGGGCTTCCGCGGCTTCGTGGTCAGCGACGCGCTTGGCATCGGCAACCTCCAGATACAGGGCTTCGCGCGCGACCGCGCCGACGCCGCTCTCCGCGCCTTCAAGGCCGGCACCAACATGGACATGGCCAGCGGGACCTTCATGGAGAACATCGCCAAGGCGGTGGCCGGCGGCCAGGTCACCATGTCCGAGTTGGACGAACTGGTACGGCCGATCCTGGACGCCAAGATCCGGTTGGGGCTTTTCGAGAATCCCTACGTCGACGAGTCGGCCGTCGAGAAGGTGTTGAGCACGCCCGAGCACCGCTCGTTGACGCGCGTAGCGGCCGCCCGCAGCGCCGTGCTGCTTCGTAACGAGAACGCGCTGCTGCCCCTGGCGAAGTCCACCTCGCGCAGCATCGCCGTGATCGGTCCGTTGGCCGACAACGCCGACCACATGATCACGGACTGGGCGCGGCAGGGCGACCCCAAGGACTCGGTTACGGTCTATGAGGGCATCCGCAACAAGCTGGGCGCCGGGGCGCGGGTGGAATCTGCGCCGGCCGTCCAGCTTGAGCGGAAGTTCCCGTCCATGTTCCCGGGTCCCGCGCCGAAGCCCTGGACCGAAGCGGAGGCCAAGAAGGCCTGGGACGACGCCATTGCGCTCGCCAAACGGTCCGACCTGATCGTGCTCGCACTGGGCGAACTGGCCAGCCAGAGCGGCGAGTCGGCGTCGCAATCCACGATAGAATTCCCCGGGCGCCAGCAGGAGTTGATGGAAACGGTGACCGCGATGGGCAAGCCTGTGGTGCTGGTGCTCATCAACGGCCGTCCGCTCAACCTGGTGTGGGCGTCCACCCACATCCCCGCCATCCTCGAGGCCTGGCATCCGGGCACAGAAGGCGGCAACGCCATCGCCGACTTGCTGTTCGGCGACGCGGTCCCCGGCGGCAAGTTGCCGGTCACCTGGCCGCGGCACGCCGGCCATGTGCCCCTCTACTACGCGCACAATCTCTCGCACCAGCCCGAGGGGTCCGAGCGGTTCACCTCGCGTTATTGGGATGACGTCTCGTCGCCGCTGTATCCGTTCGGCTACGGACTCAGCTACACGACCTTCGAGTACTCGAACCTGCGCCTGCGGCAGCCCCAGGTGAAGCTCGGCGAGAAGGTCGAAGTCTCGGTCGACCTCCGCAACAACGGTAAGGTGGCGGCCGACGAGGTGGCGCAACTCTACATACACCAGAGGGCCGGCAAATCCTCGCGCCCGGTGCGCCTGCTGAAGGGCTTCGAGCGCGTCACGCTGAAGCCCGGAGAAACCCGGACGGTCTCCTTCGTCCTCGGCAAAGACGAGTTGAGCTACTGGAGCACGACCGACCGCGCGTGGATCCAGGAAGCCGAAGCGTTCGACGTGTGGGTGGGCGGCGACTCCGCCGCCAAGTTGCACGGCGAGTTCCGCGTCGTCCGTTAGTCCGCAGAGCCGCAGTTGGGGCGGTCCTAGCCGGGGCCGCCCTATCCGGCCCGCGGCGCCACTGTCCCGATTACCGGGGGCCCCCGCGGATCCATCGATTCCCGCACCGGCCGTGCGCCTTTCGACGCAACCACCTTCCGAATGATATACTTCCTCTACTCCACAAGAGCAGACCAGTCTTACGTCGAGGATGAAGGTTTATGGCATCTTTCCGTTTCTACGTATGTTGTGTGTCCGCACTATTCCTGTTTGCGTTTTCGGGCCGCGCCGCGGAAGTCCGGCGTGCCACGGTCGTCCGGGTGGCCACGCCGCCGCGAATCGACGGCAACCTGGATGAAGCCGTCTGGCGCGACATCGCCCACATCGGCGATTTCGTTCAGGCCGATCCCTACCCCGGCAAGCCGCCGACGTTTCAGACCGAGGTCCGCCTGGCATACGACGACAACGCCCTCTACATGGCCGTGCGGTGCCTGGATCCTGAACCAAAGAAGATCCTCAATACGACGATGGCGCGGGACGGGCGTCCGTTCGACGACGACAGCCTGGAGATCGTCATCGATCCGATGCACGATCGCCGCAGCGGCTACTACCTTCAACTGAATGCCGCCGGCTCGATGAGCGACGGGCGTATCGTCGAAAACCGCCTGGCCGACGTGAGCTGGGACGGCATTTGGAATGCGCGCACGCGGATCGACGATCGCGGGTGGACCGCCGAACTGGAAATCCCGTTCAAGACGCTGACCTTCAAGTCCAGTGTCACCACCTGGGGTTTCAACATCGAGCGCACCATCGCGCGCATCAACGAGGAGTCCCGTTGGGAGGGCGCCGTGCTGGATTCCACCATTCACGCCGTCTCCCGCGCCGGCGACATCGAGGGGCTGCAAGGCCTCTCTCAGGGCATCGGTCTGGACATCAAGCCGTACGGCCTAATTGGCGTGAACCGCGAGGCGACGCGTGTCGACAAGGTCGATCCGGTCGCCGAAGCGGGCGTGGATCTCTTCTACCGGATCACACCCACCTTCCTATCCAGCACCACCATCAATACGGACTTCGCCGAAACCGAGGTGGACACGCGGCAGGTGAACCTGACGCGCTTCTCGCTGTTCTTCCCCGAGAAGCGCGCCTTCTTCCTGGAAGAGGCCGGCGTGTTTCAGTTCGGCCTACCCGGGTCGGGGACCACGCTGTTGCCGTTTTTCTCTCGCCGCATCGGGCTGGTAGGCGGCGAGACGGTCCCCATTCTGTTCGGCGAAAAACTGACGGGGAAAATCGGGCGGCTGGAGATGGGCCTGTTGGACGTGCTGACGCGCGATTCGGACACCGTGCAAAGTCAGAACTTCGTCGTCGGCCGAGCCAAGTACGGCTTCGGGCGGCAGTCCTACGTGGGCGGCATCTTCACGCACGGCGAACCCACCGGCGCGACCGATAATACGCTGGGCGGCGCGGACATACTGCTGGCCACCTCCAACCTCATGGGCAAGCGGAAGAACTTCGATGTCGCGGCCTACGGCATGAAGACCGACACGCCGGGAATTCGCGATCACGATGCCGCCTACGGCGCGCAGGTCCGGTACCCCAACGACCGCATCAACCTGAGCTACGCCGTGCAGGAGATCGGCCGGAACTTCGATCCGAAGCTGGGCTACGTGCAGCGGCGGGGCGTGCGGACAAACTCCGCCACCGCCCGTTTCGCCCCCCGCCCCAAAGGGCATCGCTACATCCGGCAGGTCAGCGTCGAGTTCGACTTCAGCGACTACCACAGCACCATCCACGACGCCGTGGAATCGCGCGCCTACTCCTTCAGCCCCCTCGGGATTCTCTTTCACGGGGGGCAGCAGCTCAGCTACACCGTCAGCCGCTCCACCGAAAACCTGTTCTCGCCGTTCGGCATTCACGATGGCATTCGAATCCCCGTCGGGCTGTATTCCTACACCCGGCACGCGGCGTCCTTCGTCGGTCCCAACAACAAGCCGTTGACCTATTCGCTCCGCTACAACCGAGGCGGGTTCTATACCGGCAGCAGCGACGAACTGAACGGTAGCGTTACCTGGCGCAAGAGCGAGCGCATTACCACCAGCGCGGAAATGCGGCAGTATTGGGTACGCCTGAAGGAAGGCAACTTCAATACGTCGCTGCTCCTGGTACGGCTGCGCTACTTCTTCAGCCCGATGCTCAGCATCCAGAACTTCGTGCAGTACGACACCGATTCGCGCAACATTGGCTTGCAGAGCCGCCTGCGCTGGATATTGAAGCCTGGCCAGGAGGTCTACTTCGTCCTCAACCACGAGTGGAAGGAGAACGAGATGGACCGCTTCGAAGCTTTGCGGACCGACGTGCGAGCCAAGGTCAACTACACGTTCCGGTTTTAGCCCGGTTGGCCGGCCGGCGCCGGGAGAAGCGGGAGACGGCACGGCTGCCTTGGGGCGGAGCTTGGCCACCCTTGACACCAATGTGCATACAGACTAATCTGAACATGGCCTGAACCGGCGAGGCGGAGTCGAGCGTGTGGTACGCCAGGCGGTTGGGGCGCAGTGCGGCAGTGTGGGGGCGCCGCCGCCGAAGACGGGCGGGCATTGGCACGGCCACGCTACACTAGCTATCGACGGCTCGAATCGAGCCATCTTGGAGTTCTCAATTAGGAGGTCTGATCTGACATGAAACTGCCCTCGGTGACAAGACGCAACTTTGTCCGGCTGGGTGCGGGCGCCGTGCCTGTAGGGCTGGCGGCCGGCAACATGACGATGCTGGAAGCGAGCGTTCAGCAGCAATCTTCGGCACCGTCGAATACTGTCCGGTTCGGAGTCATCGGTACGGGGACCGAAGGCTGCGACCTGTTGCGCGCCAGCCGCGGGGTATCCGGAATTGAATGTGTGATGGTGGCCGACGTGTACGACGCACGCCATACTTCCGCAAGGGAGGTTATTGGCCGGAACGTCGATGCCACCCGAGATTACCGGCGGCTTCTCGAACGCAAGGACATCGACGCCGTGATCGTCGCAACGCCGGACCACTGGCACCGGCAGATCACGGTGGAAGCGGCCCAGGCCGGCAAGGACGTCTATTGCGAGAAGCCGATGTCGCACAAGCTGGAAGACGGCTACGCGATGATCGACGCGATCCAGAAGAACAAGCGGGTCTGCCAGATCGGTAGCCAGCGCGTCAGCTCGATCCTCTACGCGAAGGCCAAGGAGATTTGGGACTCCGGCCGGCTGGGCGAGGTCCACACCATCGAGGCCGTCTGGGACCGCAACAGCGACAGCGGGGCCTGGGTCTATCCGATTCCCCCGAACCTGAACGAAAAGACCATCGACTGGGGCGCCTGGCTCGGTAACGCGCCCAAGCGGAACCTGGACGGACGGCGCTTCGTTTCCTGGCGCTGCTATCGCGATTACGGCCAGGGACTTCCCGGAGACCTGTTCGTGCACCTGATCTCCGGCGTACACTACATCACCGGCGTCACCGCGCCGCCCTCGCGAGCGTATTCCACCGGGGACGTGTACCACTACAAGGACGGCCGCGAGTTCCCCGACCTTCAATGGTCCGTCTACGATTACCCCAAGTTCAAACTGGTGCTGCGCTGCAACCAGAACAACCAGAACCAGAACCAGCTCTTCGCCTTCTACGGGAAGCGGGGCACGATGTTCATCAACGGCGAGGGCGCGCCGGCATCGCTCGGCGCCGGAGCGTCGCTGGCGATCCGTCCCGAGCCGCCCTTCCGCACGCGCGAAGGCTATTCCATCGGCGGCTGGCCGGAGAAGGACCGCCAGCAGTACATCGCGGAGTGGAACCAGCAGAACCCGGCGACGCCGCAAGGCAAGTTCGCCGTGCAGCAGGAGCAGGAGATCTACGGCGTTCCTTCGGGCTACAGCGACATGCGGGATCACCTGGCGAATTTCTTCCAGGCGGTGAGAACGCGCAAGCCCACCGTGGAGAACGAGACATTCGGGAACATCGCCGCCATCGCCGGCTGCCACCTGTCGAACTACTCGTACTTCAACAAGACGGTCGCGGTCTGGGACGACGCTTCCCGGACCATCAAGGGCGCCTAGGCCCCGGGCTCTCGAAACGCTTCCCGCCCGCGCCTTCGGCCGGTTCCAGCCGGAGGCGCGGCACGGGAGGCACACGAGGCAACCAGCACTTCATAGGCAAAGGAAGGCATGCATGAAAACGAACGCTTCAAGAAGGGACTTCCTCAAGGTGTCCGCCGCCGGCGCTTTGTCGGCATCACTGTACTCCTGTAGCAGCGCGCCGAAGCCGGCAGAGAAGGCGGCAGCGCCTCCGCTTCCGGATATCGGGATTCAGCTTTACACCGTTCGCGACGCGATTGCGTCGGACTTGCCCGGAACCTTGAAGAGGGTCGCCGACACGGGGTACAAGTTCGTGGAATTGGCCGACTACGCCAAGGGTAAGTTCTACGGGAAGGAGCCGGCGGAGTTTAAGAAGATGTGCGACGACCTTGGCCTGGCCATCGTCAGCAGCCACACGCAGGTGGAAGGCGCCGGCGTAACCATGGACAACGCCAAGATCATGGCCGACGACCACCTCAAACTCGGCGTCACGTACTGTTTCCAGCCATGGATCGTCGAAGAGATGCGCAGGACGATCGCCAGCTACCAGAAGATGGCGGCCAACTGGAACAAGATCGGCGCGATCATGAAGGAGCGCGGGATCCAGTTCGGCTACCACAACCACAACTTCGAATTCGCCACCGTCCAGGGGAAGGTCCCCTATTTCGATGTCATGCTGGCGGAACTGGACAAAGACCTGGTGACGATGGAACTCGACATGTTCTGGACCACCAAGGCGGGGCAGAATCCAATCGACATCATCAAGAAGTACCCCGGCCGGTTCCAGTTCTTCCACATGAAGGACTCCTACGGGAAGGGGCCGCAAGCCTTCGACACCGACGACCGGAGCGATATCGCACCGGTGGGCGAGGGCGTCATCGACTTCAAGGCGATTCTGGCCGTCAAGGACGTGGCCGGTATGAAGTACATGGTCGTCGAGCAGGATGTGAGCCGCGACAACGATATCTTCGGGGATATCAAGAAGAGCATCACCAACCTCCAGACCAAGATCCTGGTCTGACCGCAAGTCCTTTCCCCAAGGGGCCGCGCTCTTCGAAGCCGGCCCCTCGGGTTCTTCCAACTCCTTCCTTCTTGCCGTCTTCCAGCGGCAACGAGTGTGCCCGTAATCTCCAAAAAGTACTTCACAAAACGACGTCGCACTCGCCGACGAGCACATCGAACGCCTCGACTTGGAGGATTCGCCGGACCTGATCGGAGTCCAGGTCCACATCACCAACGCGCGCCGGGCCTTCCGGATCGCCGATCACTACGGCCGGCGCGGCGCGTTCGGGGTGCTAGGCGGCCTGCACGTCACCTCCTGTCCCGGGGAGGCGGCCCAGCACGCCGACGCACTGGTTCTGGGGCCCGGGGAGGAGGCCTGGCCGCGCTTCCTGGCGGACTTCCGCGCCGGCCGGCCCGCGCGCCGTTATCAATCGCGACACAGAGCACTTCGCGGCGCTCCGCCCCCGCGGCGCGACTTAATCCGGCGTCACCTCTGCCTGGTCCCGAACTCCCTTGTCGTCTCGCGCGGGTGCCCGCATCGCTGCAACTTCTGCTACAAGCACGGGCTCTTCGACGGCGGCCGTGGGTACTACACGCAGCAGGTTGATGCCGCCCTGGCGGAAATCGACCGTCTGCCTGGCCGGCATCTCTACTTCCTCGATGATCACTTGTTCGGCGGCCGTGATTTCGCTTCCGCGTTGTTTGCGGGGATGCGCGGCATGGGGCGTTTGTGGCAGGCGGCCGCCACGGTAGGCTCCATTCTGGAAACGCGTGCCCATCCCCGCCTGGTCGAGGAAGCCGCCGGTTGGAAGAAGTTCGAGCCGCTGTGGGACCTCGTGTTACGAGCCAAGCGCGTCTCGTCGATAACGCCGCTGCTGGAATCGATCCCAAGTGCCGGTGATCCTCGGCCGCCGGGGCAGTCCGATGACCGCACGGAACGTGTTCCCGCGCCGGCCAATCGTCCCGCCACCGGGGGCTGAATCGCCACCCGCACCTAATCGCCCGCCACGGCCGGATCCGCTCGGCGATCGAACGCCACACCGACCGCGTAGCGTTCCCCATGGCGCGTGCAGCGTCTGACGATACCGGAGCGCGACAGGTTAGCCTCCGACATCCGCACATCCACGCGGGACCCCACCCGCAGGCGGAACGGTAGGTCCATGCCGATCCCTTCGGTCGACAGGTCTTCGCAGAAGCCATCGTCGGACTGCCGCGGACCGGCCCGCTCCACCCACCGCACCAACACGGGGCGTCCCACAAACTCTCTCTGTTGCCGCCGGTGCGGACGAAGACGCTTCGCCACAAACAGAATCGAACCAACGACAACGATCGCGCTGCAGGACAGCGCCACAGCCAACTGAAGGAGGGGTTCTGCGGTGAACGCGTCGACGAGCCTGTCGAGAACTTGCGGAATGAGGTTCACGTCCTTCTCCTCTGGCGTTCAAGCGCCGAAGCGCATGGCGTCACCCTGCCGATTCACGAAGAGGCGTCACCAAGCCGTCCACGTTTTCTGTGTCTGAATCCTCCGCAGCCGGCTGCAGCGCCTCCAAAATCCTTTCGTGATAGGCTTCGCGGAGTTCTTCCTCTCTGAGGCGCTCTTCTTTGGACCGTATGCCGAACACGATGCGGGGCACCTCCGTACGTCAAGGCTGAACGAGCGGCACGGCGGTGTCGAGGCCTGTTTGCCGCATCTCGGCCCATGACCCAGCGCAACTGGTACCGGTACTCTTGAACCGGTGGTGCCGCCCCGGCAAATCACTGCTGTCCGGGGAAGCTCGACTGGTGACGCAGCACTCCTTTTTTTTGGGGGCGGAAGGCCAAGGGCCTTTCAGTGCGGGAACGGTTTGAATTGCACGTCGCGGATTGATGGCGCGCATCGCCGCTTCTGGATAGGGTGCCCACGTCGATGCTGAAAACGGATGCCGGTGCGTTCTGGTGACGTCAGAAGTGCGCACGAAGCCTGGCGATCCGGCCGGAGATCCAGGCCACGACCCTCGGGCGGCACAGCTGTAACCGGGCCGCTCCGAAGGTAAGATAAAATTCGACGCCGCCGGAGTGTTTGCCGGGTGCGGCGAACCGGATTCGAGGACCAAGTCATGAGACAACTTTTTGCGCCACTCCCATTGCTTCTCTTCCTTCAGAGCGTGTTATTCCCGCAGATGCCCGGGGTCCAGATCGATGGCAAAGAAGTGGCCAGGAATGGAGATGTCGTTTTTCGTCAAATCGACGAGCATACCTGGGTCGGCACGGGGAACAAGATGTCCAACGAAAGCCTGTACCTGGTCGAGGGGAACAACAGAGCGGTGCTGATCGACGCTGGCACCAGCATCGCGGACCTGGACAAGATCGTGGCTTCCATCACCAAAAAGCCCGTCACTCTGGTCGCCACGCACGCCCACCCGGACCACACAGGCTCCGCCATCAACTATTTCCCCGAGTTGTTCATCAGCCCTGCGGACGCGGACTCCTCTTTTTTAGCGGGCTACAAAGGAAAGGTCCAGCACCTGAAGGACGGCGAGGTCATCGACCTTGGGGGGAGGACGCTGGAGGTGGTATTCACGCCGGGGCACACGCCCGGCTCGGCCACGTTCCTGGACCGCAATGCCGGATACGGTTTCAGCGGCGATTCCTTTGGCTCCGGTAATCTGCTGGTGTTCGGCAACTTCTCGATGTTGATTGAGAGCTGCCGGAAGACGAGCAGACTGATGGAGGCGCGTGGGATCAAGCTGCTCTATCCGGGGCACTACATGGGCAAGAATGCGGAGACCAGGCAGCGGGTGGACGACATCCTCACCCTGAGCCAGGACATCCTCTCGGGCAAGATCAAAGGCGAGGCAAGCGCTCGGGGCATGATGGGGATGAACCTGGCCGTGAGCGCACACGGAGTACGCATCAACTACAGCGAGAAAGCGCTGCAGTGAGAAGTGAGGGGCGGGGTGGGGGCATAAACGCCGGCCTCGCCGGGGATTCATCGAGGAGGTGCACGTGAACGGCAGACACATCCCGAGAATCGCCGCGGTTCTTTGCACTACTGCGGCGGCGCTGATTCTAGCGCCCGGCGCAGCCCGGCCGGCCGGAGCGGATACGGCGGGCGCCGGCGGCCCGGTCCATGGGCTGCGCTGCGAGTATCTGGTAGATCCCTCCTGCATCGACGCCGAGACACCCCGCCTGAGTTGGAGGATCAGCCCCTCGTCCGGCATCCGCGTCCAGAGCGCGTATCACGTCCTGGCGGCCGGCAGCCTGGATGTGTTGCGCAAAGACCGGGGCGACTTGTGGGATTCGGGGCGGGTGGTTTCGCCCGATTCGACGTGGGTCCCATATGGTGGCAAGAGGCTGATCTCCGGCCAGCGCGTTTATTGGAAGGTGCGCGTGTGGGGCGACGGAGGGGGGCCTTCCGCCTGGAGCGAGCCGGCGACCTGGTCGATGGGGATTCTGAGCCCCTCGGAGTGGCGCGCCAAGTGGATCGGTCAGCAGCGGCCGGAGGGCGTGGCCGAGGGCACACCGCTGCCGTTCCCGTGGCTGCGAAAGTCGTTCACGCTTCGGTCCAAGCCGGCGCGGGCGGTGGCGTATGTGAATCCGCTCGGCTACTACGAGCTTTACATAAACGGCCGGAAGGTCGACGATCACGTGCTTAGCCCCGCGGTGAGCGACTACTCCAAACGGAACCTCTACGTCGCGCACGAAGTGGCGGAGTATCTTGTGCCAGGCAAAAACGTTGTGGCGCTCTGGCTGGGCCGAGGCTGGTATGTTCGCGGCCACCCGGGCGTCATTCATGACGGTCCGCTGGTGCGCGCCCAGGTGGAGATTACCATGCCGGACGGCGGCGCAATTGGCATCGTGACCGACGAGACCTGGAAGTTGCGGGAAAGCCACCTCTCACCGCTCGGCCGCGGGACGGCGTTCGGCGACTATGGCGGCGAACGCTGGGATGCAACGGGCGATCTGCCGGGATGGAACGCGGTGGACCTGGACGACTCGGCGTGGCAGACAGCGGCTGTATTCGAGCCACCACAGGTTTTGACCGCCTCACAGATGGTGGAGCCGAACCGGATCATGGAGACGCTCAGGGCGGTTCGCGTCGAGCCGTATCCGGAGGGCGGCTGGATCATCGACATGGGAAAAAACTACGTCGGCTGGCTTGAGTTCAGGGTGCCCGCCCTGCCAAAGGGCACGGTGGTCAAGTTGGAATACTCCGACCAGATGGAGCCGGACAAGCCCGCTCCGGGGGCCATGGCAGGCGGAGCCGGTGGTGGCGGGCCCGCCCAGCCGCCGCGCGCCACCCGCGCTCCGGCGGCACCGGATCCGACCGCACTTCCGGCTCGGGCGGCCGCGCCCAAGCCGGGGCCTGGTGGGAGCCCGGCGGTGTTCCCGTTTACCTTTAACCAACGCGACGAGATCGTGAGCAACGGTGAGCCCCTGACCTTCCGGTCGCGCTTCAACTACCACGGATTCCGCTACGTGCGCGTGTTGGGAATCGCCTCGGCGCCGGCGGCCGGGGACGCGACCGGTTACTTCATTCGCACCGCGTACCACCGGGCCGGCGAGTTCACCTCATCCGACGAACTGCTGAACCGGATCTATCAGATGGTCACATGGACCTATGAAGCCCTCACACTCGGCGGCTATGTTGTCGATTGCCCGACGCGGGAGCGGCTGGGCTACGGCGGCGACGCCGGGACTTCGTTCGAGACCGGCATGCTCAACTTCGCCGCCGGCGGATTGTATAACCGCTGGCTCGGCAACTGGAGGGACTCCCAAGGCGCCAGCGGTTCTCTGCCGCACACGGCGCCGCACTACCCGAACCAGGGAGGCGGCGGCCCGATGTGGGGCGGCATGGTGGTGACGCTGCCCTGGGAGATGTATCTGCACTACGGAGACCGGCGCGTGCTGGAAATCAACTTCCCGATGATGAAGCGGTGGCTCGACTATCTGGACTCCGAGACCACGGACAGCCTCCTGTTGGACCACAAGAGCCATGCGATGGCGATGCAGGCGTGGAATTTTCTGGGAGACTGGCTGACGCCGAAGGGCAGCCTGCGAGGGACGGTCCCGCCGGTGCAGGCCATCAACAGCGTGCACTATCTCCTCCAACTCCAGACCGCGTCCAAGATCGCCAAAGTGCTGGGGGAGACCACCGCGGCAGCCGCCTTCGATACTCGTGCGGAATCCGTCTCAAAAGCCATCCACAAACGCTTCTACAATCCCGGCCAGTACACCTACACCAACGGAGATTCGATCCAGCAGGCGTTTCCGCTCTTGACCGGCGTGGTACCGCCGGATCTTCGCCAAGGAGTGGCGCAGAAGGTGGAGCACGTGATCCGCGTTCAGAACGACGGGCATCTCGACACGGGGATGCACGGTACCTACTTCTTGATGAAGTACCTGATCGAGGCCGGCCGCAACGACCTGATCTACGAGATGGTGAGCACAAGAGACTACCCGGGTTGGGGTTATATGCTCTCGAACGGGGCCACGACGGCGTGGGAAAGCTGGACCGGGCAATCTCATATCCACGACACTCTGATCTCTATTGGCGCGTGGTTCACGCAAGGGCTGGCGGGTATCCGCAGCGACGGGGTCACGCCCGGCTTCAAGCATTTCGTCGTGAAGCCTTCCGTGGTGGGGGGCCTCACGTTCGTCAGGGCGAAATACCGCTCGATTCAGGGGGACATCGCCAGCGAGTGGCGGGCCGAAGGCGGGATCTTCACAATGAACGTCACCGTTCCTCCCGGCTCGACGGCTACCGTGATTGTGCCAGGCGAGGGCTCCATCCGAACACGAGCGCGCCAGGCGCCGCCTGCACATGGAGACGCCGGCCGGACCTTCCAGGTGGGCCCGGGAACGCATACGTTCGAGACCAGACTGGGCGCGTAACAACCGGAAGTGGACGCGGCGGCAGCAACACGGTGTGTGCGCGATGCCCATGCCGATCAGACCGCCGGTTCCTCACCTGTCCGGCGCCGGAAAAGTTGTGGCCCTGGCCGATGGCGGCGCCGGCGGGCTGGATATTCTCGGAACGGGAGTTCACGCAACTGGCGGAGAGAGAGGGATTCGAACCCTCGATAGAGTTTCCCCTATACACGCTTTCCAAGCGTGCGCCTTCAACCACTCGGCCATCTCTCCGGCGCGGTCAAGATGCGTTGGAATCGGACGTCTTCGCCCAGTTTAACATGCGGAAACCGCGTGTTCCCAAATCCGCTAACGGTATTCGCGGTAGAACGCGTCCCGAACCCGCAGGTACCATTCAGGGCCAAGGTCGCCGGGCCAGACCGGGGCTTCACACCACTTGCTGGATACCAGCGGGTCTGTCCCGCGAGCCAGAAGCGGGAGGATGCGCGCGCCGGGCGCCGACTCACGGACGCGGGCGAGCGCCATGTCCTGCATCACGTCGCGCATGATGAACCAGCGGATGTTGTCTTCCCGCCGCCGCTCGGCGGCCGGCAAACCGCAGACGTACGTCCGCACGGCGGCCCGCGCCGTCATGTCCGCTGGCTCGTCCACGGCGGGCAGCGGCACGGCGCGCGCCTCGTGCTCCGGCACTGTAGCTTCGACCACGCGCACTTCCATCGGGTAGATGATCCAACGCCCGCCGGTGTAGAGTTCGGGCTCCAGTTTGGCCCGCTGCACCGCGGTGCCCGGGCGAGCGCGGACGTCCATCAGGAACGTCACCGTGGTTTGGCCCGGAATCCCGCCGCCGGAGTCCGGCAACCGGCCGCTGTAGGGCAACGTCACCGGCTCCAGACCGTCTGGAATCCACTCGTCGCCGTGCTTGACATAAGTCTGCTTGAACAGCGCCACGTCGAGGAAGTCGTCCGGGTTTTGCCCGATGTACAGCGCGAAATCGTCGCCCTGCGGGACGGTGACCGCGACGTGGAAGGCCACACTCGCATTGCGCCCGATGGCCGGGCTCAGGATCTCCCTGGGCCGGACGTCCGGGCGCGGCGCACGGTCCAACGAAACGACGTTACCGAACGGATCGATGCGTTGAAAGGCGGAGTAGACGCGGACGGCGGCCGTCTGGCCCCAAGCACAGGCGGCCAGACCGGCGCCCGCGATCACACTCCGCCACGCCGGCGTCATGCCATGTCCCACTTTTCGGGATGCAACAGCGGGTCCCCGGTCACCAGCACCGGGTACCGCAGGATCTCCTCGAGTTCCTCGAGGTAGTCGTTCTTGGTAGATTTGAGGACCTTGGCCACCTCCGGATGCACCCGCAAAACGACGTTGGGCCCCTCGATGGCCCGAGCGATCTTCACGGCCTCCTGGAGGATCTCGCCGACCACGGTCTGCACGCTCTTGACGTAGCCCGCGCCTTCGCAGGAGGGGCACGGCGAGCAAAGCGTCCGCTCCAGGCTTTGCTTAACGCGCTTGCGAGTAATGGCCACCAGCCCGAAATCGTTGAATTGGAGAATCTTGTAGGGAGCACGGTCGCGGCGCATCTCGTCTTCAAGGGCTTGCATCACCTTTTGCCGGTTCTTGCGCTCGTCCATGTCTATGAAGTCGACGACGATGATGCCGCCCAGGTCGCGCAACCGGATCTGACGGACAATCTCCCGGATGGCCTCGGTATTGGTCTTGACGATGGTGTCTTCGAGACGGTTGGACCTGCCCACGAACTTGCCGGTGTTGACGTCGATGGCCACCAGCGCCTCGGTCTGATTGACGACGATGTAGCCGCCCGATTTCAGCCACACCTTCGGCCGCAACGCCTTTTCCAGCTCAGAGGTGATGTTGTGCGTATCGAAGATCGGCGTCGGGCGGGTGTACATCTTGACGTGCGACACCATGCGCGGCTGAATCCTCTCCACGAACCGGAGGATCGCCTCGTAGGTCTCCTCGTTGTCGCACCAGACGGCCTTGAAGTCTTCCGCCAGTTGGTCGCGAAGTAACCGCTGCACGATGTCCAGATCGTGGTGGACCAGCGCCGGGGCCGGCCGGCTCTCGGCCTTCTTCCGGATATCGAGCCAGAGGTTGTAGAGGAACAACATGTCGGCCGCAATGTCCTTCTCGGTTTGGCCTTCCCCTGCGGTGCGGACGATGTAGCCGCCCGGCACTCCCGCGCAGTGAGTTTGCAGAATGCGCCGCAGTCGATGGCGCTCCTCGTCGGAGGCGATCTTGCGGCTCACGCCCAGGTGATTCACGGTGGGCATGTACACCACGAAGCGGCCCGGCAGGGCGATGTGCGACGTGATGCGCGCGCCCTTTTGGCCGAGCGGCTCCTTGGCGATCTGCACCAGGATCTCCTGGCCTTCCTTCAACAGGTCGGTGATGGAAAGGGCGGCCTTCTCGAGCGGAGGCGCGGCGGCTTCCACGGTCTCGCGGCGTTGCCCATTCCCACGCGGCTCAGGCGAGCTCTCCCGTTCGTCGCCCGGCGCGCCGGAGCGCATCTTGCGCCGCATGCGCCGGCTTACGCGGTGCGGATATCGGGGGGACGGCTCTCGGACATCCGCGCGGAGGCCTTCGGGAGGTTGGGTTTGCTCACTGGAATCACCGGCCGCCGGCGATTCGCCGCCGGCCACCTCCGGCACGGCCTCCGAGGGGCCCTCGTCGTCCGGGGTGGCCGCCTCGACAGCCAAAGTTCCGTCCGGCTCGACGGAAGCGGACTCAACGGAGGCCGCCACGGCAACCTCGGCAGAGGGCTGTTCCGCTTCGGCCATGCCGGCCGCATCCACCGCCTCGGCGATCTCCTGGGCCAGGTCGGCCTCCGCGTCGGCCTCAACCTCGGCGGCGGCCAACCCGGCGATCTCGTCCTGCGGCGACGGTTCGGAACCGGACTCCGCCTCGGCATCGAGACCGTCCGGCGCCGGTTCGCCCTCAGAAAGCTCCGGCGGCACGCCGGTCACGGCGTCATCCGCGACATCCGCGGTCTCCTCGGCAAGTTCAACCGAGCCGGCCTGATTGTACTTGGCCAACGACTCGCCCGGCAGTAACTGGAAGGACGAAGACGCCGGCGCTTCACTCGCCGCCGCGCCGGCCTCCGGGGCCAGCGGAGGAGCCTCCAAGTCGGTTCCGGGCGCCGCATACTTGGAGTCCGGAAAACCCCGGCCACGGCTGCGACGCCTCTTGGTCCGGCGTCCGCGGCGGTCCCGGCTCTCCGCGTCAGAGCCCGTCTCGACGGAGCCTGCCGCCTGCACGGCAACGGCCGGCACAGGCCCGGCAGGCTCAGCCTTCTCCTGACGGCGGCCCTGCAACTCGGTGGGCGCAGCGATTCGGTCGTACTCCTCGTGTTCTTCGAAGAAATCGGAGACGTACAGGAAGGCGTCGCGCTCCAGCCCGATATCGACGAACGCGGACTGCATTCCCGGAAGCACCCGGGTCACGCGCCCTTTGTGGATGCTGCCCGCCAGCGAGTACTCGTTGGACCGCTGGAAATAGATCTCGACCAACTGGTCGTCTTCCAAAACCGCCACTTTGGTTTCATGGCGGTTGGAGGAAATCACCAACTCTTTTCCCATGGATACTCCTCACCTCAGGAGAAGCAAGGAGCACAGCGCCGCAAAGGACCGAAGACTCAATCCGCCTCCGGGCGGATCACAAACCTGGGAACTGCCGCGCGCCCAGTCGCTGAGGCCAACCCTCGGTGGCCCGGCGGGGGCTGGGGCCGCGAACTGGAGCAGCCCTCCGGCCGCCTCGCAACGTCCGCCACCCCGGCGCGTCCTGCCAAAAACCGTTCGTCCCGGTTACCTCTGAAAACCGTGCCTCGCTTCAATTCACGAACCGCTGAAGCCGGACGTTGTTGACCAGCCCCAGCATCATGAACACCGTCAACATGCTGGACCCGCCATAGCTCATCAGCGGCAGCGGGACTCCGGTAACGATCATCCGCCCCACCAGCATTCCGGTATTCACCAGCAAATGAAACAGCAACAACGCGCCGACACCCATGCAGACGTACATGCCGGCCCTGTCCGGGGCGGCCTGCGCATTCTGCACGATCTGCATCAGCATAAGGAAATACAGGCTCAAGACGACAGCAACTCCAACAAACCCGTGTTCCTCGGCAAAGGCCGAGAGAATGAAATCCGTGTGGGCCACCGGCAGAAACCGCAACTGCGTCTGGCTGCCCCGGGTGACTCCCTTGCCCCACATGCCGCCGCTGCCGACGGCGATCTTCGATTGAATGACCTGGTAACCCGTGTTCAACGGGTCGCTGCCCGGATTCAGAAACGAAGTCAAACGGGCCTTCTGATAGTCCTTCAGGAACATCCAGCCCACCGGCAGGGCCAGGATTCCCAGGAGCACGATCGCCACGGTGTGCTGCCACCGCAGCCCGGCGAAGAAGATGCCCGCCCCGGCGATGGCCGCGTAGGTGAGCGACGTCCCCAAATCGGGCTGCTTCATGACCAGCATCATCGGCAGCGCGACCAAGGCGCCTAGCTTCAGGAAGTCCCGGAGCGTGGGCCGGTCGCCCTTCATTTCGCTCAGGTATCGCGCCGCCAGCAGTACTATCACTAGTTTAACGAATTCCGACACCTGAAAAGTGAATCCTCCGGGCAACGGGATCCAACGTCGCGACCCGAACACCTGCCGCCCGACGAGCATCACACCGAGCAGGGTGGCGACGCTGACAAGGTAAAAGAGCGGAACATGTTCGAGAAGCCGGTGGTAATCGATCCTTGCCAATACCTGCATGACGGCGAAGCCGGCCGCCAGAAACAGTGTCTGTTTCCACCAGGCGTCCTTCCAGACCGTGCCGGCGGTGGCCGAATAGATCTGGAGGATCCCGAAAGCCGAAAGGACAACCGCCAGCAGAACCAGCGGCCAGTCCAGATCGCGTGAGGAGCGGTATTCCGACATGCCGTTACTGCCCCACCGTGACGGGTTCGGCCGGCGACTGGCGCGCGACCATTGGCGCGGGCTGACGCGCGGCCTTCTTGTCGAAGTAGGTCTTGATGACGTCGCGCGCGATGGGCGCGGCGGCGGTGCTGCCGTGCAGGCCGCCCTCCACCAGCGCGGCCACCACGATCTCGGGTGACTCGCGCGGAGCGAAGCCGACAAACCAGGCGTTGTCCTTCATCTCGTCCCCGCCCTTCATCGCCTTTAGCGCCTCGTTGGAAGCCAACTGCGCGGTCCCCGTCTTCCCGCAGATTTCAATGCCGGCGACCCTGGCGCGCGCGCCCGTACCGCCCTCGTTGACCACGCCGAACATCCCATAGATGACCTTGGCTACGTTCTCCGGATTGAAGGACGCCCGCCGAGGCGTTTCCTGCGCCGTCGCCCCGGCAACCAGGTGGGGCGTGTACCAGGTTCCGCCCATCGCCAATCCGCCAATGGCGTGCGCCAGTTGCAGCGGAGTCACAGTCAAGGCGCCCTGCCCGATGGCGACCGAGATGGTCTCGCCCGCGTACCATTTCTGGCGCGTGGTGCGGATCTTCCATTGCGTGGAAGGAACCAGTCCGGCGGCTTCGTGCGGCAGATCGATCCCGGTCTTTCTTCCAAGGCCGGTCGCCTCGGCATACTCGGCGATCTTGTCGATGCCGATCCGGTTTCCGGCGTTGTAGAACCACACGTCGCAAGACTGCACGATGGCCTTGTGCATATCCACCGTGCCGTGGCCGCCCTTCAGGTGGCAACGGAAGTACCGGCCGTAAAAGCTCGCGCCGCCGGGACAGTGGACGTCGAAGGTCTCGTCGATCATGCCGCTCTCCAACGCGGCCAACGCCACGATGGGCTTGAACGTCGAGCCCGGCGCAAGCTGCGCCTGAATGGCCCGGTTTAAAAGCGGGTTGTCCTGGTTGCCGACGATCTCCCTCCAATCGGCCGAACGGATGCCTCCCGTGAACTTGCTGGGATCGTAGGCGGGCTGGCTGACCATCGCCAGAACCTCGCCGTTACGCGGGTCCAGAGCCACCACGGCGCCCTTCTGTCCCTCCATAGCGAGTTCGGCCACGCTCTGGAGATCCAGATCGATGGTTAGGCGAAGCGGTTTGCCGGGGACCGCCTCGGTCAGCCCGATCACCTGGCGTTCATTGCCGAGAACATCCACCACGACGCGGCGTTGGCCATCGACGCCGGTGAGCGTCTCGTTGTAGTATCGCTCGACGCCGGCCTTGCCGATGACGTCGCCCTGGTTGTACTTGGCAAACTCGGCGGTATTCAACTCCGATTCGCTCACCTCGCCGACATAGCCAATGACGTGAGCCGCCAGCCCGCTCTTCGGGTAGAGCCGCCGCTGCGCGTGAATCACTTCCATCTCGGGAAAACCCGGGGAACCGCGATGCGCCTCCACGAACGCCAGGTCTCCGCGCGTCAACTCCTCTTTGACCGTGATGGGACGATAGCGCGGCTGGGCGCGGAATCGCCGCACCCGCGCCGCCACCTCGTCGTAAACCAGTCCCAACCCTTCGGCCACCGGCCGGACCTGTTCCGGCTTCAGATTCTCGCGCAACAGCATCAGGCTGTAAGACGAGTGATTGTCGACGATCACGCGCCCGTCGCGATCCAGAATCTTGCCGCGCGGCGCGGGAACCGGGAGCGCCTTGATCCGGTTCTTCTCGGCCTGCTGGCTGTAGAACTCCGGGTAACGAACCTGCAAGTCCCAGAATCCGGACAGAAGGAAAAGGAACACCGCCACGGCGAGGTACTGAAAGAACGCGATTCGCCCGGTGGCGAACTTGACGTCGTCGCGGCGCAGCAGGCCGCGAGGCATATCCATGTGTTCGCGGTCGTGGTCGGAAGGCTTCACGGGCACAGGGACCCTAGGATTCCCTATCCCTCAGTTTATCCAACAGGAAGAACAACACCACACCCGAGGCGCCGTTTACCAGTATGGCCAGGAGCGTAGGGACCAGGTGCAATCCGGACGGCGTGCCGAGCAGTCCCCGCTTCGCCGCTTCGTACAGCAGTTGGTGAGCGGCGAAAAAGAAGCAGCCCAGGCCGAAACGGACGGCGGCGTGTTCGGTGTCAAGCCGGACGCCGAGACTGGCGGCGGCGTAGCCGATGACGGTCTTCACCATCCCGAACACGCCGATGGGCTGATTGGAGAGCGAGTCCTGAACCAGGCCGATCAGCGCCCCGGTGAAGGCTCCGGCGACCGGGCCGCGCCGGGACACCGCGAGATACACGGTGACCAACAGCGTCAGTTCCAGGTAGCGTGCCAATGGCACGTACAGCGGGACGTACACCTGGAACAACAGTGCGGCCAGCGGAGTGGCCAATACCACCCAGGGGCGGATTCGGAAGAGCTTTTTCTTGCCCCGGGTACCGGGGAACAGGGGACCCCCGAAGTCGTTCATGGGCGCGCCGCTCCGCTGCCGGCGGGGGGCTTTGCAGACGACGGTTTCTTCGCGGCGTTCCCGCCGGAGGGAGGCGGCGTGGCGGCGGGCGGCGCGGCCGGGGGCCTGGCGGCGTTCACGTTGTCGCCGAAGGGGCGGCCCGAGGCTTCGGCGGATTTCCGGTAGGAGTTGACCAGGCGATCCGCGTCGGTCTCCAGTGTTGCCACACCCGCCACCGGCGTTGACGCCGTCGCCGGGCCGTCATCGGGCGGTGGCAGCAGCGGGGCGGCCTCGGCGGGAAGCTCGGGAACCGGAACCTGTTGGTGGACGCCTTCGAGCACCACAAGTACTTCCTCCAGGCCGCGAGAGATGCCGCTGGGCTCTACAACAACGTCCTTGAACGTCCGGCCTTGTCCGACGGACTTCACGCGGCCCGCCGGCAACCCCCGCGGAAACAGCCGGTCGTCGCCCGATGTGTAGAACCACTCGCCGGCTTCGACGTTCTCTTCGTTCTGCACGTGGTCCACGCGGCAGAGCGCGCCGCCGGAACCCCGCAGCGTTCCCTGAACCTTGTTTTTGGCGCTGACGACACCCGCAGCGAAGCCCGCGTCGGTGACCAACATCACGTGCGCCGTGGCGGGATAAGCCGCCGTGACCTTTCCCACGATGCCGTCGGCATTGATGACGGCTTGGCCGGCGCGGACACCGGCGTCCGAACCGCGGTCCAGCAACAGCACGCGCGAATCCACCGAAGGCCCGACGCCGATCACCCTGGCAGCGATCGTGCGGGACGGCGTGCGCGCCTGAAACGCCGCCAGCGCCTGGGCGCGCTCGGCCGTACCAAGCTCCGAGCGCAGGAAGCGGTTCTCGATCTTGAGGCGGTCCAACTCGGCGCGCAGACGCCGGTTCTCTTGTTGCACCCCCACCAGCAGAAGGTAGTCTTTCAGCAGGCTGGAGGTTTCGCCGCTGGCCGATCCCAGGAGCCGCGCCAAAGGGGTGACGGCGCTGACGGCCCAAACCCGCAACAGCCGGACGTCTTGGCTGGTTCGGACCTGGTAGGCCACCAGGATGAGTTGCGCAAACAACAGGAGCAACAGCGCGGTCAGGCTTCGGTAGCGATGGAGCAGCGAACCCATAACCCGCCCGCGGGACCGGCTACTCGATGGAGATCTTGCGTAGCAAGTGGAAATCGGTAAGCATCTTGCTGGTACCGAGCACCACGGAAGCCAGCGGATCTTCGGCGACCGACACCGGAAGCCCGGTCTCCTCCTTGATCCTCTTGTCCAGGTTCTTGAGAAGCGCTCCGCCGCCGGTGAGGACGATGCCGCGGTCGCTGATGTCGGCGCTGAGTTCCGGCGGCGTCCGCTCCAGCGCGACGCGGATGGCGTTCAGGATCGTGGCCACGCATTCCGACAGCGCCTCGCGGATTTCGCTGTCGTCGATGGTGATGGTCTTGGGGACGCCCTGAATCAGATTGCGGCCCTTGATCTCCATCGTGATGGGCTTGTCGAGAGGAAACGCCGAACCGATCTGCATCTTGATCTGCTCTGCCGTACGTTCGCCGATCAAAAGGTTGTATTTTCGCTTGAGGTACTGCACGATGGCGTCGTCCATCTCGTTTCCGGCGACGCGCACCGAACGCGAATAAACGATGCCGGAAAGGGAGATAACGGCCACATCGGTGGTTCCGCCGCCGATATCGACCACCATATTGCCGCAAGGCTCGGTGATGGGCAGCCCTGCGCCGATGGCCGCCACCATGGCCTGCTCGACAAGGTGCACTTCGCTGGCCTTCGCGCGGTAGGCCGAGTCCACCACGGCACGCTTTTCCACCTGCGTGATCTCGCTAGGCACGCCGATTACGATTCGCGGATGTACCAGCATGCGGCGCCCGTGCGCCTTCTGGATGAAGTAGGTCAGCATCCGCTCAGTGACCTTGAAATCGGCGATGACGCCATCCTTCATCGGGCGGATGGCCACGATGTTGCCGGGAGTGCGGCCCAGCATCTCCTTGGCCTCGCGGCCGACGGCTTCGACTTCGCCGTTGGTCTTGTTGATGGCGACGATGGAGGGCTCGTTCACAACGATGCCCTTGCCCTTGGCGTAGACGAGTGTGTTCGCGGTCCCCAAGTCGATCGCCAGATCGGACGAGAAAAGGCTAAAAAGCGAACGAAGGTTCATTCTGTGAGTGTGAGAATCTCCTCAGAAGTGGTTGATCTCAAAGCCTATCACATCGCTGGGAACCGCCGCCAGTGGACCGGGATTATTCCTTCCGTTACAATGACTTACTTATGATCTCGCGGCGCGCATTCTGCCCGGCGGCGCTGGTGGCGGCGGCCGGTTGCGGACCGCGGCGGGGGTCGGGGTTTCCCGGCTATGCGCTGGTGGCTGATGAAGAAAGCCGCTCGGTGGCGGCCGTGGATCTGACGGCATTCGCGCTGCGGCGCCGCATTCCGTTGGGCTCCAGTCCGATCCAGGTGGTGGCGGGTCGGGAACGCGGCACGGCCTACGTCCTGTCACTGGCGCCGGGCGAGTTGTGCGAATTGAATGTGGGCGATTCCCGCGTGGCGCGGCGGTTGCGCCTGCCGGGACGGCCCGCGTCGATGTGCCTGCCGCCCAAGGGGGACGCGGTTTGGGTGTTGCTGCACGAACCGGCGCAGTTGCTGCGCGTGCCGTTGGCGAGCCTCCAGGTAGACCTTCGGATTGCCCTCGCGGTGGAATCGGCGGAATTCGATGTCGCCCCGAGTGGACTGATCGCGGCGGTCACCCACCCACGGGGATCCGTCTCGCTGGTGGACCTGGCCGCGGGCCGCGTTCAACACAGGGTGGAGGCCGGAGACGCCGCCGGGGCGGTGTGTCTGCGGCGGGACGGGACGCTGGCCCTGGCGGCGGACCCGGATCGCCGCCTAGTCGCGGCGATTCAGACGGTGGACGGGCGCGTGCTCACCCGGCTCCAGGTTGCCGTGCGGCCGAGGAGATTCTGCTTCAAGCACGATGGCGGCGAGCTGTTCGTCACGGGAGACGGGATGGACGCGGTGGTCATTCTGAACCCGTACCGCACCGAGGTAGCCGAGACCGCGCTGGCGGGCCGCGCTCCGGGCGCGATGGCGTTCTCCTCGTCGCCGGAATACCTGTTCGTGACCAACGCGCCGACCGGGGACGTGACGATTCTGGATCCGGAAACGCGGCGCGTGATCGCGGTGGTGGCGGTGGGGGCAGAGCCGGATTTCGTGACCATCACACCCGACGACGGGTACGCGCTGATCCTGAGCCGGCGTTCGGGGACGATGGCGGTGGTGCGGCCCGGGTCGATCGTGCGCAGCCGGCAGCGTGGGGTGGCGCTGTACACGACGATCCCGGTGGGCAGCAAACCGGTCAGCGCGGCGGTGGTGGAAGTGTGAGGGAATGGGAGACCCCTTCCACCTGCAACGTTTCCTGGACGCCCAGGAAGGCGTGTATGCGTCGGTCGTCGAGGAATTGCGCGCGGGGCGCAAGCGCGGGCACTGGATCTGGTTCGTTTTCCCGCAGATCCGGGGGCTCGGCTTCAGCGCCATGTCGGCGCGCTACGCGATCTCGTCGCTGGAGGAGGCCGCGGCG
This sequence comes from uncultured Solibacteraceae bacterium, assembly GCA_964627045.1. GTDB lineage: Bacteria > Acidobacteriota > Terriglobia > Bryobacterales > Bryobacteraceae > CAZVIK01. Next base: position 16,304 of record CAZVIK010000001.1, on the reverse strand, counting down.
TATCTGGCGCACCCGGTGCTTGGTCCGCGGCTGCGGGAATGCACGGGGCTGGTGAACGCCGTGGAAAGACGCACGATCGGCGAGATTTTCGGCTATCCCGACGATCTGAAGTTCCGCTCGTCGATGACGCTATTTGCGCGTGCGGCGGAGGACAACCGCGTGTTTCTCGACGCCTTGGCTAAGTACTTCGGCGGCGAGCAGGACGTGGCCACGCTCGACCGGCTTTGAACGGGGCGGCGCTCGTTCAGGCTTTGACGATTCGTTCCCGCGTTCGGTCCCAGCGCATGTACTGCTGTTTGCGGTAGGCGAGCACGCCCATCTCGCAGGCCACCACGCCGTAGTAGCCGAGCATGTGATCGCACTTGAGCGGCTCGTTCTTCCGGATGGCCGCCATCAGGTTGCGGTGGTGGAGTTCGACGTTTTCCGCGCCCGTCTTCTTATGCTCCACCGGCTTCATCTCTTTGGCGAAAATGCGCTGTGGTTCGATGACGAACCCGGTGCGGTTGAAACGCAGGGTGGCCTTGTGGCCGCGCAGCACGTGCTCGACGGCCGTGTCGTTGGCGAGCGAACTGACCAGCAGGACGGTGGGGCCATCGGGGTAGTCCAACATGATGTTGAACGTGTCGGGCACTTCGGCCTTCTTGAAGTACCAACTACCCCCGGCGGCCACGCCCCGGTCTGGGAACTTCAGATCCAGGGCCTTGATGATACGGGTGACGCGATGGATGAACAGGTCGCTGGCGATTCCGGCCGAGTAATCCCAGTACCGCCGCCAACGGAAGAAACGTTCCGGGTCCCAGGCGCGCTTGGGCGCCGGACCTAGCCAGGTTTTCCAGTCGAGGTTCACGCCCGGCTTCGCATCGGGGTCGATATCGTACATCCAGATGTCGTCCTGGTGATTGCGGCTGTAATCGATCTCGGCGACCACCACCTTGCCGAGCGCACCGTCCTTAACGAACCGGTTCGCGGTCTCATAGGAATCGTCCGACATCCCCTGCACGCCGACCTGGAGTTTGATGCGCGTGGAGTTGACGCGCGCCACCAGGCGCTTGGCCTGTTCGCTCGTCTGCGTCATGGGCTTTTCGCAGTAGATGTGCTTACCGGCGGAAGCCGCGTCCATGGCGATGCGGTAGTGCCAGTGCTCGGTCACGGCGATCAAAACGTAGTCGACCTCTTTAAACGCGAGCAGGTCGCGGTAGTCCTTGAAGACGCGGCCGCCGGTTAGCTGCGCGGCGGCCTGCGCGCGCTTATCGAACAGGTCGCACACGGCCACCACGTCGCAGTTGTCGGCCTCGCGCATCTTCACCAGCGCCTTCATGTGCTCCATGGCCATGCCACCGCAACCGATGACGCCGATTCGGAGGCGCTCCCCCGCGCCAGGCACCTGAGCGGCGCTCCGCGCCGTCGCGAGCACCACGGCGCCGGCCGCGCCGGCGAACTCCCTGCGAGTAACAGAATCCATGCCGACGATTTTACCGCCTTCGCCCGGCAATTCCCTGCATCCTTCGTCCGGGGTGGGACATCGGATGACTTAGGCGTTAAAAGGGTAACCCTGAAAACCGGCGGTGCAACGTAGACGGGTGCTGGGTCGAGTCCGGCCCGCCGGCGAGCCTAACCGGCTCAACCATTGAGGCCTTCCGCTCCTGGGTAGCGGGAGGCCTCTTTACGTTTGCGCGTCTATCCAGCGGGCATTCACAACCGCTAAGGCGGCGATCACGGCCGTTTCCGCGCGCAAGATCAATGGCCCGAGCGATACGCGCTTCCAGCCCGCGGCAACGGCTTCGGCCCGCTCGGAGTCCGTCCATCCGCCTTCGGGACCTGCCAAGATCGCGACCGTATCGCCGGCCCGCCGTTCGGAGGGAAGCGCTGCCAGCAGGCCCGGCCCGTCGCGGTCTTCATCGAGGAAGCAGCGCACGGCGCCGGCGGCCTGCAACGCGAACGGGAAGGGCACGCAACCGTCGATCACCGGCAGTCGTGCACGGCGCGACTGCTGGCTGCTCTCCAGGGCGATCCGCCGCCAGCGTTCCAGGCGGCGCGCGGCCGCCTGCTCCAGGCCCTTCTCGCTGCGCGCTGCCGCCACCGGGACAATCCGATCCGCGCCAAGTTCAGTGGCCTTTTCGACGATCCACTCAAACCGTTCGAACTTGACAAGGGAGGCAAGCAGCGTCACACGCGGCACCTGGATCTCGACCGGCAGGGGTTCCAGGATTCGGAACTGGACGGTCTTCTTCTGGATGCTCTCGATTTCAGCGAGGTAGACCGATTCGTTGTCGCTGAGCTCATAACACACGCCCGGTTCGGCTCGCAGAACACGCCGGAGGTGTTCGGCGGCGTCGCCCTCCAACACCGCCTTCCCGTTGTGTACATGATCGACAAAGAAGCGCCGCCGGGCCATGTACAATAGGCTAGCAGGCGGCGGGAGCGGGCTCCGGAGCGCCGGCAGGCGGCGTCTGGAGCGAACTCTCCCGCATAGGCTTTGGGACCATCATGATCGCGTTGCTGCGCGGGGTTCTTCTCGAAAAGCACCCAAACCAGGTGATCGTGGACGTGGGCGGCGTGGGCTACGACGTCACGATTCCGGTTTCCAGCTACCCTTCCCTGCCCGAGCCGGGCGGCGAGGTTAAGCTCCGCATCCACACGCACGTCCGCGAAGACGCGCTCGCGCTGTTTGGGTTCCTCACCGGCGAGGAGAAGGCGTTGTTTGAGAAGCTGATCGGCGTCAGCGGCATCGGACCCAAGCTCGCGGTGACCGTACTTTCGGGCCTGCCGGCCGCGGAACTGGTCTCTGCCATTCGGCAGGGACTGGTGGAGCACCTGGTTCGAATCCCGGGCGTCGGCAAGAAGACGGCCGAACGCATGGTCCTGGAACTCCGCGACAAGCTGGAGACGTTACCTGCTGGCGATGCGCCGCTCACGCCGCCGGCAGCCGCCTTTTCCGCCCTGGATCAGGACGTGCTTTCGGCGCTCGTCAACCTTGGTTGCGCGCGTCCGGCAGCGGAGGCCGCCGTTCGGAAGGCCAAGTCGCAAAATCCCGGCGATGGGTTCGAGCCGTTGTTCCGCCGCGCGCTGGAGTTGATACGGTAAGCTGAAAAGCGGTTGTCCATGCGCGATAAGGGGATCGTCTCGCCGTCGGTTCAGGATGAGGAGCGGCAGTTTGAGGCCTCGTTGCGGCCCGGCCGCCTGGCCGATTTCACGGGCCAGACCAAGCTGAAGGAAAACCTCGCGATCGCTATCGAAGCGGCGCGGCAGCGCGGCGACGCCATGGATCACGTGCTGCTTTACGGCCCGCCCGGCCTCGGCAAGACGACACTCGCCAACATCATCTCCAACGAACTCGGTGTGGGCTTCGAGCAGACCTCCGGCCCCATCCTTCAGAAGAAGCTGGACCTCACCGGCGTTCTCAGCAACATCCGCGCGCGCCAGGTGTTTTTCGTGGACGAGATCCACCGTTTGCTGCCGGATGTCGAGGAGATGCTCTACTCGGCGCTGGAAGACTTCCGCGTGGACATTCTGATCGGCGCGGGGCCGGGCGCGCGGACGCATTCATTGCCGGTGCCGCGCTTCACGGCCATCGGCGCGACGACGCGGCAGGGGCTGGTCAGCGCGCCGCTGCGCGGCCGGTTCGGGCTGGTGCTGCGGCTAAATCATTACGACGCCGAGGAGTTGCGGCAGATCGTATCACGGTCGGCGGGGTTATTGAACGTCTCCATCGAGCGGGGCGGAACCGAAGAGATCGCGCGCCGCAGCCGGGGCACTCCGCGCATCGCCAACCGGCTGCTTCGCCGCGTACGCGATTACGCGCAGGTGCGCGCCGACGGCGTGATCACGGCGGATATCGCCCGGACGGCCCTCGATCTCCTGGAAGTGGACCGTTTCGGGCTCGACGAGATGGACCAGAAGATCATGCTCACCATCCTGGAGAAGTACGCCGGGGGTCCCGTGGGCTTAAACACGGTGGCGGCCTCCATCGACGAAGAACCCGACACCATCGAAGAGGTCTACGAGCCCTACCTGATTCAACTCGGCTTCATCGACCGCACCCCGCGCGGCCGCGTGGCAACCGACCGTGCCTTCGACTATTTCCAGGTCCCGCGGCGCCCTCGCGCGCCGCAGCGAACGCTGTTCTGACCAATGCTCCGCGACGGGCCATGGATCAGGGTGATGGCGCTCGCTCGTTCGCGGGGAAGCCCGCGACGGCAGCCCCGGGGGAGGTGACCCCGTGAGGACGGCATATCTGTCGCTTGGATCGAACACGGGCGACCGGCAAGGAAACCTGGCGCGCGCGCTCGCATTGCTTTCCGCGCCGGATCTGCGCGTAGCGCGCGTCTCCCCGGCCTACGAGACCGAACCGCAAGGAGTAACGGGGCGGGGTTGGTTTCTGAACCTGGTGGCGGAGATCGAGACCGACCTGTTTCCCCGGCAACTGCTGGCGCGGTGCCAGAAGGTCGAGCGGCAGTTAGGACGGCGGCGCAAGGGAGACAATAGCCCGCGTTCGATCGACATCGACATCGTTCTGTTTGGCGGCTTCGTGATGAACGACGATGAATTGACGATCCCGCACGCACGGATGCACGAGCGGCGCTTCGTTTTGGAGCCTTTGGCGGATCTGGCGCCCGCGCTACAGCACCCGGTGCTGCGCCGGAGCGTGGTGGAGATGCTGGCGGGGACCCGCGGACAGGCCGTCCGGCGGGTCCCCGGCTGGAATCCTACTGGATCTTAGAGGCCAGCACCTTGGCCGCTTCCACCGGATCGGTGGGCTCGGTCACGTTGGCGAAACCGCCGACGTAGCGGCCCTTGCGGAAGAAGCAGAGCCGCCCAAGATACTTGTCCGTGAATTGAAAAGCCTCGTCGCCGACCTGGACGGGCTTGGTCTCCTTGAAGCGCGCGATGGCCTTCTGCATGACAGCGGCGGCGGCCTCCGGGGAGGCCTCGGTTACGATAAAGCCTTTGCCGTACTCGTACTGGCCCAGGTAGCCGCGCCGCAGGATACCCAGACCGAGAACGCTCTGCGGCACCAGCCGCAAAGTGGACTCGTCCAGTTTCTCCCGCGGGAACCAGGTCAGTATGGGGGGAAGATCCGAACTTCCGGGAACCTTCTTCTCCATTTCGCCCAGGAAGGCGCGCAGCACCTTGGTGTGGTCGCCCTCGGGATTGGCGGCGATCTCGACGTAGTACTTGTCTTTCACGAAAGTCCCGCGCCGAGGTTGGATCTGCGCAGCCGTCCCGAGTTTTTCCACCGGCTGCTTGGGGTCGCGGTTGGACATGAAGATGCCGTAGGCAGATTCGCGGTCGGCCATCTCGGACACGTCAAAGGTAAGCGTCACACCGCCCTGGATGCAGTTGACGCCTTTCATCTGCTCGAAACTATAGATCAGGTAACCTTCGGCGTTCCCGTCCATGTACTCGAACAGATTGTCGGCGACGAAGCTGCGAAGCTCTCCCTGCTGGGTCCAGCCGGGGGCGAGCTTGCAGTCGGGAACGGGCATCTGAGCCGAACAAACCAACGCGGTGAGCCCGGCGAGAATGGCGCAATAGGCGAGACGGTTCATCCAAACATCTCCTGGGCGTGGGCGAGGCGCGAGGCCACCTGCACGCCATTCGGGCATTGTACCGAACAGGAGGAGCAGTCTGCGCAGCGAACCGCGGCGACCTCCGCCGGAAGCTCGCGGAAATGATCGCGACCCAGGGCGAACTGGCCATAGTTCTCGGCATACATGGTGTAGCGGAGCATGTCGGCCACCGGAAGGCCCTTGGCGCACTTGCCTTCGCAGGAGCCGCACATGCGGCAGTACCAGTGCTTGATCTCCTCCAGTCGCGCGTTGAGCAGCTTTCCGTCGCGCTCGGTGTAAGGCGCCGACATCGCCAGGATGTTCTGGTCGAGCTGGTCCATATCCGTGATGCTGGGGATGATGGTGTCGACGTACGGGTTCTTCAGCACCCACTTCAGAGCCGCGACCGGCGCGCCTTCCTGGTTCAACAGGTTCAACTTGGCGGGATCGACGACGTAAGATCTCACGGTGGGCTTCACTCCACCAGCCAGCCCCTTCATGGCGACGATTCCGATTCCGGCCTTGCGGGCGCTCTCGATCAACGGGTCGATCGTGTTTCCCATGGCGTAGTTGTAGCTGATGAGGAACACGTCGAAGTGGTTCATCTTCTGGAACGCCGGCATCACCTCGGTGTGGCCGCCGTGGAAGCTGATTCCGGCCAGCCGGATCTTCCCCGCCTTTTTGGCCTCGTTTTGCGCCTCCAGCAGGCCGTCGTTGATCGACGACACGGTGCTACGGCTGTGCAGGTACCAAATGTCCAGGTGATCGGTCTGGAGTTCGCGAAGACTGGTGTCGAGGTCGGCCAGCGCCTGCGCCTTGTCCTTGGCCTGCGTCTTGCTGGTGATGTAGACCTTGTCGCGGAACCGCTTCAGGGCCGTGCCGACCATGCGTTCGTTGTTTCCGCCCTGATAGACGCGGGCCGAGTCGAACAGGTTGATGCCGAGGTCGGCGGCGCGCTCGATGACCGTCGGGTCCGACGTGGTCATGCAACCGAAGGCCAGCCTTGTGATCTTCAGACCCGATTTTCCTAAAGTGCCGTAAATGAGTTTCGGACCGGCGGCCAAAGCGGCCGGCTCCGGAATGGGACTCGCGCTTGGATTGACGGAAGCCAGGGCCGGCAGCGCCAGCCCGGCCCCTAGAAAACTACGACGGGATGATGAGTTCATGCAAAAACCTCCTGTGCCCTCGTTAATCTCGATACCACGCTGACCCCGTGGGGGCAGCTCACCGTGCAACCGGAGCAGTCCTGGCACCGGACCGATTGCAGATGCTCCGGCAATTCTTTAAATCGCTCGCGTCCCAGGGCGAACTGGCCGTACCCCT
>CAZVIK010000001.1:0-9422 GCA_964627045.1 uncultured Solibacteraceae bacterium | reverse complement strand
TGTGCGGGAAAATTTTTAAAACCGAGGGGCCCCGGGGGAACTGGCCGTACCCCCCGGGTTAAATTTGGATGGCCCCATGTCGGCCACCGGGAGGCCGTGCTTGCAGGCGCTGTCGCACTCGCCGCAAGTGCGGCAATACAGCGGCCGGATGTGCTCCAGTTGCGCCGCCAGCACCTTCTTGTCGTCGGCGTTGAGCCGCTCGGTCATCGCCCTGAAGTTCTCGTCGAGCTGATCCATGTCGGTCATGCTCGGAATGGTGGTCGCGACGTTGGGGTTGTTGAGCACCCACTTCAGAGCGGCCAGCATCGCGCCCGGACGCTTCAGGACTTCGGCGTTCTTGTCGCCGGGAGCCAGCCGGCGGAACCCGCCCGCCATCACCTTCATCGCCACGATGCCCACGCCCGCCTGGGCGGCGGCGTTCATCGCCTTTTCGATATCCGGCTCGAGGGAGAAGTTATAGGCGGTCAGAACGACGTCGATCTTGCCGGTCTTCACCAGCGCCGGTATCAGCGTCGCCTGGCCGGCGTGCGTACTGACGCCCGCAAAACGAATCTTGCCCTGTTTCTTGGCGTTCTGCTGGACTTCCATCAACTCGTCGGTCACTTCCGACATGTTGCTGCGCGCGTGCAGGTACCAGATGTCCACCCAGTCGGTTCCGAGTTCCTTCAGACTGGTTTCCAGGTGTTCCATCGCGGTCTTGGCGTCGCGCGCCTGGGTCTTGGTGGAGAGCACCAGTCCTTTGCGCTTGGCCTTTAGCGCCGCGCCAACCATGCGCTCGTTGTTCCCGTTCTGGTAGCCGCGGGCGCTGTCAAAGTAGGTGATACCCATGTCGGCGGCGCGCTCGATCACGCTCGGATCGGAGGTGATCATGCAGCCGAAGCCGACGCTGGTCACCTTCAGGCCGGTCTTGCCCAGCGTCCTGTAGGTGAGCCCGCCGCCAGATTGGAGCGATGCCGCGGGCGCTGCGAGATTCGAATTCGCAACGGAGGTTGCCGCCACGCCGGCCACGGGCAGCGTCAGCCCCGCAGCGAGAAAGTTGCGTCGAGATGCACGAGTCTTCATGGATTCCCCTCTCCCAGTCTTCTTACGTTCGACTTCCCAGAGCCCCATTATACGGTAGAGGCCTCATTTGACGCCCGTAAACTCTTTCGCGCCGCGCGACAGAATCTGCTCGGCCGGCATCAAATCTGGCTTTGACGAGGCGGGCTATGGCGCCGCATTCGCCGGAACCCGCCAGAGGTAGATGGTCCGGCCATCGACCTGTTCGGTCTTCTCGGGCTTCCAGTCGCCCATGTCGAAGCTGTGCGAAACGATGCGCGTGCCGGGCTTCAGTTCCTTCCACAGCTTCGGACGGAGCTTGATGTTGAGCGAGGTCAGCAGGTACAAGGTCACCACAGACGCCTCGCTGATGTTGGCTTCAAAGAGGTCTTCATTCTTGATGCTGACCAGGTTGCCGACGCCGTTCTGCTTGACGTTTTCGAGCGCTTCCTGAACGCGCACAGGGTTGATATCGATCCCCACGCCGCGCACACCGTACTTTTTCGCCGCGGTCACCACCAGGCGGCCGTCCCCGCACCCAAGGTCGTATACCACGTCTCCGCTATGCACGCCGGCAAGCTTCAGCATGGCGTCGACGACGTCCTGGGGTGTTGGCACATAGATGACATCTGGATCCCGCAGCTTGGGCTGCTGAGCGCAGGCGATCCACGGGAGTATTCCGGCAAACACGGTTGCCGCTACGGCGAGTCGGATCAAGCGTTTCACATGTTCCTCCGTCGAACGAATTGTAGGCCATTATACCCAACGGCCCGGTGCCGTGTAGGTGGCTCGGCTGTGTTTACATCGCGCGGTTGACAACGCTTCGTTTTCGCCCGCATACTCTTCGTAGGAGAGGGATTTTTCCTAAAAGTACGAGAGGAGAACTAATGTCCGGGTACGTTTCGCGGAGAACCATTTTCCATCTGGCAGGCCTGGCGGCCAGCGCACGGCTTGGGGCCCGGATCGCCTCAGCCCAACAGCCTCCCGCTGAAGCACCGAAGCCGGCCGCGCCGAAGCGCGGCGGAAACCAGATGATGACCGGCCACCCGGATCCGTTCCCCGGTCTGGCCACGCGGTCCACGGTGTCGCTCGTCAAGGGGGAGGACCGCCGCAAGAACGTCTACGAGTCCTTGCTGGCAATCGACGACCAGATCAAGCCGAAGCTGAAGAAGAAGAAGTACGTCATCATCAAGCCGAACAACGTCACCACCACGAACCAGCTTGGCGCCACGCATGCGGACGCCCTGCGAGGCATCCTCGACTACCTGGCGCCGCGCTTCAAGGGCCCGATCATGATCGCCGAATCCTCGGCGGGCGACACCATGACGGGATTCGAGAACTTCAAGTACCCGGCGGTGGTCGCCGAGTACCGGAAGCAGAAAGTCAGCCTCCTGGATTTCAACACGGAGGCCAAGTACGTGTTGCAGCCGCTGCTGGATTTCAACCTGCACGTGGTACCCGTCCGGCTGGCCGCGCGCCTGATGGACCCCGACGCGTTCGTGTTGGGAACGGCCATGCTGAAGACCCACAACGTGGCTGTCGTTACGTTGTCGATCAAGAACATGGTGGTCGGCGCGCCTTTGCACAATGCGCCGAAAGAGACCACGCGTTGGAATGACAAGCGACGGTATCACGCGGGCATCCGCCAGAGCAACTACAATTTCTTCCTCACTGCGCAGTTCCTGTCCAAGAATTGGGGCGCCACAGTGATCGACGGCTTCGAGGGGATGGAGGGTAACGGACCGTCCAGCGGCACCCCGGTGCCGCACCGCGTGAGCCTGGCGTCAACGGACTACGTGGCCATCGACCGCGTGGGTGCCGAACTGATGGGCGTGGACGCAAGTTGGCTTGGGTGGTTGAAGTACTCCGGCGAGGTCGGGATCGGCCAGGCGGACCTGTCGAAGATCGACATCCGGGGCAACACCACTGTCGCGGCGGAAGTGCGCAAGTATCGCATGCACGGCGACATCGAGCGCGAACTCCAGTGGATGGGGCCGATGCAGGAGTTGCCCGTCAACTTGGGCTGGACGCGCCCGGTCGATTGGGAGCACCACCACGCGTAGGAATGGCCGCTTGGGCCATGCGAGTTCTAGGTTAGGTGGAACGACTACGATAACGGCCGGGTGACCCCGGCCGTTGTCTTGGTTCACAAGATGTCTCCACGCCTCTGGAGAGCCGCCGCTCGCGTTAGCGGGCCGCCGCGACCGTCTTGACCAGCGCTAGGCGGTCGCCGTCGCGCTCGAGCGCAGCTCCGCGCGGAGGATTCGCCGGGAAGGAAGCCGAGTCAAGCGTTTCTTTTTCAGCCGCTTCGTATAGGGTGGCCGAGTCGCCGTCCGCGTCGTTCCAAATCAGTTCGTCGTGGCCCGTGAAGGAATGCCAGTGGGCTCCCGCGCGGTCCTCAGGCTTCAAGAGCGACAAAGGTCGAGGTTGGCCGGCGTGGATGCGCAGGACCTCCCCGGGTTGCAGCGTGCAATCCGGGAGGTTGGCAACCCAGCGAAACTCCGGCTTTCCCCCGGCGTCGGGGCGCTCCAGATGGTACAGACTAATGCCGGCGGTTCGCGTGGAACGCGCGCCGTGGTTCCGGATATCGGCCCATTCGGCGCCCAACTCGTCGGCCGAAAATGAACCGGACTTGGTCCGCTCCCGCGCCGCCCGGCTCAACTTGATCCGGTACACCCCCACGGGGCGCAGGTCGGTGCGCGGCACCGCCGCCAGGCCGGGTGAGAGCACTTCGGGACGCTCAGGCTCGGGCCCGGCCATCTCGTACTCTTCTCGAACGGCCTCGCCCGCCGCGGGCGCTTCCTCAAGTTCGACCATCGCCGACACGCCCCACCCTGCGATCTGGTTGTACATCCAGCATGCGACCGCGGTTCCGAGCAAACCCACGATCCCCGCCACGAAGGGGAGCGCCAGCAACGCGACGAGGGTCACCACCGGCGAGTCGGTGGAAAAGACAACCACGCCGATCATTCCAAGGCATGCAGCCACGGCGCCCAACGTGAAATACAAGATACCCGCCACTTTGGCCGCCGCGAGAATTGGCACCGTCTTGACACGAGTCATACTGACCTACCTGGATAATTAAACATCTTTGATGGGATACTGTCATAAACAAGGAGCGGTGTCAACGCTTGGAGGGTGTTCCCGGAAAATAGCTGGCCAGACCGCCTATAACCGTTACTAACCGTGGTAATAATACCATGCTAACCAAAGTTAACTTCCGGCGCCGCCCGGGTTCCGCTGGCCCGGCGCGCGCACGGGTATAATGGCCTCCTGTGCCCAGATTCGACGTGGTCGGAGTTGGACTGAACGCCACCGACCGGCTGATCCTCGTCCCGCACTATCCGGCTTGTGGGGGAAAGGTCCGCTATCGGGAAGAACTGGTGTCCACCGGCGGCGAGACGGCCACGGCGCTGGCGGCATGCGCGGCCCTCGGCTTGCGCGCGGCCTACCTGGGCGCCGTCGGCGACGACGAAGGCGGTCGAATCCAGATCGAAAGCCTGCGGCGCAGCGGCATCAACGTCGATCACCTCCTGCACCGCCGCGACTGCCCGAACCAGTCGGCTTGCATCGTGATCGATCAGTCCAGCGGCGAGCGGACCGTTTTCGCGCGGAGGCCGGACGCGTTGCGCATCGACCCCTCCGAGGTACCCCCGGCGCTGATCGCATCGGCAAGCCTCCTGCACCTGGACGCGCACGATACGGAAGCGGCAGCCTTCGCCTCTTCCCTGGCGCGGCGGCACGGGATTCCCGTAACCATGGATGTGGATACGGTCTATCCGGGCTTGGACACGGTCCTCGCCAACACGGACTTCTTAATGGCCAGTTCGGAGTTTCCGGCGGCCTGGACCGGCCTCCCCGACCCATTCGACGCATTGGAGGCGATCCATCGCGAGTTTGGAATGAAAGTGGCGGGGATGACCATGGGCGGCGAGGGGGCGCTGGCCCTTTGCGACGGCCGGTTCGTCCACGCCCGGGGGTACGTCGTCGAGTGCTTGGATACCACGGGCGCAGGCGACGTGTTTCACGGCGCGTTCTGTTACGCTGTCCTCCAAGGGTGGCCGCTACGGGATGCGCTGGAGTTCGCCAACGCCATGGCGGCGCTCAATTGCACTGCCTACGGCGCGCGCGGCGGGATTCGCGGGCTCGACGAGGTTGCTGCCTTCCGCTCGCGGGCGGCGCTACGTCCGCCGGCGAGGTCTCTCCGAAAGAACGGGGTTTGATCAGTCCGCTTGCGGACTGGCGGCGGCAAGGTCCTCGAAGCTGACCGGCGGGTTATAGAACAGGATCCTTCCGCAACTCTCGCAGAACATCACACCCTGCCCGGAGCGAAGTTCCTGAAAAAACTGCGGGCGCAGCGACAAGTGGCACGCCGAGCATCGCCCCTCGGTGGCGTCGGCCACTGCCAATCCGCCCCGCTTGGCCCGGATGCGCTCGTAGGAGGTGTAGATGGAGGCCGGGATCTCCCCGACCAGCGCGCCCCGTTCGGCGTTCAGATCGGCCAACGCGCTCTCATCGGCGGCGGTGCGGGCGCGGGCCTGCTCCTTTTCCGCCTCCACCCTCCGCCGTTCTTCTTCCAGCGCGACCTGCGCCCCCTTAACGTTCTGGTCGAGCGGCTCGGACTCCTCCATCAGAGCCAGGATTCGATCCTCGCAACGGCGAATCTCCTTCTGGCAGAACTCAATCTCCTTCTGGAAGGCCCGGTATTGATCGTTCGTCTTGGCCTCCATCATCTGGTCCTTCAGGCGGGAGGCCTTCTGTTCCTGGGATTGAATCTCGCCGTCGATGTTCTTTCGTTCCCTCTGGTTGGCGGCGAGGGCGGCCTTGTCGGCCTCCAGTTTGCGAAGGTGACCTTCGAGGGTGCGTTCGATCTCGGAGATATGCTTCGGTAAAGTAGCGATCTCGCGCTGCAATTCCCTGATTTGACTGTCAAGATCTTGCAGCCGGACGATCCGTTTCAGCTCCGGCGCCATGCGTTCTCAAATTTTAGCACGCCAGCGCGAGAGCCATCCTGACAGCGGCCCCAGCATCGCCCCAACGGCCATCTCCAGTTCGGCCACACGTGTCAGCCGGCAAACGGTGTAGAAGGCGGCCACGCCGACCGGAATCGACACCGCCAGGTCGGCCAGCCGCGCCCAGCGGGAAGCCCCGAAGTAGAACTCAACCGCCCGGCTGGAGAGCAGCACCGCCAGCCCCATGACGGCCGAGGCGAAGGCGATTTCCAGCACGCTCGCCAGCAGCGCCCTGCCGTGAATTCCTCCGATGCGGTTCCGGAGAATCCAGAATAGGGCGACAAACGCGAACGTCGCCACGGCGCTGGTGGCAATCGCCAGACCCGCGTGGCCGAGCGTCCGGCTGCGAACCATGGCTTCGGCCACGCCAAAGTTGATGACGATCGAGCCGAGGCTGATCAACATCGGCGTGCGGGCGTCGTGCAACGCGTATAATGCCGGCGTGAGCACTTTCAGCGCTGAATATCCGCCCAGGCCGATGGCGTAGCAGGATAGCGCCAGCGCCGTCTGCTGCGTGTCGTAGGAACCGAATTCGCCGCCTTCATAGATCACCCCGATCATGCTGCGGCCAAGCACGATCAGGCCGACCGAGGAAGGAATCGTCAGCAGGAACACCATGCCCAGCGACCGCGATAGAGTGCGGCGGAATCCGTCGATGTCTCCGAGCGAAGAACTCCTTGAGATTGCGGGAAGCGTGGCCGAAGCGATCGCGACGCCGAACAAGCCCAGCGGGAGTTGCATGAACCGGAAGGCATAGGCGAGCCAGCTCACCGGCCCGTCCGCCCCCCTCACCGGGTCGCTGATGGTGGAGGCGAAGTTCGTGCTCACCATCACGTTGATCTGCACCGCCGCGTTCCCCAGAATCGCCGGACCCATCAGCCGCACGATCTGCTGCAAACCGGGATGCGACCAGTGCCATTGCGGCCGGAACCGGAATCCGAGCCGCCGCAAACTCGGCAGTTGCCAGACCAACTGAAGCATGCCACCGAGCACGATGCCGTAAGCCATACCCGTGATGGGCTCAAGACCCACCCACGGCCCGGCCCAGAACCCCAAGAGCAGCCCGAAGACTACCGAACCGATGTTGAAGAATGTGGACGACATCGCCGGCACAGCGAACTGGTTGCAGGCGTTCAGAATCCCCATGGCCTGGGCGGCCAGCGCCACCACCAGCAGGAACGGGAACATGATCCGCGTCATCGCGACGGCCAGTTCGAACTTGCCCGGCACCTGCACGAAGCCAGGGGCCAGCAGTCGCACCAGTTCGGGTGAGAAGACCATTCCCAGGGCGCAGAACAGTCCGACGACGAGGATCACGGCGGTCGCCACCAAATTGGCAAGCGCCGCGGCCTCCTGCTTGCTCTTGGTCGTCAGGTAGTGTGTGAACGTCGGGATGAACGCGGAAGACAAGGCCCCTTCGGCGAACAGGTCTCGCGTTAGATTGGGAATGCGGAAGCCGAGCAGGAAGGCGTCGTAGGCCATTCCCGCGCCGAACAGCCGCGCCATGAGGACCTCGCGCACCAGCCCGCTGATCCGGCTGGCCAGCACCGAGATGGAAACGATGCCGGCCGACCGGACGATCTTGTCGTGTTGAGACAAAGGCCCGTCCCTACCGCCCGTAGGCCTCAAAAAAACGGGCCACGGTCTTGATGCCGTTGTAGAAGTTCTCCAGGCAGAACTTCTCGTTGGGACCGTGGAGGCCGTCGTCCGGCAGCCCGAACCCCATCAGCACAGTGGGAATGCCCAGGTGCTTGGCGAAATCGCCGACAATCGGGATGGAGCCGCCGGTGCGGATGAAGGCGGTCGGCTTTCCGAAGACCCGGGAGAAAACCTCGGCCGCCGCCGCGATGGCCGGATGATCCGGCTTCACCAGCACTGCCGGAGAGGCGCTCAACACACGGACCTCGGCGCGCACCCCGGCCGGTGTATTGGCGCGGACGAAGTCGCGGAATGCCGCCACTACCTTCTCGGGCCGCTGGCTGGCGACCAGGCGGATGCTCACCTTCGCGGTGGCGCGCGCCGGGATCACCGTCTTGGCGCCTTCGCCGGTGAAGCCGCCGCGAATCCCGTGGACCTCGAATGTCGGCCGCGCCCAGACGCGTTCCAGGACCGAATAACCGGGCTCGCCGGTGAGCGCCGTCGAGCCGACCTCGCGCTCCAGGAACTCCTTCTCGCTGAAGGGCAATCGGGCCCAGCAGTCCGCCTCGCTCGGCGCAGGCGGCTCGACGTCGTCGTAGATTCCGGGAATCCGGATGACCCCGTCGGAGTCCTTGGCCTTGGAGAGCATCTCGATGAGGGCGAACACGGCGTTCGGCGCGGCGCCGCCGTAATGGCCTGAATGCAGATCGCGCGAAGGCCCCTGGGCCTCGACTTCCATGTACACCAGTCCGCGAAGGCCAATGCAAAGACTGGGCATGCCCTCGGCATACATCGCCGTATCGGACACCAACGCCACGTCCGCGCGCAGCTTCTCCTTGGATTCCGCCACAAAACGGGCCACCGATTCGCCGCCGACTTCCTCCTCCCCTTCCAGCAGGAACTTCACGTTCACCGGCAGTTTGCCGCCGGCCGCGAACAGTGCCTGCACCGCCTTGATATGGGTGTAAAGCTGTCCTTTGTCGTCCGAAGAGCCGCGCGCGTATAGATTGCCGCCGCGCAGGGCCGGCTCAAACGGCGGTGTATGCCACTCGTCGATTGGGTCCACGGGCTGCACGTCGTAGTGGCCGTAGCACAGAACGATGGGTTTGCCCGGAGCGTGTAGCCAGTCGGCGTACACCAGCGGGTGCCGGGCGGTGGCGATGATCTCGACATTCTCCAACCCCGCGGTCCGCATGGCGTTGGCGGCGAACTCCGCCGAGCGGCCGATGTCCGCCTGGTGTTCGGCGAGGGTGCTGATGCTGGGGATACGCAGGAACTCGATCAGTTCCGCCAGCAGCGCCTCCCGGCGTTGGTCGACATACGCGTCCGTCGCACTCGGCATACCGTCCTCCTTGGAGATAGTCCATTATCCCGCAGCCGGTCGCGCCGGCAGGCGTGACGGCCGCCGGGGCGCACACCCGTCAATCCGGCTTCATGACGGCGATGTAGTCCAGGTTGCGGTACAGCTGCCGGTAGTCCAGCCCGCAGCCCACCACGAAGCGGTCTGGAATCTCGAAGCAACGGAATTCCACCGGAACCTGCACAATTCGGCTCGCCGTGCGGTCTAGCAGCGTGCAGATGGCCAGGGAATTGGGCCCCCTCCCGGCCAGCGTCTGTAGCAGGTAACGCGCCGTGAACCCGGTGTCCACGAGGTGCACGACGAGCAGTACGTCTTCCCCCTCAATGCGGTCGTCGGGGTCCTTGGGGATGCGCACCCTTCCGGGCGCCGTTTTC